>DASVDU010000093.1:0-21046 GCA_036380915.1 Hyphomicrobiaceae bacterium | reverse complement strand
GTCGTTCGGGCTGCGGCTGAAGCGCTATCCGAAGCCGGAGATCAAGGCACGGGTGGAGGAGGCGGCGCGCATCCTCGACATCACCGAGCTGCTCGACCGCAAGCCCAAGCAGCTTTCGGGTGGCCAGCGCCAGCGCGTCGCCATGGGCCGCGCCATCGTCCGGCATCCTAAGGTGTTCCTGTTCGACGAGCCACTGTCGAACCTCGATGCCAAGCTGCGTGTGCAGATGCGCACCGAAATCAAGAAGGTGCATCAGAAGGTGCGCACGACGACGGTCTACGTCACACACGATCAGGTCGAGGCGATGACGCTGGCCGATCGCGTGGTGGTCATGAATCAGGGACGCATCGAGCAAGTCGGCTCGCCGAACGAGCTCTATCACAAGCCGGCGACGCGGTTTGTCGCGAGCTTCATCGGGTCACCGGCCATGAACTTCATTCCCTGCGAGCTGGAGGAGAGCGACGGTAAGCTCGCCGTTCGACTGACTGGTGATCTCGCTTTGCCGATCCCGGAAGCCCGGCGGGAGCGGTACAGATCCCTCAAGGGCAACGGCCGGCTTCTGCTGGGGCTCCGGCCCGAGCACATCACCGAGGTACGCCCGCACATGGAGCCTCACGTCGTGCCGTTCGAGGCCCAGATCGAAGTCACCGAGCCGATGGGGATGGAGACTCTTGTCTACTTCTCGATCAACGGCACGCAGGTCTGCGGACGCGTCAATCCGAACGCCAACGCCCGCGAAGGCGCCCCCATGCGACTGGCCGCCGATCTCGGCAACATGCACCTGATCGACGACGAGACCGGGCGAGTGGTGTGAGACTCTATTCAGCATAGAATTTTCTGCCGATAGAGGCAGCGATCCCAGGCCTTGTGCCCGGGATCCAGCCATCCGTAAGCTCTGGAGCAAGACATGAGGTAGATCCCGGCGACGAGCGCCGGGATGACGGATGGTTTTGAGCCAAAGGGCGGCCGGCCCGGCGTAATCAACCCGAAGAGGAATTATCACGCTCGCTGCCGCCCCATTCGCTCGATGAGGCGACCATCGCGGAGCTGGTGAGACCCCGGGGACAATGCCGGTTCTCTGCTCTTTCAGTCTAGAATTCTTCGCCACTACACAGTCATCCCGGGCCTTGTGCCCGGGATCCAGCCATCCGTAAGCACTGGAGCAAGACGTGAGCTGGATCCCGGCGACAAGCGCCGAGATGACAAGGGATTTGAACAAGAGTCGGTCGAGGGGTTGTGATCGGCGGAAGGTGATAACGCCCTGAACCAATAGGCCTCATGATCGTTGACTGCATGACTGCAGTCCGTCACGAGAGCTTCGTTGCCACACAATCGTCGAGTGCTGGATCGCGAATTCTGGCGGAAGCGACGCCGCCGGTTTGCGGCGCGTGCTGTCACGCGCGCAACAGGATTGATCGGTGCCAGTCCGAGGCTGCGCGGCCTTGCGCTCCGCGCGCTGCTCGATCAGCACTTGGCACCTGGAGCGCTTTGCCTGGTCCCATTCGGCGACCATGCGCTCTACGTCGATCCACGCGACGACAAGATCGCCCTGAAGCTGATGGGCGGACGCTGCTGGCAACGCAGGGAGCTTGAAACCGCGATTGGCGCCCTGCGGAGGGCCGGCCAATTCCGGATGGGCGGCGTGTTCATCGACGTCGGCGCGAATATCGGCGCACTGAGCATCTATGCCCTGAAGTCCGGCCTGTTTTCCGAAGGCATCGCCATCGAGCCCGATCCGCACAATTTCGCAATTCTCAAGCGCAACCTGTCACTGAACGGCTTCGAGCAGCGTGTGCGGGCTATCGAGGCCGCTGCCAGTCGGGGCGCCGGTCGCCTCCAGCTTGTCAGGAACAGCAAGAACCACGGCGCCCATTCGGTCGAGCGCAGCTTCCGTTCCGGCCGCGGCGAAGGCATCGAAGTAGAGGCGTTGACGCTCGACGACATTCTCGCGCAGGAAGGTGTCGACGCCGATCGGGTTTCCCTGGTGAAGATCGACGTGGAAGGCCACGAGCTCGCAGTCCTCGACGGCATGAGTCGTCTTCTGGATGCGCGTGTGCCGATCCTGGTCGAACTCACGGCCGATCGCGACGACGTGGAGCGGTTGCAGCGGTTCAAGGCTTTGCTGAGCCCCCATTATGACCGCGTGCTCGACCTCTCGGACGGTATCGAGAACGCTCAACCGAGCCGATCACTTTGCGATCTCACGTGGCGCACCTCTCAAGCCGACCTGTTGATTTGCTGAGCACGCGGGCCCATACGCCTGTGACCGGCGGCCCGGTTGCTCTCTCCGGCGGCATTCGTTACGCCAGCCCTCACGAGCCCGGATGAGCCGCGCCGACGAGAGGACAGCAGGCCCGCAGATGCGCGCCGTCAACCCAAAGCACGCCAAAACGCAATCTCCTGCCATCGAGGAGACGGATCTCACGGTCGCCGAGGTCGTCGGCGCTGCCTATCGGGAGAACGTGGAGGCGGCGAGCGCACTGGCCGAGCCGCCGCTTTCGCCCGAGGAGGTGCGGGCCGCCATCAACTACTGCGCCGATGAGGCCTGTGTCGCCGCTCAGGCCTTCTGTCCAGGCTGCCGCAAGTGGACAGAGAGCCAAGGGCTCGCGACTCTCGACCAGTTCTGCGCCCGGTTCTCATCCATTTCATTCGCCGACACCGGCCTCGTGCTGTCGCCCGGCGGCCCGCTGCCAGCGGCAACGTTTCCGTCCCTCGACGCCCTTGCCAAGACATGGGCCGGGGAGGAGCTCTGGTTTCTTGCCCGGCGGGTCATCCGGCGGCTGAAGCGGCTCGAGGACCCACGCCCCAAGCGCCTTGCCGGTATCGACGAAGATGGCTTGCCGAGCCCGACGCTCATCCTCGTCCGGCCGCAACTTGCCGACAACATCGGCATGGTGGCCCGCGCCATGGCAAACTTCGGCCTGGACGATCTCCGGCTCATCGCCCCCCGCGACGGCTGGCCCAACGAGAAGGCGCGCGCCGCCGCGGCGGGTGCGAATTTCATCATCGATGCGACGCGCGCGTCGGGCACGCTCGCCGAGGCCGTCGCCGACCTCAACTTCGTCTGCGCCACGACAGCGCGGCGGCGGGACTTGGCAAAGCCGGTCCTGACGCCCGAGCAGGCCGCGCAGGAAATCCACAGGCGAATAGAAGAGGGCGAGCGCTGCGGAATCGTCTTTGGGCCGGAGCGGGCCGGGCTCGAGACGGACGAGGTCGCGCTGGCGGACGCGGTCGTCATGGCGCCGGTCAACCCGCGCTTCGCATCTCTCAATGTCGCCCAGGCCGTGCTGCTCGTGAGCTACGAGTGGCTGAAAGAGACGAAACGCGGAACGCTCGGCCGGGTCACCTCTTACGAAAAGGGGCTCGAGCCGGGTCTCAACAGGAGAGGCGCGCGTCCGGCGACCAAGGAGGAGCTCTACGGCTTCTTCGATCACCTCGAATCCGAGCTCGACCGACTGGGCTTCTTCAACCCGCCACACCGGCGTCAGACCGTGATGCGGAACGTGAAAAGCATGTTCGCCCGCATGAACGCGAGCGAGCAGGAAGTCCGGACGCTGCGTGGCATAGTGGCCACGCTGGCTCACGGCAAGGGCGCGGGCCGGAAACCACCCGCATAAAGTGCCTTGATTATGCCCACTTTCGAGCCGAACCACCGCACAATGCTGTGGGAGGACGGACGTGTTGCGGACCGCAACTGAGGCGGCTTCAAGGGCTGAGTGAATGGGCAAGATCTGGACTGCGGGGATGCGGGCTGCGGCGTTGGGACTCGGGGCACTGATGATGGTGCTGACACCAGCCAACGCGCAGGATATCAGCGAGCGCGCCGTCAAGGCATTCATGGATTATGCCTGGTCGCTCACGCCGGCCAAGTTCACCAAGCCCGATGGCACCACCGTCGAGATCGACAAAAAGGACCGCAGCAAGGTCGAAGTGCCGCTCGACACGGCGCGCGAGGTCATCAAGGTGGGCCGCCTCACGGCCCATGCCCAGATCTGCGAGCTTCCTGAGGATCAGGTTGCCAACTACCGCTCGCTCATGCGGCGGGAGGAAGCAAAGGGAAAGTGGACCGAGCAGCAGTTGATCTACATCAACCAGCTCCACCTGACGACGGTGATGTTGCTGACGGGCAAGATCAGGCTGGTCGAAAAGACGGACGGCGGAAAGGAAGTCGTCATCGATGAAAAGGAAGCGCCCGACGCCAACACCTGCACCGACGAGCAGCGTAAGAAGGTGAAGGAGCTGATTGCCGCCTACGTGGCAACGGGTCCGGATTTGGCCGAAAGATCAACGGGTTCAGTAAAGAAGTAGCAGGCGGTGCGCCTTCCAGCCGGTTGACGGACGCCGGCAATCCGGATATTGAGCATCCGCGCGCGGGCCACTAGGCCCGCGTTTGATTTGCGCACCCGCGGCGACGGCCAGTCAGGTCGGCGCCTGTCGGCTCGGGACACCGGGCAGAGGAGGGGGCGCTCCAAGCTGCAACAGCTCTCAACTGGAGTGCCTACACATGACGAAGCGCGTCAGCGCCAAGCACAAGATCGATCGCCGCCTCGGAGAGAACATCTGGGGCCGTCCGAAGAGCCCCATCAACAAGCGCGAGAGTCGCCCCGGCCAGCACGGCGAGCGCCGCATGGGCAAGCTGTCGGACTACGGCCAGCAGCTTCGTGCCAAGCAGAAGCTGAAGGGCTATTACGCCAACATCACCGAGCGTCAGTTCCGCCGCATCTACGACACGGCGGCGCGCCTCAAGGGCTCGACCTCCGAGCTCCTCATCGGCCTGCTCGAGCGGCGGCTCGACGCCATCGTGTACCGCGCCAAGTTCGTGCCGACGCCCTATGCAGCCCGCCAGTTCATCAGTCACGGCCACGTCAAGGTGAACGGGCGCCGTGTCAACATCGCGAGCTACCGCTGCAAGGTCGGCGATGTCGTGGAGGTGCGTGAGAAATCGCGCCAGATCCCGATGCTGCTCGAGGCCATCAAGAGCCCGGAGCGCGACGTCCCCGACTACATCGAGGTCGATCACAACAAGATGACGGCAAAGCTGCTACGCGTGCCGGCTCTCTCCGACGTCCCGTACCCGGTCATCATGGAGCCCAACCTGGTGGTCGAGTTCTACTCGCGCTGACGCCGAGCCAACTTCCTGCCGATCGCGGGAGCCGCCAGAGATGGCGGCTCTTTTGCGTTCGAGAGGTCGGCCACTCAGACCAGCAGGATGACGAGTGTGCCGCCGAGAAGAAAGCCCGATCCGAGCCACGGCGCCAGCCGGGAACCGAAGGGGCTGAGTTTTTCTAGCAGCACCACCGCCGTCAGCCCCGCGATCCAAAGCAGGTTCATGACACCGCCAACGAACAGAAGCAGCATCAGCGCCCAGCAGCAGCCGAGGCAGTAGGCCCCGTGCCCGATCCCCATCAGGAAGGCACCACTGCGTCCCGCCCGCCAGTGCTGTGAAAGGTAGACGGCGGGCGCGCGGCAGTGATCGAGACAGACGCCCTTCAGCGGCGACAACTGGTAGAGCCCAGCCGCGATCAACAAGCCGCCTGAGAGCCAAGCGTCGACGGAGCCCATCATCATGCCGTCGATCACTCCAGCACGCTCCAGCAGCCACTCGAGGCCGGTCGCCAGGATGCTGAATGCCAGCCAAACCGCGAGATACCCCGCCACGAATACGGCCGCAGGAACGGTTGCGTTGACCTGACCCTGGCGCGCGGCATGTCGGGTCACTTGGGCGTACAGCAGGACCGTCGGCGCCGCGCTTGGGAGCATCATGGCGATCATCATCGTCCACCACATGGTGACCATGACGAGCGCATAGGTCAGCGTCCACGTGGCCGGCGCGGCGTGCATCGCCATCGACAGCGGAAGCCGCCAGTGTGTCATCGAGACGGCCGTCATGGCCGTACCGCCGCCCGAGATGATGTAGGTCCACGCGAGCGCGATGATGATGGCCAGACCCGCGATGATGATCAGCCGTTCACGCCGGAGCAGGGCTTCTGTCCTGGTGACCGCGTCGATCATGCCTGCCCCTGGCCGGATGGAGAGCTAGGTTGCAGTCCCGAGCGCGAGAGCCGTCATCATCACGTCAGGCTGCCACGCCGTTCTGGGACATGTTGAGCCGCGCGAAGTGCGCGTGGGTATCATCGAAGCCGAAAGCCAAGTTGCCGCTCGCTTGCGTGCTTGCGCGGCCCACCTCAGCGATCCGGAACTCGAAGCCATCCGGCATGTCGATGCGCGCCCTGTGCTCGCTGCCTGTAACCGGATTGAGAATTGGAGATCCCGTGACCTGGACCATCCCATCTACGCGCACAGACCCACGGCGGGCATCGACGTCGATGTCGATCTCGATGGGCTTGAACAGCGGCTCGAATACCTGCTCGAACGTGGCGGCGAACACGTTGAAGATGGTCGCCCCGGGCTCAGTCTCCTGGCCCGACAGGATCTTCAATAGCGCCTCCCTCTGTGCCTCCGAAGCGCGTTCGTCGATGATGACCTGGCACTTGCCATGCCCCTCATGGATGGCTCCCGGCCAGGTCATGACCGCGACCGCACGCAACCCGTCCAGTGGGGTTTCGCCGAAGCGACCCTGGTCGATCTGAATGGCGACGACCGCATCACAGAAACCGTGGGTCGGTGGTGCGTTGAACTGGCACGGACAACCAACGATGCAGTTGCAGCTGACGAGCTCCCGCCCTTCGATCCTCCACTCGATCACGGACGCCTCCCTTTGAATGGCGTCAATTCGCCTACTGCGGCGATCAGAATTATGAAGTTCAGCATACATACCGGCCAGGCTTCTGTCGAGAAACATCGGCCCGGGGATAGAGGCTGAGAGGGTCAGAGGAAATGGCGGGTCGCGGGGGTCCAGGAGAAGGGGTCGCCCGCATCAACCTTACCTGGCAGCTGAGAGCAGCGGATATGCTTCCATTCGGGCGGACTCATTCGGGCAGACTTACCCGGATGGGCGAAGACGCTCGCGTAGCGTCTAGCGGGTTCTCTGTGAGCTCATGGGAACGGCAAACGGGAGGGCGCGGCAGCACAGCTTACCGCGCCCAGAGCTGGAATGATTGTAAGGCTTGAGAAAAAGCCCCAACGGGGACCGGTACGGATCCTCAGACGACCGCGGATTTCTTGTCGTAGCTCACGCCCTTGTCGTCGAACAGGCGCTGCAGTTCGCCTTGCTGGAACATCTCGCGGACGATGTCGCAGCCGCCGATGAACTCGCCTTTCACGTAGAGCTGCGGGATCGTGGGCCAGTTGCTGTAGGTCTTGATACCCTCGCGGATGCCCATGTCCTCGAGCACGTTCACGTCCTTGTAGTCGACGCCGAGGTGACCGAGGATTTGGGCGACCTGGGCGGAGAACCCGCACTGCGGGAACGTCGACGTGCCCTTCATGAAAAGCACGACGTCATTGGTCGCGACCGTCTTTGCGATCCAGTCGTGAACGGCTTGGTCTGTCATTGAATGAATTCCTCTCGTCAGTAGGGCGGTTCAAGGGCGCCTTGACGCCGACAGAACATGGGGGCGCAAGCCGCGCGGTGTCAATCCTTCCGCGGCGATGTCGTCAAGGCCAGCGCGTGCAGTGCGCCACCCATGCGGCCACCGAGCGCCTCGTAAACCATCTGATGCTGCTGAACCCGTGTCTTGCCCACGAACGCCGACGAGACGACGTGCGCAGCGTAATGGTCGCCGTCGCCGGCGAGATCGCGGATACTCACCTCCGCGTCAGGAAGGCTCGCCTTGATCAACCGCTCGATCTCTTTCGCGTCCATAGCCATGTGAGAACCTCTCCCCAGTGGCGACGAGCTGCAACGGCGCTGCCGCGATCCGGTCTTGTCCACTCGACGCACTCGCATGCGGATCGAGTGGCTGCAATGCTAGCGCTCGCTTTGGGTCGTCCACGCTTAGCTCACTCGCGCGAACATTGCAAGAACCTGGCCCGCCACAGCCTTAGTGTGTGCCGCTCATGTAGTGCGGCAGCCAGCTCTCGTGGATGTCCCGCAGCTCGGCGAGCTTTACCGGCGGTTCGCCGGGAAGGGCGAGGCTGTCGCCGCCGACGCGCGCCACGATGCGGGCGGGCAGGGCAAGACTGCGCGCCCTCTCGATCACGGCCTCCGCCTCGTCGGGCGAGACCTCGACGACGTAGCGGCCTTGATCCTCGCCGAACCAGACCGCGTGGGCGGGCAGCTTGCCTTGGTACTCGAAGAGCTCAAGACCAAGGTCACCGGCGAGCGCCATCTCCGCGACCGCAACGAGCAGCCCGCCGTCGCTGACATCATGAACCGTGCGCACGCCCGACTCCCGGATGAGCGCGCGAATGAGCCTGCCGGCCTTGATCTCGTCAGCCAGATCGACCGGTGGCGGGGCGCCTTGGAGTTGGCCCGCGATGATCTGCTGGTAGAGGCTCTGCCCGAGGTGACCCGCTTCGCGCCCGATCAGGATGAGGACGTCGCCCTCCTTCTTGAGGGCTAGGCTGGCGGTTTTGGAAAGATCCGGTACGAGCCCTACGCCGCCGATGGCCGGCGTCGGCGGAATGCCGACGCCGTTGGTCTCGTTGTAAAGCGAGACATTGCCCGACACGACGGGATAGTCCAGCGCCCGGCACGCCTCGGCCATGCCTTTCACCGACTGGACGAACTGCCCCATGATCTCCGGCCGTTCGGGGTTGCCGAAGTTCATGTTGTCGGTGATGGCGAGCGGATCGGCGCCGACGGCGGTCAGGTTGCGCCAGTTCTCGGCGACAGCCTGCCGCGTGCCCATGTCGGGATCGGCAGCCACGTAGCGCGGGGTGACATCGCAGGCCATTGCGATGCCCTTGGTGGTGCCAGGGATGCGCACGATGGCGGCATCGCCGCCCGGCCGCTGCACCGTGTGGCCCATGACCATGTAGTCGTACTGCTCCCAGATCCAGCGGCGGGAGCAGAGCTGCGGATGGCCCATCATCGTGCGCAGCGCGTCCATGATTGCGTTCGGCGCTGGAACGTCCTTCGCAGCGACCGACTTCGGCGGCTCGACCGGAACCCACGGCCGCTCGTAAACGGGTGCCGAGTTGGCGAGCTTGGAGACGGGAATATCCGCCTCCACGCGGCCCTTGTGCCTGACGACCATGCGGCCGGTGTCGGTGGTCTGGCCGATGATCGCGAAATCGAGCCCCCACTTGCGGAAAATGGCTTCGGCCTTGGCCTCGGCCCCCGGCTTCAGAACCATGAGCATGCGCTCCTGGCTTTCCGAGAGCATCATCTCGTAAGCCGTCATGCCTTCTTCGCGCTGGGGGACGTTGTCGAGGTCGAGCTCGATGCCGACGCCGCCCTTGTCGGCCATCTCCGAGGTGGAGGAGGTGAGGCCTGCAGCGCCCATGTCCTGAATGGCGATGATGGCGTCCTCGGCCATCAGCTCCAGGCACGCTTCGATCAGCAACTTCTCGGTGAACGGGTCGCCGACCTGGACGGTGGGCCGCTTTTCCTCCGAGTTCTCGTCGAACTCGGCGGAGGCCATGGTTGCGCCGTGGATGCCATCGCGCCCGGTCTTGGATCCGACGTAGACGACGGGCAGGCCGACGCCCTTCGCCGCCGAGTAGAAGATGCGGTCCTTGCGGGCGAGGCCGACGCACATGGCGTTGACGAGGATGTTGTTGTTATATCCGGGGTCGAAGTTGGTCTCGCCGCCGACGGTGGGCACGCCGACGCAGTTGCCATAGCCGCCGATGCCGGCCACGACGCCGGACACGAGATGGCGCGTCTTGGGGTGCGAGGGATCGCCGAAGCGCAGCGCGTTAAGGTTCGCGATTGGCCGCGCGCCCATGGTGAACACGTCGCGCATGATGCCGCCGACGCCGGTCGCCGCGCCCTGGTAGGGCTCGATATAGCTCGGGTGGTTGTGGCTCTCCATCTTGAAGACGGCGCACCAGCCGTCGCCGAGATCGACCACGCCCGCGTTCTCGCCCGGCCCTTGGATGACCTGCGGTCCTGAAGTCGGCAGCTGCCTCAGCCACACGCGCGAGGACTTATAGGAGCAGTGCTCCGACCACATCACCGAGAAGATGCCGAGCTCGGTCAGCGTCGGCTCGCGGCCGAGAATGCTGAGCAGGCGTTCATATTCGTCCGGCTTCAGGCCGTGCTCAGCGACGAGCTCGGGCGTGATCCGGAAGGCGGTTTCGGCGGCGGGGGCGCTGGCGTCCATAGTCCTGCTTGGCTCGGGGATTTTGCAGTCAGCGAGCTTATAGCGGGCGCGGACGGCGATGTCGCCGCTCCAAGGCGTCGCTATGAGCCTATTCCCCTATCAGTTCGCCATTCATTATTCGCTTGGCTGCAACGTGGTGTTTGTCGTGCCCCAGGTGTCGGAGACGACATAGCCCTGCGGCCAGGGATCGCTGGGGTCGACGAAATACTCGTGGATGCCGGTGATCCAGGCGCGCCCCTTGATGGTGGTCAGCACCGCCGGGGTGCCGTTCACCGTCGTCGTCCCGACGATGCGGCCCTCGAACCGCGAGCCGATGATCGACTCGTGCGTGATGCCCTGTCCGACCTCGAGAAGCCCGCGCGCGTGGAGCGCCGCCATGCGGGCTGATGTGCCCGTGCCCGTCGGACTTCGGTCGGAGCGGCCCGGTGAGACGATGCAGGTGTTGCGAACGACCGCGTTCGGCTCGGCGAACGGGCAGGCGAACTGAACGATCGAGACTCCGCGAATGTCGGGAAATTCGGGATGGACGATCTCGTGCTGCTCGCGGGCGGCAATCCGGATCTTCTCGCCGAGAATGGCAAGATCGCGCGCCTCGTGCGGCTCGACGGCAAAACCGAGGGCACGCGCATCAGCGATCGCGTAGAACATGCCGCCGTAGGCGATGTCGACGTGGATGGTGCCATGTCCCTCGATCTCGAGTGGCGCGTCGAGCTTCGCCGCGAAGGAGGGCACGTTGGAGATCGTCACGCTGAGGCATTTGCCGTCCCGGCACTCGGCGACCACGTCGACCGGCCCACCCGGCATGTCGAGGCGCAGTCGCGTCTCCGGCTCCTGCATCGGCACCATGCCGGTCTCGAGGAGCACAGTGGTGATACACATTGTGTTGGAGCCCGACATGGGCGGGTATTCGGTCGGCTCCATGATGATCGCGCCCGCGTGGGCGTCTTTCCGCGTCGGCGGCACGATCAGGTTGACGTGCCGGGCCACCGACCCGCGCGGCTCCTGAATGAGCATGCGGCGGATGTGATCGTGCTCGCGCTCCATGGTGAGCTTCTTCTCGAGCATCGTCGCGCCGGCCGGGGGCAGCACGCCGCCAGTGATGACATCGCCCACCTCGCCCTCGGCGTGACAGCCGACCACGGTGATCACGCGCTTGCTGCGCATCCGGATGTCTCCGCTGCTTCGTCGTCCAATTCTTATTCTTATCGGCAAATTGGACGGCTATGAAGGCCGAGGTCCCCCTGACCCCACCGCCCAGTCACTGCGCCTCGGGAGTAACCGTCAGCCAGCGCCGCGGCAGGGGTGGTTTGATCATGGGGTCCTCTCGGTCGGCGCCATCAGCCGCTGGGCAATGAGCTGGATCAGGTACCAGCCGAACTCCGGGTTCTGGAAATAGATCTCCTTCAGCTGATCGCCGTCGATGGACAGGAGCTTGCAGTCCGATGTCGCCGTGGCGGTCTGGGTCCGGCATCCGTCGCGGGTAAAGAACGCGATCTCGCCGAACAATGTCCCAGGGCCGATTTCAACATTGATCTCATCGAAGAGGACGCTGCCTGACACGAGGTAGTAGAGCCGATCGCCCGGATCGCCCTTCCGGAACAAAACCTGTCCGGCCGACAGAGAGCTTTCGCGAGCATGCGGGGAAAGCCATTCCGAGTGCACCCCCGTAACGGGCGCGGCCTTCAATTTGTCGACCTGTTTGCGCGCCTCGCGAATGCGCTGGACGTTGAGCGGAAGCTGAATGGCATTCTGGACCGCATTCGGCCAGTAGCCGGCAGCGATGGACGAGACAATGGCGAGAACATTGCTGTAGGCTGCAAACACACGCAGTCGGATGATCGTTCGCGAAAATGTGGAGCAGAGAGTGAGCGCCATGGCGACCCATCCGAGGGTCTCCAGCACCTTGTACAGCTCTACTGGAATGAACAATTCGCATCATCCTCTTTGGCAAACCCGAGACCGATACCGACCGGCACCGGAAAAATCTCAGTGAGTCGGGAAGTTAGGCGAAGCGAGGCGAGAAAATCGTCTCCGAGCGGGTTACCTTTCGGAGCGACCTATTCTGAACAAGTGCTCAGCGGAACGGGAGCTGCCGGCGAAGTTCGCGCAAGCCATCCAGCGGCTTTCTGATCACGTCGTCGACCCTCCCTCTCGAGAGGGCTGAGTGCGTGAGCCGTCGAACGGGGTCGATCGCCAGTCGTCTTCCCACGAACGGAAAGGCTCTGGTGACCCTGATGCCCCTGATCAGCGAGCGATTCCAGTTGGCCGGCTCCGACAGCAGACCGCCGAGGCCGATGTGCATGATCTTGCCGATCACGTCGTGCCGCCGGCAGTTGGAGGGACCGGCGCAGACGTCGACGCTGCCTTCGTGCAGCAACACGACCGATTCTCCATTATCCGCGACGAAGACGTCGAAAACCGTGCCGCGCACCCCCATGGTGGCCGTCGGCGTTCTGATTTCATAAGCCGCCTTGGCGCTCGTCCCACTGATGAATCGGAAAGCGCCCTTGGCGAGGGTGACGGAGATGGATTTCGGCGGCGCATCGGCATCATAGACGAACTTGTCCAGCACGAGCCGCGCCGATGGACCGACGGCCAGCTTGGTGTCGTCGAGCAGCTTGATTTCGGCGCTCGACTTCGCGCCCGTTACCAAAATCTCGTCCTGGTGGACCTTGGCGCCTTTTAAGAGCCGGCGCTTCTCGTCCGCCAGCTCCGCCGTGACCCGGTTCTTGACCGCAACGGTGCTGCCGATCTCGGGATGCGCCGCGTTGGCAGACGATGGATGCAAGGGGATCGGCAGCCCGATGATAACGATGGCCAGTAGGATCACTGCAAGTTCAGTTCTGGCTCCGATCATGATGCTCTTACCCATGAATGCTCTTCACCAAGTCCTTGGCCGCGGAAGCCGGTCCCGGCGGCGATCCGAACGCGTCCGAATAGACGCCATGCCACTCTTTCGGAGGTGAGCGGCCCTTCAAAATCGCAATGCGCGAGGCGTAGATATCCAGCAGGCGATCCAGCCTCGGATCGTCGCCGCTGTGCATCCGGCAGCTTTCGTGGGCGCTGATTGCCCGGTCCCACTCACACCGCCGGTAGTGTGCACGCATTTCCGTGAAGGCGGTTTGGAACACGGTGAACCCGGATTGCTGCCGGTAAGCGGGGCCGCCAAGGACAGTATGGATCGTCACCACGTCCCTGCGTCCCCTGACGCGGACATCGTCGACCTCGATGATCGCCAGCCTGTCGCGGCACCGCTCGGCCGTTGTGGGACAGACCAGGATGCGCAGACCATAGTTGGCCGCGAGGGCCTGGATCCGTGATGCCAGGTTGACGCTGTCGCCGAGCACCGAATAGTCGAACCGGATATCGGAGCCCATGTTGCCGACCATGCAGGTGCCGGTGCTGATCCCGATGCCGATCTCCATGGCCGGCACGCTTCCGCCGCCGCGCTGGGCTTCGAGCGCGAGCGCGGCGTTGAGCTCATCAAGCCGATCGGAGATCGCAAGCGCGGCTTCGCACGCGTTGAGGGCGTGATCGGGATCGTCGAGCGGTGCGTTCCAGAACGCCATGAGGGCGTCGCCAATGTACTTGTCGATCGTGCCGCGGCGCTCGATGACGGCTCGGGACAGCGGCGTCAGCAGGCGGTTCATCAGCTCGGTCAGCCCGGACGGATTGTCCTTGAAACTTTCCGCGATGGAGGTGAAGCCGCGCACGTCACTGAAGAGCACGGACATCGTCCGGGTCTCGCCGCCAAGCTTCAGCCGGTCGGGCTCTCGCGTCAGCTGCTCCACGAGCTCCGGCGCCAGATATTGGCTGAAGGCACTGCGGATGCCGGCCCGCCGTTTCTCCTCCCGGACGTAATTGATGGAAGCGAGCAGCAGGAACACCACCGTGCTCGACACCAGCGGATAAACCACATCGAGCAGAAGTTTTTGGCTGACGAAGAGATAGCCGGATAGGGCCGCGAGCAGTCCAGCGGTGAGCACACCCAGGAGGACCGTAGGCAACGCGCCGAGCAACGGAACGATGACGACGATGCCGATACCGATGGCGATCGCCAAAGAGACTTCGAGCCCCAGTGCATAGTTCGGGCGCAACAGAAGCGCGTTGTCCAGGATGTTTTCGACGGCCTGGGCGTGGATCTCGACGCCGGGCATGGCGGGTTCGAGCGGCGTTGCGCGCATGTCGAACAAGCCGGCGGCAGAGGTGCCGATAAGCACCAGCTTGCCCTCGATGCGATCCTCGGGAACCCGGCCCTCGAGCACGTCGACGGCGGAGACGTAGCGCTGCGGGTCGTGCGGTGTGAAATGCAACCAGAGCTGCCCATCGCGCTCCGTCTCGATCTCGACGCCGGCAACGACGACACTTCTCGCTCCGGCCTCGTCGCTCTTGGCGAGAAGTGTGGTGGCACCGGTCGCCACACGTAACAGCTCGATCGAGAGCGCGGGGACGATGCGCCCCTCGGCAAAGAGCAGGGTGGGTATGTGGCGGATGACGCCGTCCGCGTCGGGCTCGACCGTGAACAGTCCGCGCCCGGCAGCGGCCTTCTCGAAAGCCGGCACGTTCGGCACCAGCTGCGGCACCTGCAGGAGGTGCCTCTGGAGATTTTCTCCGATCGTTGCAACCGACGTGACTGGCAGATTATCGGGCTCGGCTTGCGCGGCTGAACGGCTCGCTGCCCCGGCTTGTCCAACGACGACTCGGGTGCGGGCCATGGCCTCAGCGAGCTGCGCATCGCTGTCCGGCAGCGTCCCGAGCCGCGATTTCAGTTCGGGGTCGGGTATCGCCTCTGCCAGGCGGTGCGGCGACAGCCGGTCGGGCTCGGCGAAAAGGATGTCGAAGCCGATCGCAACGGCGCCACGGGCCGCGAGGCGATCGACGAGGGACGCTAGAATCGTACGCGGCCACGGCCACTGCCCGATGGCCTGCAGCGATCGTTCATCGATATCCACGATCGTGACGGGATAGTGCGTGGCGATGCGCGGATGAAGGCGCTGATACGTATCAAAGATTTTTCCGCGCAGCGTTGCGAGCAGCGGCGGATCCCAGACCCGGAACGCGACCAGCGCGGCGAGCATCAGCAGGCCGGCAATACGCCCCAGCCCGAGTCTACGCTTTCCCGACGGTTGACCACGTCTCTGCGGCAGGAATGCCCAAGCCGGCACGATAGGCCCCACCCCACGAACCTCCGACAACTGTCATTTAGCAGCGTCCTAACGGTTCGCACTAGCGGGATTTGAGTCTTGGTGCAGGAGCTTTCGAGTCGGAGCTATGCTAGCGACGATCTGCAGACGCCGCCGGATCTTGGGAAGGCAAGGGGACAATGAGGGGCGTGCGGGCACGGCTAACAGCAGTGCACCGCACGGGACGGGTCGTGAGCTACTTCTTGTCGGCGTTGTTGAGGCGCGCGATGAGGGCTGACGTATCCCAGCGGCCGCCGCCCATCTTCTGAACCTCGGAATAGAACTGATCGACCAGCGCCGCCACGGGGAGGCTGGCGCCGTTGCGGCGCGCCTCGTCGAGGCTGATCATGAGGTCCTTGCGCATCCAGTCGACGGCGAAGCCGAAATCGAATTTGCCTTCGCTCATCGTCTTCCAGCGGTTCTCCATCTGCCAGGAGCCCGCCGCGCCCTTGGAGATGGTCTCCATGACGGCGGGAATGTTGAGGCCCGCCTTCTGAGCGAAGTGGATGCCCTCAGAAAGCCCCTGGACCAGTCCGGCGATGCAGATCTGATTCACCATCTTGGTGAGCTGGCCCGAGCCGACCGGGCCGATCAGGGTCACCATGCGGGCGTAGTTGGCGATGACCGGCTGGGCCCGCTCGAACACGGGCTGGTCGCCGCCGACCATGACGGTGAGCACGCCGTTCTGCGCACCGGCCTGGCCGCCGGAAACGGGAGCGTCGAGGAAGTCGAAGCCTTTTTCCTTGGCCGCGGCGTAGAGCTCGCGCGCGACATTGGCGGAGGCCGTGGTGTTGTCGATGAAGATCGCGCCCTTCTTCATGCCGTGGAAGGCGCCGTTCTCGGCAATGGTCACAGAGCGCAGGTCGTCGTCGTTGCCGACGCAGCAGAACACGAAGTCCGCATCCGCAGCAGCCTCGGCCGGTGTCTTCGCCGCGCGGCCGGCGCCGTACTCCCGCACCCATTCCTCGGCCTTGGCGGTGGTGCGATTATAAACAACGAGATCATGACCGCCCTTTTTCAGGATGTGGCCGGCCATGGGATAGCCCATCACGCCGAGCCCGATCCACGCAACCTTCGCCATCTTGCCTCTCCATGCGTTCGCTCTTGGGATTGGACCGAGTTTCTAACCCATGGATGGCGCGTTGTCAGGTCTGCCGCCCGGATGGCCGACATTCGTGCGAAAAGAGAAGGGGAGCCAGCGGCTCCCCGTTGCAGGTCACAGAGGCTTGCTATTGCCGGCGTCAGTCGTTCAGCATGCCGTACCGGCGGAAGTTCGAGGTTGGAATGGCACTGACGCGGCAGGTCACGGCGGATGCGACGCGGTTGCAGGTCGTCGATTTCGCCTTGGCGCGGTTCCAGCTCGCGTATTGCGGACCGTACATGCGCCGAACCTTGGCATTCCAGTTGTTGATCGCCTTGCGTTGCGCCGTCGCCTTCTTGATCACGTAGGGGAGCAGGACGCCGCGCGATACGGCCGAAGCCTGCACACGGGACGGGTTGCGGTGAATGCGGGCCGCTACGCTGATCTCGGCATTCTTCGCGGCCGCTGTCGCCGCCTGGACCGGGGCGCTGTCGGCCAGAAGAGCTGCACCACTGAAAGCGATGGTTGCCGTGGCGATGGCGAGAGACTTCATCATGATCTAGCTCCTTTTCGTTTATCGAGCCGCGGCCTGTGCGCGGACCCTTTCAACGGTTCCAAAGCTAGACTCTGCGGGCTGAGGTGATGCTGAACGGTGCATTCAACGAGCGTTCATGGGCGCGTAACCGTTTCGCAAGGCGCGCGACGGTGTTAAGCAGCAATCGAAGGAACGCGCGTTGAGCCTGCATTCGCGATTGTCGAACTCGTGGGCGATTAGCTTCCGGTCAGGTGAGACAAAGGACGATTCTAAAGCGATGCAAGGCAGAGTCGAAAAGCCCGTCGAGAATGCCGAGAGCGCGGCGCAAGCCGTGAGCCTCGCAGATGTCGAAAAGGCGGCTGAGGTGCTCAAAGGTGCGATCGTCGAGACCGATTGCGACCCGAGCCGCACGCTTTCGTCCATCGCCGGCTGCGACATCTGGCTGAAGTTCGAGAACCTGCAGTTTACCGCCTCCTTCAAGGAGCGCGGCGCGCTGAACCGGCTGAATGCCCTCGCGCCGGAGCAGCGGGCCGCCGGGGTCATTGCCATGTCCGCCGGCAATCATGCGCAAGGCGTCGCGTATCACGCGAAGCGACTCGGAATTCCTGCGACTATCGTCATGCCGAAGGGCACGCCGTTCGTGAAGATCGAGAACACGCGGCGGCACGGCGCCCAGGTGATCGTCGATGGCGCGACGCTCGAGGAATCGGCCGCCTGTGCGCGCGCCTTCGGGCAGCAGCATGGGCTGACCTTCATCCATCCCTACGACGACCCGCTCATCATCGCCGGGCAGGGTACCCTCGCGCTGGAGATGCTGCGATCCGCGCCGGACCTCGCCACGCTCGTCGTACCAATCGGCGGCGGCGGCCTCATCTCGGGAATGGCCGTCGCGGCGAAGGCCATCAAACCCGGGATCGAGATCATCGGCGTTCAGGCCGAGCTCTACCCGTCGATGTACAACAAGATCCGTGGCACCGAGCTGCCCATGCGCGGCGACACGCTCGCCGAGGGTATCGCGGTGAAGGCGCCCGGCGCGCTGACCGAGGCGCTGGTCCGCCGATACGTCGACGACATCATGTTGGTCAGTGAGCGCGACATCGAGCACGCGGCGGCGCTGTTGATCGAAATCGAGAAAACCGTCGCCGAAGGCGCAGGGGCCGTCGGGCTTGCCGCCGTCTTGAGAGATCCGGCGCGGTTCCGGGGCCGCAAGGTGGGTCTCGTGCTCTCGGGCGGCAATATCGACACGCGGCTCCTCGCAAGCGTCCTGACCAGGGAGCTGGCCCGGGCCGGACGCATCTCCGAGCTTTGCATCGACCTTGCCGACAAACCCGGCCAACTTGCCCGGCTTGCCACCCTCGTCGGTGATGCGGGTGCGAACATCATCGAGGTTGTGCACCAGCGCGTTTTCACGGATCTTCCTGCCAAGGGCACGCTGCTGCGGATGGTCATCGAGACGCGCGACCGTGCCCACCTGGAGGACACGCTGGCCCGTATCCGCGCGGCCGGCTTCGCTGCGGAAATCACGTCGAATCAGTAGGAGAAGGCAGCTCATGGATAGCGCCCGGCCCGACACGGTGGACCCGAAGACACTGGCGATCCTGCGGGAGCTGGAGCGTAAGGTGCTATGGCTCTCCACCTACATGATCCACCACGCCAACCATGAGGTGGACCGCGGCGACGGCCTCAAGGTGGGCGGTCATCAGGCCTCCTCCGCCTCGCTGGCGACGCTGATGACGGCGCTCTATTTCCACGTGCTGCGGCCGGAGGATCGCGTCGCGGTGAAGCCGCACGCGAGCCCGGTGTTCCATGCCATCCAGTACCTGCTGGGCAATCAGTCGCTGGACAAACTGCAGAATTTCCGCGGCTTTGCGGGTGCCCAGAGCTATCCGTCACGGACCAAGGACAAGGACGACGTCGACTTCTCGACGGGCTCCGTCGGCCTCGGCGTCGCGATGACGGGGTTTGCGAGCCTCATCCAGGATTACGTGCACGCCAAGTGGAATCCCGCCTGGCCCAAAGGCCGTATGGTGGCGCTGATGGGCGATGCCGAGATCGACGAGGGCAACGTCCACGAGGCCCTGCTCGAGTACTGGAAGCACGGGCTCACCAACGCCTGGTGGGTGGTCGACTACAACCGGCAAAGCCTCGATTCCGTCGTGTCGGACCGCCTGTTCATGAAAGTCGCCGGGCTGTTCGAGAATCTCGGCTGGAAGGTCGTTCTGCTGAAATACGGCAAGCTGCTGCAGCAGGTTTTCGCGCGACCTGGCGGCGAGGATTTGCGCAGATGGATCGACGACTGCCCGAACCAGCTCTACTCGGCACTCGTGTTCCAGGGCGGCGCGGCGTGGCGCAAGCAACTCGAGTCCGATCTCGCCGGCTGCGAGGATGCGCTGGAAATCGTCCGGAACCACTCGGATACCGAGCTCGCCCGCCTGATGACCAATCTCGGCGGGCACGACCTCGAGACCATTCTGGAGACGTTCGCCGCTGCGCCGACCGGTCAGCCGGTCTGCTTCATCGCCTACACGATCAAGGGCGTCGGATTGCCGTTCCAGGGGCACAAGGACAATCACGCCGGCCTGATGACCAAGGCCCAGATGCAGGAGTTCCGCGCGAGCCAAGGGATCAACCAGGGCGAGGAGTGGGACCGCTTCGCGGGTCTGTCCTTGCCGCCCGAGGAAATCCAGGCCTTCCTGGACCGCGTCCCATTCGCCAAGCGTGGCCGGCGGCGGCTGAGCGCGGCGCGCGTGCCGGTGCCGGAGCTTCCCATTCCGGAGAGCAGGGGCCCGGTTTCGACGCAGGCCGGGTTCGGGCGGATCCTCGACGACATCGCAAAGCAGGGCGGGCCGCTGGCCGATCGTATCGTCACGACCTCCCCCGACGTCACCGTCTCGACCAACCTCGGGCCGTGGGTCAACCGGCGTGCCGTCTTCTCCATGCAGAGCGTCGAGGATGTGTTCAAGGAGCGTGGGCTGATGTCTCCGCAGAAATGGGAGATGTCGCCCAAGGGACAGCACATCGAGCTCGGCATCGCCGAGATGAACCTGTTCCTCACGCTCGCAGCGGCGGGGCTGTCACACTCGCTGTTCGGCGAGCGGCTGATCCCGATCGGCACCCTCTACGATCCGTTCGTCTGCCGCGGCCTCGATGCCCTGAACTACGCCTGCTATCAGGACGCGCGCTTCATCGTGGTCGGGACGCCGTCAGGCATCACGCTGGCGCCGGAAGGCGGTGCACACCAGTCCATTTCGACGTCGCTGATCGGCATGGCCCAGGACGGATTGGCCTCGTTCGAGCCAGCCTTCGTCGACGAGCTCGCGGTGATCATGAACTGGGCATTCGATTACGTTCAGCGCGAGGGCGAGGAGGAGAAGGAAGAGCGCTGGCTGCGCGATGAGAAGGGCGGCTCCGTCTACCTGCGCCTGACGACCCGTCCGATCGAGCAGCTTCAGCGTCAGATCACGCCGGAGCTGCGATCCGAGATCATCGACGGTGGTTATTGGTTGCGCCGTCCCGACCCCGGCACCAGCCTTGCCATCATCTACACGGGCGCGGTCGCGCCGGAAGCGATCGAGGCGGCAGGCCTGCTGTCGGAGGATCGCCGTGGCGTCGGTGTGCTTGCCGTCACCTCGGCCGACAGGCTTTCCGCGGGCTGGCACGGTGCCCAGCGCGCGAGAGAGCACGGGGCCCGCGGCGCCCGCTCGCATGTCGAGAACCTCCTCGCCGCGCTGCCGCGCGATGCCGCCATCATCACCATCTGCGACGCCCACCCGGAGACATTGTCCTGGATCGGCAGCGTCATGGGGCATCGCGTCCGGCCGCTCGGCGTCGAGCACTTCGGTCAATCAGGCTCAATCAGCGAGCTCTACGGTCACTATGGGCTCGACGTGAATGCCATCCTTGCCGCCGCGGAAGGCTTGGGCGCCCGGCCTGTTCGGTATCGGATCGTGAGTTAGGGTCTGACATTCCGGCGCCCGTTGCGCGGAATGAATTTTACAACGACGGTCCGCTCAGTTGGACAGAAAACGAGGCGTGCACCCTGGCTCGGGCGCACGCCCGCAAAGCTCGATTTAGC
>DASVDU010000092.1:0-10265 GCA_036380915.1 Hyphomicrobiaceae bacterium | reverse complement strand
CGGAACGCATCGAGAGCGCGCGGCCCGTGATCTTTGAGCAGATTTTCGAGGCTCCAGCCGGTGCGCGGCTGGCAGGCCACCGCTTCGTGACCCAACGCGATCAGCTCACGAAGCGTGCCACGAAGAAAATGCGCATTTCCGTTATTCCAGCACGAGGCAAGCGAATGCGTGAAATAAACGATCCTCATGCCAGGACCTCGCTGCCGGCGCTGAGGCGCTTCCTCGACAGCAGGCCGCCGTAGATGGCGCGGACCTTCGCAGCCATGACCTCGGCCGTATAGCGCCGCGCGCGCCTTCGTGCTGCGGAGGCATAAAGCGTCCGCTGGCGAGCATCGCTGGCGAGCTCCTCGATGGCGGCGGCGACCGCTGCGGCATCGGTCGCAGGCACGAAATATGCCGCTCCTTCCCACAGCTCGCGGAAGGTCGGGATGTCGGAGAGCACGAGCGGGCAACCCGCTTCGGCCGCTTCCAGCACGGCAAGCCCGAATGGCTCGTACCGGGCCGTCGACACGAAAATTGGTTTGGCGGCGAGCCATTCGGCAAGATGCCCGTCGCTCAGATTGCCCAGCTGCTTGATGGCATTGAGCTTGATGCTCGTACGGTTTGGCCCCTTGACCGGCCCGGCGGCGAAGACCGGCAGTGAAAGCCGTGCGGCCGCTGCGTCCAAAGTCCCCAGGTTCTTGCCTTCATCCCACAGGCGACCGGCCGTGAACGCGAACGGCTCGTCGGGAATGCTGATCCCGCCCTCTGGCAAGGGCTGGCGCACACAGGGCCGACGCCCGTTGTAAACGACGGTCGGTGCGGTCGTCAGGCTATAGGCTTCCGCTACGGCAAGCGCGAAGGCTCGGCTCGGAGCGACGATCGCATCGACTTTGCCAAGGCCTTGCGCGACGAGATCCCTGTGCCAGCGGAATTGGCGTGAAAGGGGTTTTTTGCGCACGGATTGCCACCAGGTGGCCATGCACGAGTGGCAGACCGCCACGACCGGCGCGGGAAATCGCGGACCCGCGGCGAGTGCCGGGCTGTTGAGGTGGACGACGCTGCTTCCGTCATCGGCCGCCGCATCGACGACCGTGGCCGCCGCATCGAGCACGACCTCAGGGCTCGATGCCGTCCAATCGAGCGGCAGATCGAGACAAATGAGACGAACGCCCGGAATTCGCCTCGCCGCCGCCAACTGGTCGGGCTGCGGTTTGGGACCGAGGACGCAGATGGTCGTCTCGGTGTCGTAGGCCCTGAGCCCTTGGGCAAGATCGAGAGAGTACTGCCAGACGCCACCCACCGCGTCGGTCGTCATGAACACCCGCAATGGGCCCGCCTGTGTCAGCTCCGGCAGCATGTCGCCTCCAATTCAGATAAGGGGCGCGGCCGCTCGTCCTGGATGTCGCTGAACTGAGTGAACTGGGCGAGATAGTGGGCGTGCGAACGCTCCCACGCGTGGTCATCGGGTTTCCCCCAGAGCCGGTAGTAGTCGGGCGAGCTCGGATAAGGGTAAAGCGGGACGGGATCATTGGCCCACACGCCATGCCGCTCGAGCTTGGCGCGCCATTGCGCGATCAGCTCGACATCGTCTCCCGCCATCTTGATCAGGTTCGCCTGTACGAACGGTATCGAGCGGCGTGCGTAAATCAGGCGATCGGCAAGCTCGTCCGTGGACATCCGGCACCGCTTGGCCAGCAGATCGCGTCCTTCCGGACTGAGGCTTTCGACGCCGGCCTCGATCGAAACGCAGCCTGCCCGGCCGAGCGCATCGAGCATCTCTGGTTTCCAGAGGTCGATCCGGGTCTGGACGCCGAAGCGGATATCGCGCGCTTCGAGTGCTGCCAGCAATTCCGCGTTCGGCAGAAAGATCTCGTCGATGAAGTAGACGTAGGTGACGCCCTGGGCGATCAGGGCATCGACTTCCTCGAGCAGCAGGCTGAGCTCGCGCTTACGGTAACGGTTGCGGAAGTCCATTTTTGCACAAAACGTGCAGGAATAGGGGCAACCGCGCGACGCCTCCACTTCGGCACCGGGTCCGTCGGGCTCGCGATCGAAGCGATGGTGATGATGGTGATGGCGCGTCACCCACTCGGCTGGCCAGCGCAGCGCCGGTAAATCGACAAATCTGGCTGCGTGCGGCCCACCGTTGATCCGGATATCGCCGCCTGCGCGATAGGCGATGGAGGGGACATCTGCGAGTGCACGCCCCTCGGCGAGCTGCGCCACGATTTCCTCGCACTCGCCCATGACGGCGATATCCACGGCGAGCTTGCGAAGCACTGCTGCCGGGGTTGACGAGCCGTGCGGACCAACGGCAACCGTCGTTCCGCCTCGTCCGTCGAGCGCCAGCAGGAACTCCTTCGGCATCCGAAGCTCGGGTTGCGCGCAGCGCCAGAAAAGATAGCTCGGTGCGGTCGTCACGACCGTCATGTCCGGCCCGAAGTGAGCAACCCACTCGGCCAATGCCTTGCAATCCATCCCGCAAAGATGGCCGTCGAGCATCAGCACGATATGGCCGCTCTGCTCGAGCAGCGCCTTCGTGTAGCCAAGCTCGAGCGGCAGGTGCGGTGCGCGGCACCCGAAATAGATGCTGTTCTCGAAACGCCACGGGGGATTGACGAGGGCGACCTTCATGACAGCTCCGCAGGCTCCATCGGGACCAAGTCCATGTCATGAGATCCGGACAAGGTCGCTTCCATCCACTCGCAGAGTTGGCGGAGGCCATCGCGCCAAGGCCGCGGCGCGCTCAAGCCCAGCATGCGTGTGGCTCTGCGGATATTGGAGACGTAGTAGCGCTGGTCGCTGGCGCGCCAGTCCGCGAAGCTGACGTCGAGAGCTCGTCCGGTTATAGCCCCGATCTCGGAGACGACCTGCAGCAGGCTGACCGCATTGGTCGGTCCACCTCCGAGGTTGAGAACATTGCCGCGCGCGACGGCCAAATGACGCCAGGCGGCGAGATAGGCTTCGACGGCATCATCAACATACATCAGGTCGCGCACCTGGCAGCCGTCGCCGTAGATCGTGATCGGTTCGCCTTTCAGAGTCGATCGGACGAAATGGGCTACCCAGCCCTGGTCCTCGGTTCCGAGCTGGCGCGGCCCATAGATGCAGCTCATGCGCATGACGACCGTCGGCAGGCCGAAGCTGCGGGCGTAATCGAGCACGTACTGATCCGCTGCGCCCTTCGAGCAGCCGTACGGCGTTTGCAGCGATAACGGCTGGCCCTCATCCACGCCGTGGGTGCGCACATAGTGTGCACGCGGCAAATAGGCGTCGCCGACGCGCTCCAGCTCCAGGCCGCCGAGGTCGCCATAGACTTTATTCGTGCTCGCAAAAATGAAAGGAATGCGATCGCGCTGTTGCCGCAAGGCCTCCAGCAGCAAAAGCGTGCCCCGGACGTTGACGTCGAAATCGCGATAGGGCTCATCGACGCTGGTCGTGACAGCGACCTGGGCAGCAAGATGAAAAACTGCGCTCGCTTCACGGGCTGCCGCCGCGACCGCCGTCTCGTCGCGCACGTCGGCAATCACCGCGGTAATCCGCTTGGGATGCCGTCGCTTGAGCCAGGCGAGGTTCACATCGACGCCGGGCCGCATCAGCGCATCGAGAACGAGGACATCGTGGCCCTCGCGTGCAAGCCGGTCAGCGAGATTGCAGCCGATGAACCCCGCGCCGCCCGTCACCAGGACCGGCCGGCGCGCGGCGGAGCCCGTCCTTTTCGGCCCGCGGATGAAGCCGTCCGCTTTCATGCGACCAATCCTCGCTGCTCCAGTTCCTCCCGCGCCTTCTGAACCCTGTCCTGGGCCTCCTGGCTGGCGACCCAGCGGCTGAGCTCCATGAGCCCGTCGGCAAAGTTCGCCTGCGGCACGAAACCAAGCTCGTTTCGGATTTTCGTCACATCAGCGAAGCAGTGACGGATATCGCCGGCGCGTGCCTTGCCGGTGATTTCCGGTTCGATTCCGCTGATCCCCATGGCACCCGCGAGCAATTCTGCGACGTCAGAAATGGAGCGATGCTCGCCGCTGCCGACGTTGTAGATGTTGCCGGGTGCGTTCGGGTGTTCCAGCGCCAGAACGAACGCCCGAGCGACATCGCCGACGTGGACGAAATCGCGCCGCTGCTCTCCGTCCTCGAAAATGATCGGGCTCCGCCGGTTGAGGAGGCGCGATGCAAAGATGGCGAGCACGCCGGTATATGGATTGGAAAGCGACTGGCCCGAGCCGTAGACGTTGAACAACCGGAGCGCCACGGCGTCCATCCCGTAGGCGGCTGCCATCAGCATCACCAGCTGCTCCTGGGCGTACTTGGTCAGCGCGTATACGGACGCCAGGCTCGGCCGCTTCCATTCGGGCGTCGGCACCGGGGTGAGCGGTCGGCCCTGGCTGTCCACGGGGTCCCACCCCGCGCTGCCGTTCATACGGCGCGCGAGTCTCGGCATGTCTTCGATCAGAGCGCCTTCGGCGTCCCGGTAGAGGCCTTCGCCATAGATGCTCATGGACGAGGCGACGACGATGCGCTCGACCGGATTGTCGATCAACGATTGCATGAGCACGGCCGTGCCGCAGTCGTTGGCGCTGACGTAACGCTCCACCGCGTACATGCTCTGGCCGACGCCCACTTCAGCGGCGAGATGCACGACCTTGTCGATGCCCTTGAGCGCCCGTTCCACGATGTCCGCATCGCGCACGTCGCCGACGATCATCTCCGCATCGGCATCGAGCGCCTGCGCGCTGGCGATGTGGCCGTGGACTTGTTCGTTGAGATTGTCGAGGATGCGGACCTGGGCGCCGCGTTCCAGAAGCGCCCGCGCGAGATGACGCCCGATGAAGCCACCGCCCCCGGTGATCAGAACTCTTTCAGACATTTCTCTAATCTCTCGTCTTACGCGTTGCGATCGACGAGCTTATTGAATCGGCTTTTGTGTCCCGAAATATCTTCCTGATAAAGGAAGGCGAGTTTTCTATCTTCGAATATTCGGAAGAAGTCTTCCCAGGATATCTCTTCCAGATTCTCGTCTGGCTCCTGGAAATCGATCCGCAGAATTCCGCCTTCTCCGTCAGTCCTTACGATAGAGGGACGGCCGCCACGCTCCTCCGCCCATCTCCGGATTTCGTCATGGTCGGTTGTGGTTCTTGCCTGTGCCACGTGCCTCTCCACACCGATGCGTCGCCTGAGCATCGAAACGCATGGCAGGTGGCTTGGTTCCCTTTGGTAGCTGAGATGGTGGTTGAAGTGGCGTGCGAGCGGTTGCTGTTTTCCGCTTCAGAGAAGCCGGAACACAAACGGCCGCTCGTGCGTTCAACCGGCATATTTTTCGCCAAGCAAGCAGACGCGTGTCCCCATCCGAAGTGCGCCAGACTTCCCGTCCGGCCATTGACAGCGGACTTCAAAATCGAACGGCACCAAAAACCACGAGAGCTGGTCGTGTGGTTGAGATCGAGAAGTTCGCTTGAGATGCATGCCGCGAGAACAGGCGAATCCCTCAATCATCGCATGAGTTTGCGCCCCGATTAACCGAGTTACGGAGTTTGCCGCCTTGTGCGCCAAGAGTATTCGCGTGGGGATCGTCGGGGTTGGGAACTGTGCGTCCTCTTTCGTCCAGGGACTGACCCATTATCGCAACCGCAATGCCAACGAGCAGCCGCCCGGATTGATGAATGCGGAGGTCGGCGGGTATCTCGTGGACGACATCGAAATCACCGCTGCCTTCGACGTTAGTGCGGCCAAGGTGGGCCGCGATGTCGCAGATGCGATCGTCGCGCCGCCCAACAATACGATCCAGTTCGCGCACGTCCCTCATACGGGAATCAAGGTTAATCGCGGTCCTCTTCTGGACGGCATCGGCAAGTATCTCAAAGACGAAATCGAAGTTTCGGCCGAGCCTGAAGCCGACGTTACCCAGACGTTGCGCCAGAGCGGCACGGAGGTGGTCATCTCCTATCTTCCGGTCGGCGCGGAAATGGCCACTCAGCATTACGCGCAGTGCGCTATCGATGCGGGCTGCGCGTTCGTGAACTGTGTTCCGGTCTTCATTGCCTCCGACCGCGCTTGGCGCGAGCGGTTCGAGAAGGCAAAACTGCCGATCATAGGTGACGACATCAAGAGCCAGGTCGGCGCCACGATCGTTCATCGTGTCCTGGCCAACCTGTTGCGCGAGCGCGGCGTTCGGATCGACCGAACGTATCAACTGAATTTCGGGGGCAATTCGGATTTCAAGAACATGCTCGAGCGCGAACGGCTCGAATCGAAGCGAATTTCGAAAACGCAATCCGTCGTCAGTCAATTCGACACCCCGCCGGCAAGCGGGAACGTGCACGTTGGGCCGAGCGATTTCGTCCCGTGGCTCACGGATCGCAAATGGGCCTACATTCGACTCGAGGGGACGACTTTCGGGGGCGTTCCGCTCAACATGGAGCTGAAGCTCGAAGTCTGGGACTCGCCGAATTCCGCTGGTGTTGTCATCGACGCCGTCAGGTGCGCCAAGCTGGCGATGGATCGCGGCATCGGCGGAGCATTGATCGGGCCGTCGAGCTATTTCATGAAATCACCGCCGCGGCAGTTTCCAGAGGCGGAAGCGCGCGCGCTGACGCTCGCGTTCATGCGCGGCGACGGCGGCTACGAAAAGAACTGACTGCCTCAAAACGGCTCTCCCGCGGTGAGGGGCGCCAGTCCCAGGTGTTTCGCGGCCGTTGCGCCGATATCAGCGTAGGTTCGGCGGCGGCCGATCGGGCCAGGTCTGCGGCCGGCACCGTATGCGAGGATGGGTACCTGCTCACGCGTGTGATCGGTTCCCTTCCAGGTGGGATCGCAGCCGTGGTCGGCGGTGATGATCAGCAGATCGTCGGGGCGGAGAGACCGGAGCAGTTCCGGCAAGCGGGAATCGAAGGCCTCCAGCGCGGCGGCATAGCCCGAGACGTCGCGACGATGCCCGTACTCGGTATCGAAATCGACGAAGTTGGCGAACAGCAGCCCACCGTCGGCGAGCGTCGAAAGTCCTTCCAGCATGCAATCGAACATGGCCATGTTGCCCGCTCCCTTGAGCACGCGACCGGTTCCGGAATGGGCGAAGATATCCGCGATTTTACCGATGCTCACGACATCCCGCCCGGCAGCGGTGGCGTGATCGAGAAGCGTCGGCGACGGCGGGGACACGGAGAAGTCGCGCCGGTTCGGCGTGCGCTGGAAGTCGCCGGCCGAGCGACCGAGGAAAGGACGGGCAATCACGCGCCCGATCCGTAGCGGATCGACCAGGCGGCGCACGATCCCACACAAGTCATAAAGGCGTTGAAGCCCGAACGCCTCCTCGTGAGCGGCGATCTGGAAAACGCTGTCTACGGACGTGTAGCAGATCGGCTTTCCCGTTCTCAGATGTTCTTCGCCCAGCTCCTCGATGATCGCCGTGCCGGAAGCATGGCAGTCGCCGAGTATTCCGGGCAGGCAGGCCTCCTTGCAAATGGCCGACACCAGATCGGGCGGGAAGCACGGTTTCCTATTCGGGAAGTAACCCCAGTCGAAGGTGACCGGTACTCCGGCGATCTCCCAATGACCGGATGGGGTATCCTTGCCGCGGGAGGTTTCGATGGCAGAGCCGAAGCTGGCCAGAAGAGCCTCGCCTTCAAGCCCTGGCGGGATGCGGCCTGTCGCAATTTCGCACGCCCGGCCGAGTCCGAGGCTGACCAGATTGGGCACGCGCAGTGGTCCAGACCTCAAACCGGCGCGGTCTCCTTCTCTGAGCGCGCAGCGCTCGGCGATGTGGCCGACCGTATCCGCACCTTCGTCGTCGTAACGTGCCGCATCGGGCGCGCCGCCGATGCCGACCGAATCCAGAACGAGAACCGCAGCACGTGGCATTCCTTAATCCTCACGTATTGGATTCGTCATGGATCGTGCACCTGAGCACCCAATCGCTCGATAGTGAACGTTTACGCGATCAGGCCGTGCGGCGGGCAAAATAGGTGATCCCGTCCCACCAGTCGAGGTCGTGTGTGCCCACGCGGACAGCTGCAAGGCCCGCCTCATCGGCCTGCCGCTTGAACGCCTCTGCGCTTGCGGCGGGATTCATGTCATAGGCGTAATTGAAGACCACCAGCGAGCCACCCGTCTTGAGCACGCGTCGGGCTTCGTGAATGTGTTGGTGGGCAACTTCATCACCGGCGAGCATGAGATACGGGAAGATGTCGACGGCCAGCACGAGGTCGAATGTTTCGTCAGCGAACACCGCTAAGTCGCGGCCGGATGTCTTGGCAAGAAGAACATTCGAGCAGGTTGCGCACCTTCGCCGCGCGATCTCGAGCATTTTGACGGAAACGTCGATGCCGACGACAGCCTGGACCTCGCTCGCAAGAGCGGCGCAAACCCTCCCTATGCCGCAGCCGAGGTCGAGCACGGTTCGTGTTTTGTCGAGCAGTCCCCATTCATTGAGCTTTCTCACCAGACTGCGGGTCGCAAGTTCGAGCAACGCTGGCGAGCCCAGCGAATAGAGCGCGACACCGGCCTCGGGCGAGACGTCCGCCAATTCGTCGAAAATCCTGGCCCAGTCCGTTTCCGTCCAGGCGCCTTGATGATCGGCCATTGCGAGCACGGATTTGACGGTGCCGAAGGCGCCTCTAGCGTTCAGCCATAAAGTCGAAAGAACGTCGAGTTGATCGGAGATTCCTATCATGCGTTTCGCACGCGAAATGGCTCGCTCGATCTCTTCGGCAGACTGCGCTTCGATCAGGAGACGCATCAGGGCGACATTCGGGGCAAGCTCTCTGCCGGCGCAGGCTTCGAGCGGCCCCCGAAAGCGCTCCGGCAGGGCATCGAAGACTGTGTCGGCCGAGGGTTTAGGCACCAATCATGCTCCTCGTGAATGTTCGCTTGATCGAATGCTGATCGACCGCGCCCCACGCGTACTTGTAAGCCTCTCCGCCACGGAGGAAATGGAATTCATGTATTCCTTCCTGCAGTGCCTTTTCGATGGCGTGACCCAGCAGCACCGTGCCAGGGCTGAAAAAGGCAAACCGCGGATCAAAACCGCCGATATAGGCGTAGGCGCGTCCACGAGCGCAAAAGCCGTAGTAAATGCCCGCGACCTCGCCGCCGATCCTCAACGCAAAGAGCCGGGCGATTTTGCGATCGATCAGTTCCGAAAGTGCGCTGCCGTGGAAAGTTTGGACACATTCACCTCCCAGCACGCCAATCTCGCGCCGCTCCGTCCAGCGTGTCGTATGCAGCCGGATAAGCTCGTCGAGCCATTGGCTCGCCGCCAAATCACCGGTATCGACGATCGACCATGCAGGACCACGCGATAGCCTGTTCCGCGCCATCCGAAGCTTTCGTCTCTGCCGCGCCTGAATGGCAGGATGGGTGCCGGCATCGAGGCCATCTTGCGCTGACAGATAAAGAACCGGGCAAGTGTCCGAGCTTTCTTGTGCTTCCTTGCAGCCAGCGGGGCAGGGGAGGGAAAGAGCGGCAGCACCGGGTGCCAGACAGGTCAGTTCGCAAGTTTCCCATTCTTTCCAACGGGACAATTGCCCACCAATTCCGCCGAGCGCCTCGTCCGAGGACGAATCGACGAGAATATCGAGATAGTCGCCGAGCGAAATGCCGATAGGCAGCAATCGGTGGCCGAGCGGGCCGGTCTCGAGGTAAAGCGGAGCCAAGGCCACCAGCTTATTGTCGTCCCAAACCGCGACGGTCATCAGTCGGCCCGGAGCAAAGGCTTGCCACCACGGGATCAGCCAGGCAGGGGATTGGAAGGGCGTCGCCGCGGGAGCATGCTCCCAGAGCTCCCACCATTGCGGAGCCAGCGCGGCAAGCTCACCGGCGTCGCTGATCGTCTGAATGTCGAGCACGGCACTCACGGCGCGATCTCAAACTCTGCAAGCTGACTCGCGCTTCGCCGGAGGACCTCCCGATAGAGTTGGATGTATCCATCGATCATCCGCTCCAGCGAGAAGCGCTCGCGTGCAATTTTGCGGCATGCGTCTCGATCCAGGGCTGACGTCGTCAGAAGTGCCGCTGCCATTTCTGCGACGCTGTCCACCAATAGGCCGGTCACGCCGTGATCTATGACCTCCGCCAGCGCACCCCGCCGGATCGCAATGACGGGTGTCCCGGCAGCAAATGCTTCGCGGAGAACCAGCGAGCTCGTCTCAGGCTCGATGCTCGGAATGACGACGCATTGCGCGGCTGCAAGAAGATGCCGTTTGCGCGCGAAATCGACCGGGCCGAGATAACGTCTTTTTCGGTCGAGAAGCGGTGCTATCTCTTCCGTGAAATAGCGCTGGTGGTCGGGGTAG
>DASVDU010000091.1:0-9459 GCA_036380915.1 Hyphomicrobiaceae bacterium | reverse complement strand
GAGGACGATCGGCTCGCTATGGTGAACGAGCTTCAGGCCGGTGATCGTTCCCTCGGTATCGATGCCGACGACGATATGAATCGGCTTGCCCGAGTAGCCGACGGCATTAGCGTGATCGGAGTTGAGGAAAGCATGCCCGATCAATTCCCTCCCGCGATAGACGGGTGCGATCGGCGGCTGACCTTCGACCGGCCCGAAACGGTCGGCGCCCGGTACGAGGTCGGACGCGGAGAGCTGTGCCAGATAGGCCTGGAGTTCCGACCCGCCCCCCTCGGCGCTCCAAGCCGGCACTCCGAGGAGGCACCAAGCCAGGAAAATGATGACGATTCTGCCCAAGATCGCAGTCCCTCTGTTTGCATCCCGTTGCGGACTTTCCCGTCTCACGGTCGACGCGGGAGTTACCCATAGGAGTTCGGGCAGAGGCGCACGTTGTCTTGAATCAAATCAGGGGTGGTCATCCGGTGACAGGATGCCCCATGCGTGAAGGAGCCCGTGATGGTCGAGCCGCTGCCGAAAGTCGATTTGACCCGTCTGACGCTGCGCGATCTGGTCGGCATCGCGAATGCGATCGAGCAGGATGCGATGCGCCGCTATGGCCGGCTCGCGGACGAAATGGAGCGGCGCGGGGAGCGTGCGACGGCGCAGGCATTCCGGCGCATGCAGGCGGAGGAGCACAAGCATGCTGCCGCCGTCGAGCAATGGGCCAGCGAGCTGGGAGAGGAGGTCCCGCCTGCGGAGGACTTTCAGTGGCGGCTGCCGGCGGAGCTCTCGGCTGCATGGGACGAAATCGCCGGCAGCGCCCTCGTCACACCATACCGCGCATTTGCGATCGGGGTGCGGAGCAAGGAACGGGCCTTCTCGATGTACAGCTATCTCGCGGCGCATGCGCGCGATCCGGCTGTCGCTGCCGCGGCGGAGAAGCTCGCCGTCGAGGCGCTGCAACATGCGGTTCTGCTGCGGCGTTGGCGGCGCAGCGCCTACCATCTGGGTCTGCCGCGGAGCAGCCGATTGACGATCGGCACGGTCGAGGAGCTTCGCACTTTCCTCGCCGAACGCGAGGCGGCGATCGCCGACCATCATCGCGCGCTGGCTGGGAAGCTTCGCAAGCTTGGCGACGAGGAGGGCGCGCGCCTCCTCGAGGAGCTGTCCGGTCCTCCGGCTCCGGCGCATACCGCAGCGCTCGTCGACGACGGCGCGAGCAAGAGCCGGTTGAGTTTGCTCGTCACGGCGCAGAAGCCGCTCGAAGCGCTGAGTGAGGAGCTGGAGACGATCCTCGCGTCGGCGACAGGGCCCTTATCGGCGGAAGCGGAAAAGGCGCTCTCGAATGTCATCGTGCGCCTTGCCCGTATCGCCTCGCTCGTGGATCGGCGGACCTGACCAAATCCGCGGTTCACCGCCTGATCCTGCTTCCTTCCGCTCGAAAAGCATTTCTCACGAACCGGCACGGTCGCCCGCTGCTGGCATGAGGCCAAATGTCTCCGCAGTGAGCTGTTGCCCAAGAAGCGAGCTTGGATAAAAAGATGCACCTGAAAATCATCAAAAGAGAGGTGTGCCGTGTCACCGCCCCCTGCCGTCGAGCCCGGGTGTTTCGATGATGGCTTATGCGCGGCCCGCAGCGGCTTCACACCGGCGGGTCGGGAACAGAGTGCAGTGATTCGAGCAGGATTTCAGACCCACAGGTCCAACAGAGGGCAATGCTGAGATGGTCTCGCAGCTCACCAGAAGCGAGCGGCAACTCGCGCTCATAATCTCGATCGCGGTGGCCTTATGGGGTCTGATCATGGCGACGGCTGGTCGCGATGATTTGCTCGGTGGTCACGGCTTCATCGTGCTGATTTGCGGTGTTGCCGCAGCATTCTTCGTCCTGTCCCATTATGACGCGCCCGAACCGGGTGAGGAGCGGTTCACGCAATATTACGACGACCCCATCAAAGCCGGCATCGTCCTGGCGATGGTCTGGGCCGTCTTCGCGATGTTCATCGGCGATTGGGTTTCCTGGCTGCTCGCCTATCCGAACCTGACGTTCGATGCCGGATGGGCGAGCTTCGGGCGGCTGCGGCCCGTTCACACCACCGGCGTCATTTTCGGTTTCGGCGGCAATGCCCTGATCGCCACGTCCTTCCACGTCATGCAGCGCACGTCGCGCGCGCGGATGCCGGACCAGCTCAGCCCGTGGTTCGTGCTCATCGGCTACAACTTGTTCTGTGTGCTGGCGGTCAGCGGCTATCTCATGGGCATCACCCAGTCGAAGGAGTATGCGGAGCCCGAATGGTACGCGGACATCTGGCTGGTGATCGTCTGGGTCACGTACCTGGTGCTCTATCTGCGCACCCTGGCGCGCCGGCAGGAGCCGCACATCTACGTCGCCAACTGGTACTACATGGCGTTCATCCTGGTCGTTGCCGCGCTCCACATCGTCAACAACCTCGCCATTCCCATCTCGTTCTCCAGCGCCAAGAGCTATTCGGCCTTCTCCGGCGTCCAGGATGCGATGACCCAATGGTGGTACGGCCACAACGCGGTCGCCTTTTTCCTCACCGCCGGCTTCCTCGGCATGATGTATTACTACCTGCCGAAGCGCGCGAACCGGCCCATCTTCTCGTACCGGATGTCGATCCTCGGTTTCTGGGGAATCACATTCTTCTACATGTGGGCGGGTTCTCACCACCTGCATTATACGGCGCTGCCGCAATGGGTGCAGACGCTGGGCATGACGTTCTCGGTGATGCTGCTGGTGCCCTCCTGGCTGGCGGCGGCGAACGCGCTGCTCACCCTCAATGGTGCGTGGGACAAGGTGCGGGACGACGCGACGCTGCGCTTCATGATGGTGGCGGCGGCGTTCTACGGCCTCTCGACGTTCGAGGGGTCGTTCATGGCCATCCGCGCCGTGAACTCGCTTTCCCACTACACGGACTGGACGATCGCGCACGTGCACGCCGGCACGCTCGGCTGGGTGTCGATGATCACGTTCGGCGCGGTCTACAGCCTGGTGCCGCAGCTGTGGAAGCGGCCCCGCATGTATTCGCCGGCGCTGGTCGAGGTCCACTTCTGGCTCGCGATTGCCGGAACGCTCGTCTACGTGCTCGCGATGTGGAACTCAGGGATCATCCAGGGCCTGATGTGGCGCACCTATAATGAAAGCGGCACGCTCGCCTATTCGTTCATCGACAGCCTTGTCGCCATGCACCCCTACTACATCGCGCGGGCGATCGGAGGGCTGCTGTTCCTGTCGGGCGCGGCTGTCGGCTTCTACAACGTCTGCATGACGATCCGCGAGGCGACCTCGCCCGCGCACGAGATGGCGAAGGACAAGCCGGTCGCTGCGCTTGCGCCCGCCAGAGCCATCGAAGCCGGGGAGTGAGCGGGATGTTCGGTTCCCATTACAAGCTCGAGAAGAATTCGATCGCCCTCGCGATCGGGATCATCATCGTCGCCTCGATCGGCGGCTTCGTGGAGATCGCGCCGCTTTTCACCATCGACGAGACCGTCGAGGAAGCGCCCGACATGCGCGTCTACACGCCGCTCGAGCTCGCAGGACGCAACATCTACATGCGCGAGGGTTGCTATGCGTGCCATTCGCAGATGATCCGGACCCTCCGCGACGAGGTGGAGCGTTATGGTCCTTATTCGCTGGCGGTAGAGTCGAAATACGACCATCCGATGCTGTGGGGGTCGAAGCGCACCGGCCCCGATCTGGCGCGCGTTGGCGGCAAGTACTCGGACCAATGGCACGTCGCGCATCTGATCGACCCGCGGGACGTCGTGCCTCAGTCGATCATGCCGAGCTACCGCTACCTCATGAGGGCGAAGCTCAAGACCGACGACCTGCCGCAGCATCTTGCGGCACTGAAGAAGCTCGGCGTGCCCTACACGGACGAGATGATCGAGAACGCCGCGCAGGACGCCTACGGCCAGTCGGCGCCCGACAGCGAGCAGGCCGGGGGGGCAAAGGCGCGCTACGGCGAGGCCACCAATATCCGCTCGTTCGACGGCGATCCCGGCAGGCTCACCGAGATGGATGCACTCGTTGCCTATCTGCAGATTCTCGGACGGCTGACCGATGAAGCCTACAAGCAGAAGCAGATGGCGGAGGCGGGGCAATGATCGGGCTCGACCACGCGACGCTGGTGGCCTTTGCGAAGTCGTGGGGGCTTTTCTACCTGATCGCGTTTTCGGTGGCCATCCTCGCCTACACGTTCTGGCCGGGAAGCGGGAAGCGGTTCGACCGGGCGGCAAGCAGCATCATGGATGACGAGAACGGGCCATGGGCGTGAAGGAACGCGATCCCCATACCGGCCACATGACGACCGGCCATGAGTGGAACGGTATCATCGAGCTGAATACGGCGGTACCGAAGCCGGCGTGGTACTTCCTGATCGCGACGGCGCTGTTCTCGCTCGTCTACTGGGTGCTGATGCCAGCCTGGCCGCTGGGCAAGACCTATACGAAAGGCCTCCTCGGTGCCGATGTGCGCAAGAACGTCGAGACAAGCCTGCAGAAGGCGGCGCTCGACCGGGCGAGGTGGACGGATCGTATCCAAAAGGAGAGCTTTGCCGCCATCGAGGCTGACGAGGATCTGATGAAGTACGTGCGCGAGACGGGGCGCACGCTCTTCGGCGACAATTGCGCCGTCTGTCACGGGACCAAGGCGACCGGCGGGCCGGGCTTCCCCAGTCTCGTCGACAACGCGTGGCTGTGGGGCGGAACCCCGGAGGCGGTGTTCGAGACGATCCGGGTCGGCATCAATTCCGATCATCCCGACAGTCGGATCGCTGAGATGCTGGCCTTCGGACGCGACGGGATGCTGGACCGCCAGTCGATCCTCGATGTCGTAGCCTATGTGCGCTCGCTTTCCGATCAGTCGAATGCATCAGGCAAGGACGCCGAGACAATCGCCACGGGCCAGGAGATCTTTGCGAATAATTGCAGCTCGTGTCACGGCGACGATGCCAAGGGCAACAACGATATGGGCGCGCCGAACCTGACGGACGACTTCTGGATTTATGGCGGCGACGAAGAATCTGTTTATCGCACCGTTTACGGCGGCAGGCAGGGGCGGATGCCTGCTTGGGAAAATCGCCTCAGCGAGACCGACCGCAAGATTCTCACGCTTTACGTTCTCGACCTCGGGCGGAGTAAACCATGAGAACGCGGACGAGAAGACGTCTCCTTGTCGGCCTCGCCATCGCGACGGGGCTCGGGATCATCGGGGCAGCCAATGCACATCTCGTGTGGGCGTCGTTGAAGTCCCAGCCCGAATGCGTCCCGCATGTGAAAGCGCCGGGGCACAATGGGCAGTTCCGCGCGGCAAAATCGTCCTGCTGAAGCGAGAGGGTAAGGGCAATGGCAGTGGCGAAGAATATGGACAGGCTCCCCCCGGTCGTTCCGCCGCTTCCCGGCACGAAAACCGATTGGCGCTGCAATCTACCGCCCGCGACTGCGTTCGATTGGCTCGCGGCAGGGTGGAAGGATTTCACCATCCGGCCGGCTTTGAGCGTCGCTTATGGCCTGTTTGTTTTTGCCATCTCGATAGCTGTTGTCGGCGGGCTTTTCTTGTTCGGCTACGACTATATCCTCTTTCCAGCGTTGTCGGGATTCCTGGTGGTTGGACCGCTGATCGCAGCCGGTCTTTATGAGAAGAGCCGACGCATCGAGAAGGGCGCTCCGGCTCCTGCGACGATCGCCGGTATGCTGATCGTGAAGCCGAAATCCAACGGCCAGATGCTGTTCATGGGCATGCTCCTGTGTCTGCTGATGGTGCTCTGGATGCGCGCCGCGGTTCTCCTCTACGCGCTCTTCTTCGGCCTCCTGCCGTTCCCGGGCCTTCACGACATCGTGGCGATATTGATCGGAACGCCGAAGGGCTGGGCCCTCATTGTCGTCGGCAGCCTTGTCGGCGGATTGTTTGCTGCCTTTTCTTTCGCGATCAGCGTTTTTGCCGTGCCCATGCTTCTCGACCAACGCACCGATGCGCTGACCGCGATGGGAACGAGCATGGCACTCGTCTGGAACAACTTGCCCGTGATGCTGAGTTGGGGCGCGATCGTGGTTGCGCTGTTCGCTCTCAGCGTGGCGAGCGGCCTCGTCGGATTGATCGTTGCCTTCCCGGTGCTCGGCCATGCGACGTGGCACGCCTACGGCGCGATTCGGGCAAAGGTGATCGCTGCGGGCGGTCTCGACGAAGCTCAGTGAGGTGAGCCATGGAGGCTCTCGTTTACCTCATTCCGATATCCATTGGCCTAGGGGGTATCGGATTGGCGGCGTTCATGTGGTCCCTCAAGACCGGCCAGTACGAAGACCTGGCCGGGGCTGCCGAACGCATCCTTTTCGACGACAACGATCGCCCGCAAGGTTGAGCCATTCGAAACAGCAGATCAAATCTGCGGGCTCCTTTGCGGCGGCGTTCCTGTTCCAATTTTTTCTCTTATTCGAGACATGCGGTGCTCAGCTCATCCGTTGGGCTGAGGCAAGTGGCGTTTGCCAGCCCTTTCGTGACGTCGACATCTCACCTCGCTCCAAAAGATATATTGACAATGTATCTTTAATGGCGTTCACTCTGGTCACGGTCAGCCTGTGATGCAGGGAAGCCGATTGCGGCGAACGTCCGCGTCATAGAGCCGGCGATTCCGGTCGCAGCCGCTGAACCGCCGTACCCAGACATGCGACCAAAGGAGCCTGTCCATGACTAGTCCCAATGTCGTCGATGTTCGCAGCTTCGTCCCGGCGGAGCGGCACCGAAGAATTTTTGAACTCGTCGACAAGCTCGAGCCGAGCTCGTCCTTCATTCTAGTAAACGATCACGATCCGAAACCGCTCTATTACCAGCTCGAAGCTGAGTATCCGAAGCAGTTCTCCTGGACGTATCTCGAGCGCGGACCACAGGTGTGGCGCGTCGAGATCGGTAAGGTCGCACAGTCTTCCTGAGGTGTTTTTTGCGGGCGCGTTGCCGGGCTGGCCAAGTCCGGCACGCGCTGGCCCTGGAGCTGCCATGATTGGTGTCTCCCTCTCCCGCTGGACAATGTCCTACTTTGCGGCCGCCCTCTTAGCGCTTGTTGCAGCGGAGGCGCTCATGGTGGCCGGCTACGGGTTCCCCAACGATGCGTTGAGAGCGCCTCAGACCCTCGTTCTCGTTCATCTGGTGGCGATCGGCTGGCTCAGCCTGCTGATGTGCGGAGCCTTGTTCCAGTTCGTGCCCGTGCTCATCGCGCGGCCGCTCTACAGCAATACGCTGACGCTGCCGACGTTGATCTGCCTGTTGGCCGGCTTGGCGATGCTTCTGCTGGGCTTTGTGCAACTTACCGGTCACATCGAGCCAGGGCTGCCTTTCCTCGCTCTCGCCGCAGCGCTGTTGGGTGTGGGCTTTGCCCTCGTGCTCTGGAATCTCGGCCGGACGCTTTGGCAGGCGCGGCCTCCACTACCGGCCCAGTTGGTCGTAGTCGGACTCGTGAGCCTCGCAGCGACCGCGGTCTACGGAATCATTTTTGCGCTCGTCCTCGGCGGGTTCGTCGATCACGAGCCATGCATTTCCATCGCGGCATCGGGCCTTCCACTCCATGCCATCGCAGGACTGGGCGGATGGCTGACCTTCACCGCCGTAGGCGTCAGCTATCGGCTTCTCGCCATGTTCATGCTGGCGCCGGAGCTGGATAACTGGCGAAACCGCGCGGTCCTCTACACCGGTTCGGGTGCATTGGCGATCGTCATTCTGGGCGGCGCAGCGGCGATCCGTCTGGGCTTCGAGATCGACTTCGTCTTGGGGCTTGCCGGCGTGCTCGGGCTCGTTACGGTCGCGCTTTATGGGGCCGATGTCGTCCACCTCTATCGCGCACGCAAGCGGCGCAATATCGAGCTCAACAGCCGCATGGCGGCCTTCGCCCTTGCTTCGCTGGCGGCATCGGCCGTTCTCATCGCCGTGCTCACTTTACTCGGGCGGCTTGCGGATCATGTCGGCGCCGTCGTCTTTTTGATCGCCTTCGGATGGCTTTCCGGCCTCGGCCTGTCCAAGCTCTACAAGATCGTCGCCTTCCTCACTTGGCTCGAGTGCTACGGCCCGGTGCTCGGAAAGGCGGCGACGCCCAGGGTGCAGGATCTCGTGGTCGAGAAGCGCGCGATCAAGTGGTTCGTCATCTACTTTATCGCAGTATGGGTCGGCACGGTCGCGCTGCTCGTCGGGCACGCCTCGCATTTCCAGATCGCGGCCGCAGGGATGCTGATCGGGACGCTGGGCATCATCGTGCAGCTCGTGCGCTCCCGTCAGCTGGCGGATGTGGATGCAGAGCGCCGCATCCCCGAGGGGGCATACAGGCCGCGGCTCTTGCTTTCTCTTGCTCGCCCCGACTGATCGAAAAGGAGACTGATGATGGCAACCCAATTCGTGGATCTGGACGTCCGTCCGACCCTGCGGGCCGGCGGAGAGCCGTTCGAAGAGATCATGCAGGCCGTCGCTGGATTGCGGCCAGGGGAGGGCCTGCGCCTTTACGCGACGTTCAAGCCGGTGCCGCTTTTCAGCGTGCTGGGCGCGAGAGGTTTCGTGCACGAAGAGCGGGAGCTCGAGGGCGGTGACTGGGAGGTGCTGTTCCGGCCGAACGGGGTTGCCGAGCCTGTTTCGGCAGCCGCAAAGCCCGCCGCGTCCACGGACGATGAGGAGTGGCCGGAGCCGGTTCAGCACCTCGACAACCGTGAGCTTGATCCACCCGAGCCGATGGTGCGCATTCTGGCGACTACCGAGACCATGAAGGAGGGCGAGGTGCTTTCGGCACTGCTGTGCCGCGAGCCGATCTTCCTGTTCCCGGAGCTGCAGAAGCGCGGCCATGTCTGGCGTGGGGGCTTCGAGCCAGACGGGAAGACCTACCGGATCCTCGTGCGGGTCGGCGCAAACAAGAATGGGGCGGCATGAATGCAGCGGCCGCATCGGAAGATGCGGCTTGGCTGCGCCGGCCGCCAGCCCTTACGGAGCTTGTGAGCCATGTTCATTCAGATCGAAACCACTCCGGACCCTGCAGTCCTGAAATTCCTGCCCGGGCGGGATGTGCTGGGCGAGGGCACGCTCGCGCTGCACGACAGCACGGAGGCTACGAATTCGCCACTCGCACAGCGCCTGTTCGAAATTCCGGACGTGACGGGAGTCGTTCTCGGCAGCAATTTCATCACGGTCACGAAGAACGGCGGAAACTGGCAGCATCTCAAGCCCGCGATTCTCGGCGCGATCATGGACCACTTCGCATCAGGCGCCCCGGTGCTCGTCCAATCCAACGGCGCGGGTGCGCCGGAGACTGGTGAGGATGGGCTCGTCGGTCGACTGAGGGAAGCGCTTCGCCAGGTGATCGATCCTGAGCTCGGCTACAATATCGTCGACCTTGGTCTCGTCTACGGCATTGCCGTCGAGGAAGGCGGCGTTGCGCGTGTGACCATGACCACCACCACAGTGGGTTGCCCGGCGACGAACTATCTGGTGGAAGG
>DASVDU010000090.1:0-2891 GCA_036380915.1 Hyphomicrobiaceae bacterium | reverse complement strand
GCGCAAAGGGCTTGGGGCTAATGGCGAAAGGCGAAGGGACGGGGCAGCAAGGGTAAAGGCCCTATCCGAAAAGGCTGGGTAAAGGGCGAAAAGGGTTCGAGCTGCGGGCAACTCGTTTGTGATGGCGATGTTCGCGCTGTTGCGTAGAAAAAGGGTTTCTCTGCTTTCGACGCCGACCGCCGAAACGCACACGGACCTGCTGCGACCCGAGCCGGCTGCGGCCCTACTCGGCACTTTGCGCCGTCAGCGACTGCTCGAACAGATCTGGCAACGCACGTCCGTTTCCCGGGCGCAATTCGACCTGCTGTATCGCTTGCCGATCGAGCGCTACGCGGCGCTGGTCCAGCAATTCCCCGCCTCGGAGAACCATCACCATGCTTATCCGGGTGGAATGCTGGATCACGGTCTCGAGTCCGTCGCATATGCGCTGCGGCTGCGGCAATCTCACCTGCTGCCTGCCGGTGCGCCGCCCGAGACGCAGGCGGCGCAGGCCGAGGCCTGGACGGCTGGCGCGGCTTACGGCGCCCTTCTGCACGATCTCGGAAAAATCGCCGTCGACCTGCATGTGGAATACGCCAACGGCACGCGCTGGCATCCCTGGCACGGACCGCTGCGACATCCTTATCGATTCCGGTACGTTTCGGACCGCGAGTATCGCCTTCACAGCGCGGCCACGGGGCTGCTGTACACCGACATTCTGGACTCCGCAATCCTCGACTGGCTCAGCGACTTTCGCGAGCTTTGGGTAGCGCTGCTGCATCTTCTCGCGGGACGATATGAGCATGCCGGCGTGCTCGGCGAGTTGGTCCTGCAGGCGGATCGCGCTTCCACCGCAGCCGCTCTCGGCGGTGATCCGCAGCAGGTGCGTACGTCGCCCACGCACGCGCTCCATCGCCAGCTTCTCGATGGACTGCGCTTCCTGGTCCGCGAACAACTCAAGCTGAATCGGAGTGAAGCCTCCGATGGCTGGCTCACGGCGGATGGCCTGTGGCTCGTATCGAAAACCGTCTGCGACAAACTGCGCGCGTACCTGCTGTCACAAGGGATCGACGGAATCCCGAGCACCAATACCGCGGTCTTCGATGTACTGCAGGAGCACGGCATCGTGCAGCCAACGCCTGACGGCAAAGCGATCTGGCGAGCGACCGTCACGAGCGGCAACGGCTGGACACATAGCTTCACATTCCTGCGCATCGCTCCCACGCTCATCTGGGACATGAATGAGCGCCCTGCGTCGTTCGTCGGCTCCGTTCAGGTAGAAGATGCCGTGGCCACTTCCTTGTCGGAAGCGCCTCCGACCGCAAGCGCATCGCCCAAGAGCTCGTCGGTGGCAGTGGCGTCGGCGACTGACATGTCGATCGCACCAGAGGTAACGGCAAGCGATTCTGTCGATCACAAGGTGGCGTCGCCCAATGTGCACACTGAAGGCATCCACGCGCCGACAGATCGCGCTGAGACGGACACGAAGCCGACTCACATGCTTCAGCCTGTGCCGCCGTCGGTCGAGACACGATCTCAGCATGCTCTATCCAGCGCAGCCGATGAGTCAGTCGGACTTCAATTCCTGTCGTGGCTGCGTGCGGGCATTCAAGCCCATCGTCTCATCATCAACGATGCGAAGGCGCTCGTTCACACCGTTGCCGGCACGGCATTCTTGGTCAGCCCAGGAGTATTCCAGCGTTACACACAAGAACATCCAGAGATCGCTCGCCTCGCCAAGCGAGCCGGAGTCGCCGAATGGACCTGGGTTCAAAAGCAATTTGAGAAGCTGCGCCTTCATCGGAAGCAAGACAACGGCTTGAACATTTGGATGTGCGAGGTGGCCGGACCTCGAAAGACACGGCGCCTGCACGGCTACCTGCTGCTCGACGGGCACACGCTGTTCACAGACATGCCCTGCGACAACCCCTATCTCAAACTTTTGACGGAACGACGGAATGCGGCCTAGAGCCACCGGCTAGCTCTTCGCGAAGCCTGTGCCTGCTGCACAGGATTCTTGATAAGCCAATTGCACGGTCGACGAACTTGGACATCGTCGACCATAACGACTGCAACAGCTCGATCTCCTGCGCTTCGGAGAGATGCGTTTGATCCAGGTGGACTATTGTAGATAGGCTTGCAGCTCTTCGGGCGATGCGCGGACACAGTCGTCAAGTGCGCGCACGAGGGGAGCAGCTGTTGCGGTGGGTGCTCGTTAGAGCAAGGATGCCGCTCGTTTCAGTGCGGCGCATTTCCGGCTCATCCGGCTCGCCGGCGACGGTCTTCGTCAGCTCATCGACTCTCTGACAGCTCGTGGCTGGGCCTATTCCCTGGTGGCGTGCGGCGCAGACGCTTGGCTGAAGCGATGCTCTGTCGCGCAGTTGATAGGAGCATCGTCAGAGTGCTGGCGATGCGGCGTCGAGCAGTCGCTGACGACCCACAGAGGACAGCACATCGGCTAAGCGTGGATAGAAAAGCGGAAGGCGATGTACCGTTTTCTCCGTTGTCACCGCGCCGAGGCTCGGGGCATCTTTAGCGAACAGCGATCGAGCATGAATCGTTGTAGATGAACTCCAAAGTTCGGCGGGAGCGCTTCAATGGTGGAAGTCAATCGGCCGGCCGAGATTGATGAGCCGGTGGAGGTAATCGAGTTTCGCCCGGAGTGGGCGGCTCTGTTTGCCTTCGAGGCCGAGGCACTCCGGCGCGTGCTCGCGGTGTCCGCCATCGAGCACATCGGCAGCACGGCGGTGCCGGGGCTGGCGGCCAAGCCAGTCATCGACATTCAGGTTGGAGTTGCCGGGCCTCCCGACGCGCAGCGGGTCGGCGGGCCGCTGGCCGCTTTGGGGTACGAGGGGTTGGGCGAAGCCGGCGTGCCGGGCCGACTGTACTTCCGCCGGCGCGGGGCGGTGGCT
>DASVDU010000089.1:0-5369 GCA_036380915.1 Hyphomicrobiaceae bacterium | reverse complement strand
GCGTCGAGGTCGAGGCGCATGTTCATCTTCACGCGGCCGACGGCCGACAGATCGTAGCGCTCCGGATCGAAGAACAGGCCGTGGAACATCGTTTCGGCCGCTTCGACCGTCGGCGGCTCGCCGGGCCGCATGACCCGGTAGATGTCCATCAGCGCTTCTTCGCGGTTGGCGTTCTTGTCGACCTTGAGCGTGTTCCGGATGAAGGCGCCCGTCGTGACATGGTCGATGTCGAGAATCGGGAACTGCTTGATCCCGCGCTCCTTGAGCACGGCCAGCAGCTTGCCGTCGATCTCGTCACCAGCCTCGCCATAGATCTGGCCGGTGTCCATGTCGACGATATCCTCGGCGAGATAGCGGCCCGCCAGGTCGTCCGCGGAAACCAGCACCTCCTTGAGGCCGCTCTGCGAAAGCTCGCGAGCCCTGCGCGCCGTGATCTTCTCGCCCGCGCGCACGACCACCTCGCCTGTCTTGGCGTCGACGAGATCCGCAGCCGGAGCGGTGCCGCGCATCTTCTCGGGCGTGAACGGCATCCGCCAGCCGCGCTTGGCTTCCTTGATGAGGATGTGGTTGTAGAAGCTGGAAAGGATCTCCTCGTCATCGAGGCCCAGGGCGTACAGCAGCGTCGTGACCGGCAGCTTCCGGCGCCTGTCGATGCGCACGTGCACGAGATCCTTGGCATCGAACTCGAAGTCGAGCCAGGAGCCGCGATACGGGATGATGCGCGCGGCGAACAGCAGCTTGCCCGAGGCGTGGGTCCGGCCGCGGTCGTGGTCGAAGAACACGCCCGGGGAACGGTGCATCTGGGAGACGATGACGCGCTCGGTGCCGTTGATGACGAACGTGCCGTTCGCGGTCATCAGCGGCATGTCGCCCATGTAGACGTCCTGCTCCTTGACGTCCTTGATCGAACGCGAGCCGGTTTCCTCGTTGATGTCGAAGACGATCAGGCGCAGCTTGACCTTCAGCGGGGCCGAATAGGTCATGTCCCGCTGCATGCACTCGTCGACGTCGTACTTTGGCGGTTCGAAGTCGTAGCGGACGAATTCCAAGGTCGCCCGGCCGGAAAAATCGGAAATGGGGAACACGGACTTGAACACGGCCTGCAGGCCCTGGTCGTCCGGCCGGCCACCCGGCGGCTCCTTCACCATCAAAAAGTCATCGTAGGAACTTTTCTGAACCTCGATGAGGTTCGGCATCTCGGCCACTTCGGGAATGTGCCCGAACTGCTTCCGGAACCGCCTGCGGCCGTTGAACGTCTCAGCCATATCCGCTCCTTAGATTCTCGTCGCGGGTGACGACTCCCGCGCCCTTCGTGCTTCTGTCGGAGGGGCCGCCACCCCCCGCGCCTTCTGAAACGGCTCGCCGGAGGCGACGGACGAGGGCTGATGAACCCTGCCGAAACCTCCGGGGAACCGTCCCGCAATGGCCCTCCCCCCGCTCGGGCAGGGGGAGGGAGCGCAGCCTCACTTGATCTCGACGGTCGCGCCTGCGGCCTCGAGCTGAGCCTTGATCTTCTCGGCCTCGTCCTTCGGCACGCCCTCCTTGACGGGCTTGTTGCCGGCCTCGACGAGGTCCTTGGCCTCCTTCAGGCCGAGGTTCGTGATCGCACGGACCTCCTTGATGACGTTGATCTTCTTGTCACCGGCCGACTTCAGGATGACAGTGAACTCGGTCTGCTCCTCGACAGGAGCGGCGGCCGCAGCACCAGGCGCAGGAGCAACGGCGACGGCGGCCGCAGCGGCCGAAACGCCCCATTTCTCCTCGAGCATCTTGGCGAGCTCGGCAGCTTCCAGAACGGTGAGGTTCGAGAGATCATCGACGATCTTTGCGAGATCGGTCATGGTTGCAGTTCCTTCCGGTTTGAACCTGTTTCAGTGATAGTGTGGGCCTTGCGGGCCCGGTGGCTTCGTCAGCGCCCTTGCCTCATGCCGCCTCTTCCTTCGTGGCTTTCGCCTGAAGGACGCGAGCGAGCTGAGCACCCGGCTCGTTGAGCACGCGGGCGATCTTCGTCGCCGGCGCCTGGATGAGGCCGATGAGCTTCGCCCTGAGCTCGTCAAGCGAGGGCAGATCGGCGAGCGCTTTCACTCCTGCGGGATCCAGCACGGTGGCACCCATCGCGCCCCCGAGAATCACGAGCTTGTCGTTCTCTCTCGAGTACGTGACGGCGGCCTTTGCCGCGGCAATCGGATCGGCCGAATAGGCGATGCACGTCGGACCCTGGAACAGGTCCGCGATACCCTCGGCTTCCGTTTCCCGGAGTGCAAGCTTCGCCAGCCGGTTCTTGGCCACCTTGACCGTGCCACCCACCTCCTTCACGCGGCGGCGCAGCTCGGTCATTTGGGCGACCGTCATACCGGCATAGTGGGCGACGACGATGACACCAGTGTCCTTGAACACGTCGTGCATCGAGGCCACGAGCTCGCGTTTTGCAGCTCTGTCCACTTGCTCTCTCCATCTTGCGGACTATCCTCTTGCGAGGATCGTCCGCGGGTTGCACCCTGCCGCCGGCTTCAGGGATGATTGCCCACGCCTGCGGCGCTCGACCTGTCCAACCGCGCACAACGGCACGGTGCGACCCAAGAGGCTCAAACCGGAATGCAAGGCCCGAAGGCCCCGAGTTCCGGATCGTCTCCCGTCTCATGCAGGCCCAAGTGATTAAGCCGGCAGCGCCGGCGCCTGCAGTCTCGGACAGGTTTGAGCCAATCCCACACAAGGTGGCATCGGCTCGGTCCACCGGGCTTGGAGCGCCCGGAAGCTCGTCGTCTCACTCACGCAAGGCAGGGATTTCACGCCCCCACCCATGCCGCCCTTTCCGAAACCTCGACTAGGCAGCGCCGGTGATCGTCGCCTGATCGACGCGGACCCCGGGGCCCATCGTCGAGCTGATAGCCACCTTTTTCAGGTATGTCCCCTTTGCACCCGACGGCTTCGCCCTGTTCACGGCATCGACGAACGCGCGGATGTTCTCGGCAAGCTGCTCCTCGGTGAAGCTCGCCTTGCCGACGCCTGCGTGCACGATGCCCGCCTTCTCGACGCGAAACTCAATGGCGCCGCCCTTGGCGGCCTTCACGGCACCTGCCACGTCCATAGTCACCGTCCCGACGCGCGGGTTCGGCATCAGGCCGCGCGGACCCAGCACCTTGCCGAGGCGGCCAACCAGGCCCATCATGTCCGGCGTCGCGATGCAGCGGTCGAAGTTGATCTCGCCGCGCTGGACCTGCTCGAAGAGATCCTCGGCGCCTACCACATCGGCGCCGGCCTCCTTGGCCTCTTCGGCCTTGGCGCCGCGTGCGAAAACCGCAACGCGCACCGTCCGCCCCGAGCCGTTCGGCAGCTGGCAAACGCCCCGCACGACCTGGTCCGCGTGCTTCGGATCGACGCCGAGATTGAGCGCGATATCAACGGTCTCGTCGAACTTCACCGATGAGGTCGCCTTCACCAGCTTGATCGCTTCATCGAGCGGATAGGCCTTGTTGCGATCGACCTTCGCACGAGCCTCTCTGATTCTCTTTCCGACTTTCGCCATGGCCGTCACTCCACCACCTGCAGGCCCATTGACCGCGCGGAACCAGCGATTGTCTTCGCGGCCTGCTCGAGATCGTCGGTGTTGAGATCCTTCATCTTCTCCTTGGCGATTTCCCGCACCTGCGCCATTGTGACGGTGCCGACGCTGGAGCGGCCGGGCTCCTTGGACCCAGCGTTAATTTTCGCCGCCTTCTTGAGGAAGTATGTTGCCGGCGGCGTGCGCATCTCGAACGTGAAGGACCGGTCGGAGTAAACGGTGATCTTCACCGGGATGGGCGTCTCCGGCTCCATGTCCTTGGTTTTGGCGTTGAACGCCTTGCAGAATTCCATGATGTTGACGCCGCGCTGTCCGAGCGCGGGGCCGATCGGCGGCGATGGGTTGGCTTTGCCCGCCGGAACCTGCAGGTTGATGTAACCCTCTATCTTCTTTGCCATATAGTCATCCTTTAGCCACAGTGAAGGGGTGACCCCCTCCTGGGTTAGCGGTTAACGGGCTGGCAAGCCCTCCCGCGCACGATGCGGCACGAGCCGGATGGGTCGATGCCGCGGCACTCCCGGCCCAGTCGGGCCGGATCCCGTGGTCGGCTGCGCATGCGCTCAGCTGACCTTTTCCACTTGCCCGAACTCGAGCTCAACCGGTGTCGGCCGGCCGAAGATCGAAACAGCTACCTTGAGCCGCGAGCGCTCCTCGTCCACCTCCTCGACCGAGCCCGAGAACGAGGCGAATGGTCCATCGGCCACCCGCACCTGCTCGCCGATCTCGAACGTGACCGACGGCTTCGGGCGCTCCACGCCTTCCCTCACCTGATGCAGGATGCGCGCGGCCTCCTCCTCGGAGATCGGCATCGGCTTGTTCTCGGCTCCGAGAAAACCCGTCACCTTGGGTGTGTTGCGGATCAGGTGGAACACCTGGTCGGTCAGCTCCATCTTGACGAGGACGTAGCCCGGCAGGAACTTACGCTCCGTCGGCACCTTGCGACCGCGCCGAACCTCGATCACCTCCTCGGTCGGAACGACGATGTCCTCGATCAGGTGCTCGAGCCCCGCCTGCCGCGCGCGCTCGCGGATGGCGTCGGCCACCTTGCGCTCAAAATTGGTATAAGCGTGCACGATGTACCAACGCTTCGCCATTCGTCTCGGATCCTGCGATTATTAGCTGCTTTCGCGCACTGCCCGTCAGACCAACGCCCCGTCGATCAGCGGCCAAACCCAAGGACGAGACTGACAAGCCAGCCCAGAACCTGGTCCGTCACAAGGAAGAAGATGGCCGCCAGCGATACCATGACCAAAACGGCCACAGTGGTGACCCACACCTCCTTGCGCCCAGGCCATGTGACCTTGGAGGTCTCCTGGCGAACCTCCTGAATGAACTCGATAGGGTTATATTTTGCCATTCCCGCTGATACTCCGGGCCGCACGACCCGCGCCCCGCCGTGAGCGCCCCGCTGATGACGACACCCCGTGGCCGGCAACGCCGAGCCCCGGGGCGAACATGTTGTTCAAATGGCAGGGGTGGAGGGTCTCGAACCCCCAGCCTTCGGTTTTGGAGACCGACGCTCTGCCAATTGAGCTACACCCCTAGAAGCTGCCAGAGTTCGGCCCCTCAAGAACGCCCTTGATAACCGATCACGCAAGCCTTGTCACATTTTTTTCTTGACAAGTCACCCGACCGGTCCGGAGCGTGCCCCGGAGCCGCAGCAGCCGCAGCCGCCAGTGTTTCTGGCCCGCTTTTCACTCCACGATCTTCGTCACCACGCCGGCGCCGACCGTGCGACCGCCCTCGCGGATCGCAAACCGCTGCTTCTCCTCCATCGCGATCGGCGTGATCAGCTCGACGCTCATCG
>DASVDU010000088.1:0-36249 GCA_036380915.1 Hyphomicrobiaceae bacterium | reverse complement strand
GGCTGCTCCGCGGCGCGCTTGGGTGCCGTCCCGGCGTTCAGGGCGGCATCGACCTTGGCTGAAACGTGAGCCGCCTTGGCCGTCGTGATCTCGATGAGCTGGGCCGAAATCTTCTTCAGCTTCTCCAATCGGGCGAGACAGGTCTCTTTGTCGATCGCGCTCTCGTCACCAAGAACCTCGAGCTCCAGCAGCAGCCGGCCCGCCTGCTCGTCGAGTGCTCGCGTCTCGTCGTCCTGAATATACGCGGCCGCCTTGGTCGGTTGCTCGGACTCCGACCAGCCCCGCAGCTCACCGAGTTGCCGCAGCTTTGCTTGCAGCTCCGGTTGGTGCGCCGCGTTCAACTTGCGGAGCGCCGCCGCCGTGGAGTCGATCGTCCTGGAGATATCATCTTTCGTGCAGGACTGGGCAGTGGCCGGCGCAGGCGCGCTGAGCAGGAGAGCCGCAAATACTGCCAGCCAGCATGTCAGGCGCGAAAATGTGCAGGGCATTGCGTTCCTGTGTGATGCTTCATCTGCTCGCTGCGACGGGTGCAGCGCATACTTAACCCAGGCTTAGCCATAAGACGCAAACGGCCGGCACCGCAACCGGAGGTGGCGCTATCATCGGCCTCGATTTCACAGGCATATGGAGGCATGATGATGACCCGGCGCTGGCTTGCTGTCGTTCCACTGGCCCTGCTTTTCGCTCCGCTCCCCGCATCGGCCCAGGTGACCGGCCTCGACGCGATCCACGCCCAGGCCCGGGTCGGCAACAAGGTCTGTATGACCGAGCACGAGCATTACGGCGAAGGCACGATGCCGACAAGGCGGGCGGCCGAGCTCCTGGCCATTCGGTCGTGGAGCGACTTCACGGCATTCGAGTATGGCCGTCCGTGGGGAAGCTATCGGCTCGCGGCAGGAAAGAGGATGGAGTGCTCAAACTCGGGCAAGAGCTATGTCTGCAAAACGTGGGCACGTCCGTGCCGGCCTGCCCGCCTCGGTCCTCCCCGCCGCTGACCCTTCTTCGGATCTCCCAAAGTCCACCCCACCGGGCACCCTACTCCGCTGCCATCCGCAGGGCCGGAGCGCGCTGGCCGATGCGTTGTCGGACGAGATCGATGTGACCCCGCAAGTCATAGAACTGGTCGGAGAAGCCGAGCGGGACGCGGATGCGCCGCACGCGCGCGTCGATGCGCTCGAGCTCGGCCTGGGTCACCGCGAAATCCGCCTGTGACCGGGCATCCTCGAGGTTCCGCTCCAAGGCCTTGAGCTGGCGGTACCAGTAGAGGAGCCGCCGCCGCATGGTCCACCGGTAGATGACCGGCAGCGCCTTCATGATCGGGACCAGGATCGTCAGAATGGGGATGATCAACAGCAGCGTCTCGAGCCCATGCGATGCGCCGAAAGCGGTGAAGAAGAACGGCAGCCCGAGCCGACTGTTGAGCGGGGCCAGAACGCCGAGCAGCAATGGCAGCCCACCGCTTTTGTAGACCTGACGCGCCTCCGCCGCCACCTCGAACTCCGGGTCGTCGGGCGAGGGGAACTCGCCGGGCCGGAAGAACAGCACCGGATCGCCGGCCTTGTCGAACCCGAGCCGCGGGTTCTGGATCACGGCATGCGTGAGCAGGCTGACGAGCGCCGGGTGCAGGTCGGCGCGGATGACCAGCGCAGCGGATGTCGACAGCAGCGTAATGTCTGCCGACGGGATCAGCGGATCGAACTCGACCCCGCCGCGACGCAGGACGACCTTGCTGAGGGCCGGGAACCGGTTCGTATAGGCCTTGGCTTCCGGCTCGAAGTTCATGAGTCGGATCTTGGGAACCCGCAGCAGCTTCTGCACCTTCTCGCTGTCGGCCGGCAGGATGAACAAGGCTGCATCGGCCTGGCCGCTTAGCAGCGGCCCAGCATCCTCGGGCAACTCCTCCCGGATGAACGTGGAGTTCTGCTCATCGACACCGTTGGCCTTGAGCAGCTGACGCACGACACGCAGAGCGCCGCTGCCGCGGGTGCCGACCAGGATCCTTCGCCCCTCGAGCTCCCGCAGGCTCTCGATGGGCAGGTCGCCACGTGTGAAGACCCAGATCGGCTCGTAGAACATTCGGCCGACGGAGCGGAGCTTGCCCAGCTCCCGCTCGTGCCAGTCGCGCGCGCGCTCACTGGCGAGACGGCCCTGCAGGCTGCCCACCAGTCCCCCTTTCACGAAGCCGGCATCGAGCCCCGACCCCCTGTCGAGAAGTCCCCGCAGCGTCGCAAAGCCTTCCGAGGTCTGCCGCAGCTCGAGCTTCACGCCGTTGCGAGCAAGCTCCCGACGGTAGCTTTCCGCGAGCTCATGGTAGATCCCGGCAGAGCCGCCCGTCGCGAGCACGATGCGGCCATCGGGAATCGGCTCAACGGCCCGCAGGATGCCCAGGACAGCACCGAGCGCCGCCGTAACAACGGAAAGAACGATGACGGACCAGCGGGCGAGTTGCAGAGCCATGACGTTCCCCCCAGGACTGCACGCGCGGCCAGCGGACCATTTCGGCTGATGATCGTGAGGCTGCACAGCGGGCGCCGAATATAGCTCAGCGCTGGGCGCCTGCCATCAGTACTCTGCGGAGTCGCGAACCGCGCGATCTCGCACGCCACCGGGGCCAGATCGTGCTATTTTCATCCAATCGATCTCAGCGCCCGGTGATATCGGATGGTGACGCTGTCGCTCCTTCGCCATGGCAAGTCGTCGTGGGAGGACTCTGATCTCAGTGATCACGATCGCCCTCTCGCCGCCATTGGCAGGCGCGCAGCGGCAGACGTGGGCGCGTATATCGCCAGTCACGATCTCATACCCGACCTGATCCTCTGCTCGAGCGCGCTGCGCGCCCGGGAGACGCTCGACTGCATCCTGCCAAAGCTTGGGAGCCACAAGCCGAAGGTCGAGATCGAGCCCGCACTCTATCTCGCCCCGGCTACCCGCATGTTGCACGTCGTCCGCCAGACGCCCGCGAGCGTCCGCCATCTCTTGCTGCTGGCCCACAATCCCGGCCTGCACGGGCTTGCCCTCGATCTCACCGGCAGGGGCCTGCGCCGCGACATCGCGTCCATGGCCGTGAAATTTCCGACGTGTGCTCTTGCAGTGCTGACTTTCGAGACCGACAACTGGCACGACGTCCACCCCGCTGCAGGGCACCTCGACCGGTTCGTGGCGCCACGCAGCCTCGCTTGACGCAATCGGCCCGCGTCCCCTACACGTTCACCATGCTCGTCCTCATCGATAACTACGACAGCTTTGCCTACAATCTCGTCCACTTCCTGGGTGAGCTCGGCGCGGCTTGCGACGTCCACCGGAACGACAAGATCACGGTCGACGAGGTGCTGCGGTCGAAGCCGAAGGGCATCGTGCTTTCACCGGGCCCGTGCACGCCGAACGAGGCCGGCATCTGTCTCGACCTGATCGCGGCTGCCGCCGAAGCCAGCGTGCCGGTCCTTGGTGTCTGCCTCGGACATCAGGCGGTCGGTCAGGCTTTCGGCGGTAAGGTGGTACGTGCGCCACTGCCGATGCACGGCAAGCTGTCCGAGCTCCGCCATACCGGGAAGGGCGTGTTCGAGGGGCTGCCGAAGCGGTTCAAGGTGACGCGCTATCACTCGCTCATGCTGGAGCGGGCGAGCCTGCCCTCCTGCCTCGAGATCACCGCAGAGACCAGCGACGGTATCATCATGGGCCTGCAGCACACGTCCCTTCCCGTGCACGGCGTGCAGTTCCACCCCGAAAGCATCGCCTCGGAATGCGGGCATCATCTGCTCGCCAACTTCCTGAAGATCGCCGGCCTCGATCCGCGATGGCGCAATACGCGCCCATCCTTGAAAGCCGCCTAATCTTCTGAAAGCTTGAGAGCCAGAGTACACAAAGATGCCCACGAACGAACTGAGGCAATTGATCCACAAGGTTGCAACCGGAGCCACCCTTTCGGCCGCGGAGATCCGCTCCGCGCTCGAGACCATGACGGCGGGACTCGCCTCCCCTGCCCAGATGGGCGCCTTCCTGATGGCGCTGCGTGTGCGTGGCGAAACCGTCGACGAGATCACGGGTGCCGCCGAGCTGATGCGCTCGAAGATGACGCCGGTCGAGGCCCCGCCGGACACAGTGGATATCGTCGGCACCGGCGGCGACGGCCTCGGCACCTACAATGTCTCGACCTGCGCCTCGCTGGTGGCCGCAGGGGCCGGCGTGCGCGTCGGCAAGCACGGCAACCGCGCCGTCTCCTCGGTTTCAGGCGCCTCGGACGTGCTGGCGGCGCTCGGCGTCAAGCTTGACGTCCTGCCGCCCGTCATCACGGACTGCATCATGAAGGCCGGGGTCGGGTTCATGTGGGCGCCGATGCACCATGCGGCCATGAAGCACTGGGCCCCGGTCCGGGCCGAGCTCGGCATCCGCAACATCTTCAACCTGCTGGGACCGATTTCCAATCCTGCCGGAGTGCGGCGTCAGGTGGTCGGCGTATTCGACGCGCAATGGGTCGAGCCGATCGCCAATGTCCTGAAGAACCTCGGCTCCGAGCACGTCTGGGTCGTCCACGGCCACGACGGCCTCGACGAGCTGACGACGACGGGCTCGACCAAGGTGGCCGAGCTCAAGGACGGCAAGATCCGTCTCTTCGAGGTGACGCCCGCAGATGCCGGATTGCCACCGGCCAAGCTGGCTGACCTCAAGGGCGGTAATGCCGAGGCGAATGCCGCCGCCATCCGGGACGTGCTCGCGGGCAAGCCTGGGCCATTCAGGGACGTCGTGCTGCTCAACGCGGCAGCGGCGCTGATCGTCGGCGGCAAGACCCAGTCGCTCACCGAGGGGGTCGAGCTTGCGGCGCGCTCGATCGACAGCGGCGCCGCCCAACACGCCCTCGACCGCCTGATCGCCATCACCAACGGGCGGGACTGACCGGCTCACGATGACGGGCATCCTTGACAGGATCACTCGGTACAAGCTCGAGGAGATCCGCGCCGCCAAGGCCAGTCATCCGCTCGCCGAGGTCGAGGCAGCGGCCCGCGCCGCGGCTCCGGTCCGGCCGTTCGCGGGCGCGATCGAAAAGACACTCGCCGGCGGCCGCTTCGCGCTCGTTGCGGAAATCAAGAAGGCAAGCCCGTCCAAAGGGCTGATCCGCGCGGACTTCGAGCCGTCGGAGCTCGCTCGCGCCTATGAGGCCGGTGGCGCCACCTGCCTCTCGGTGCTGACCGATGGGCCGTCCTTCCAGGGTGCACCGGCCTATCTCACCACTGCGCGCGCGAGCACGAATTTGCCCGCCCTGCGCAAGGATTTCATGCTTGATCCCTATCAGGTTGCGGAAGCCCGCGCCTGGGGTGCCGATTGCATTCTGATCATCCTGGCGCAAGTGGATGATCCCACTGCGCGGGATCTCGCCGCGGCCGCCCGAGAGTGGGGGATGGATGCGATTGCCGAAGTCCACGACGAAGCGGAGCTGGAGCGCGCCCTGCAGCTCGACTGCCGCCTCATCGGCATCAACAACCGCAACCTCAAGACATTCGAGACGACTCTCACCACGACGGAGCGGCTGGCGCCGCGGGTTCCTGCCGACCGCATCGTCATCGGCGAGAGCGGCATCTTCACTCATGCCGACCTCACCCGCCTTGCCGCGGTGGGCGTGAGGACGTTCCTTGTCGGAGAGAGCCTGATGCGCCAAGCTGACGTGACGTCAGCCACGCGCAAGCTGCTGGGCCTCCCGGAGGAGCAAGAGAGGACATCATGAATTGCGGCCCGCTCACCCATCTCAACGAGAAGGGCGAAGCGCGCATGGTCGACGTGTCGGACAAGTCCGTGACCCAGCGCACCGCGCGCGCCGAAGGCTTCGTGTCTATGCAGCCGGAGACGCTGGCGCTGGTCGAGACGGGCCAAGCCAAGAAGGGCGATGTCCTGGCGACGGCGCGCATCGCCGGCATCATGGCCGCGAAGAGGACTCATGAGCTGATCCCTCTTTGCCATCCCCTCCCGATCACCAAGGCAACCGTCGATTTCGAGCTTTCACATCAGCCGACCGGGATCCGGGTGACCGCCGAGGTCAAGGTTACCGGCCAGACCGGCGTCGAGATGGAGGCGCTGACGGCCGTTTCCGTCGCCTGCCTCACCATTTACGATATGCTAAAGGCTGCCGATAAGGGCATGACCTTCTCCGGCATCCGCCTCCTGGAGAAGACCGGCGGCCGGTCCGGCCACTTCCGGGCCGATGATGCGCAGGGGAGTTGACCCGCATGGCTCTGTCCGTATCGGAGGCGCTGGAGAAAGTTCTCGCTGACGTCGCTCCAACCTCTCCGGAATACGTTCCCATCGAGCAGGCTGCGGGCCGCATCCTCGCCGAGCCGCTGATCGCGCGCCTGACGCAGCCGCCCTTCGATGCATCCGCCATGGACGGCTACGCCGTCCGCAGCGCCGATGTCGCGCAATTGCCGGCAACACTGAAGGTGATCGGGCAGGCGGCAGCGGGCCACCCGTTCGACGGCGAGATAGAGCCCGGTCAGGCTGTGCGCATTTTCACGGGTGCTCCGCTGCCGAAGGGCGCCGACGCCGTCGTTATTCAGGAGAATACGAGCGCAACGGACGGCACCGTCGAGGTGCGTGAGGGCCGGCCCGATCGGGCGCACATCCGTCCGCGCGGCTTCGACTTCCGCGAGTCGGAGGCGCTCCTTTTCCCTGGCCGCCGGCTCGGTCCGCGGGAGGTCACGCTGGCTGCAGCGGCCGGCTACGGGGAAGTGTCCGTACGGCGGAGGCCGCGCATTGCCGTGCTCGCCACCGGCGACGAGCTCGTGCGGCCAGGTGAGCGACCAGGGCCAGGTCAGATCATCTCCTCCAACCCGCTGGGGGTCGCGGCCCTGCTTACCCAGGCCGGAGCGGAAGCAAAGGTGCTCGGCATTGCCCGCGACACGCGCGACAGCCTCGTGGAGCACGTCGAGGCCGCGCGTGATGCGGATGTGCTCGTCACGATCGGCGGCGCATCCGTGGGCGACCATGATCTCGTCGGACCGGTGCTGCAAAGCCTCGGCATGGAGCTGGCGTTCTGGAAGATCAACATGCGGCCAGGCAAGCCCCTGCTGCACGGGCGGCTCGGGCGCCAGCGTGTCCTGGGATTGCCGGGCAATCCGGTTTCAGCGCTGATCTGCACCCGCGTGTTTCTGGTGCCGCTCGTGCGCGCCCTGCTCGGCCTGCCGCAGGAGGACGCGGCGACGGTGACGGTACCCCTCGCCGAGCCGGTGGAGGCCAACGGCGCCCGCCAGCATTATATGCGCGCCATCCTCGAGCGCCTGCCGGATGGCCGCCAGCAAGTCCGGCTTGCGCGCTCACAGGACAGCTCGCTGCTCGCCACGCTGGCGACCAGCAACGTGCTTCTCGTCAGGCCGCCAAATGCTCCGCCCCTGCCGGCGGGCACCGAAGTGACCGTCCTTCTTCTCGACTTCTGATCACATTCTCAACCGCCGGCGACGAACAGCTTGCAGAACAAGTCCGGAACGAGTATTCTGTTCATGATTTGTACAGGCGACACCAGTCGCGCGTATTCCTTGCCGAGGGGCCCGGGGCAGATGCTGACACAGAAACAGAAAGAGCTGCTTCTCTTTATCCACGGCCGTCTGCAGGAAACCGGGGTTCCGCCCTCCTTCGACGAGATGAAGGATGCGCTGGCGTTGAAGTCCAAGTCCGGCATTCACCGCCTGATCACGGCGCTCGAGGAGCGCGGCTTCATCCGCCGCCTGCCGCACCGCGCCCGCGCGCTGGAGGTCATCAAGCTGCCCGAGAATTCGGAGCCGACACAGCCGCGGCGCTCCGGTTTCACGCCGAGCGTCATCGAGGGCAGCCTTGGCAAGCAGTCCCAGCTCTCGGTGCCGCCCTCGAGCATGGTCGACAGCCGCACCATCTCGGTGCCTGTCATGGGCCGCATCGCCGCCGGCGTGCCGATCAGTGCCATTCAATCCCACACACACGACATCGCCTGCCCGCCCGACCTGCTGACCAATGGCGAGCATTTCGCGCTGGAGGTTCGCGGTGACTCGATGATCGATGCGGGCATACAGGACGGCGACATCGTCATCATCCGGCGCTGCGAGACGGCCGAGAACGGCGATATCGTCGTGGCGCTGGTCGAGAAGGAAGAAGCAACCCTGAAGCGCTTGCGCAAGCGCGGCTCGGCCATCGCCCTCGAGGCCGCCAACCCAAAATACGAGACGCGCATTTTCGGGCCGGACCAGATCGATATTCAAGGCCGATTGGTGGGGCTTATCCGGCGGTATTGATCGGATTCGGGTTCAGCGATTCCCCGGGGACTTCAGGGGATTGCGCGCGGCGAGTTCCTCTTTCCGCGCCCGAGGACATCCGGTTTCAGGAAAGTAAGTCGAGTTGGTTACATCTTGCCCCGTCATGCGGGCGGTAGGGCATCCGCGATGCATCGCCAAAGGGCAATCGCCTGCGCTTGCATTGGACCCGCGTGATTGCTGAAGCGCATCACGGATTCCCGCCTTCGCGGAAATGACGTTATTTCATCGGCTCATGGCGTATCGTCCAATTCAGCTCCTTCCTCCTCCAGTCGCCTGACCACGGGATCGTCGTCGTCCTCGAGCTCGGCGCGCATTCGGCGTGACGCCTCGGCCAGATCTCGCGGCGCCGCGAAGCCCTTCAGCCGTGAAATGGTGTTCCCCGCCTCGGATCGTGTCTTCCGAGGTGGCCGCTCCGGTCGCCGCGACCATGGCCTGTCGCCGCGCGCATCGGCGACGGTTTCCAGGGAAAGGTGGCCGTCCGCGATGTAGACGGCGTGCGTGCCGCGATCGCGCACGGCATAGAAGTCGATCGCCAGTCCCGGTGGATTACACCCTCTCGGTTTGGGAAACGGGACGATCAGCACGTCGGCCATCCGGCAGTCGTCGGCGAGCGCCGCTGGATGATGCACGACCGCGACCCGCTTTCCTTTGAGGATCGCAAGGCAGCCTACCGAGTCGCAGCGGAACCCTTCACCAGATGCCGCCTGCCGCGCCGTGCGGGAATCCCCGTCATTCTCGAGCCAACGCTGCAGCTCATAGCTCGACCCGCGCGCCGGCAAGGCGGAGAGCTTGCCATCGACGCCCCGAATCGCGACGAGTTCGGCGTCGTTCCCGATGAGAATGTCAGGCCGCGGCATCATCGGAGCAAGCGCAAGCCCTGCTGCGAACACCCCTAAGCCCAGGAAGCGCCATCGCGTTCCCCACAGGCACAGCCAAAGGCCTCCGAGCAGCATCAGCCCGAAGGCCATGTCCGAGAATGCGGGGATATGGCCGACGGCGCCGGGGAGCTGAGAGACGGCGCGGGCGCACCAGAGCATGGCGCGGATGCCCTGCTCCATCACCCACAACGGTACTGCTTCGAGCCCGATCGGCATGAACAGCAGCGTTGCCAGCGCGCCCGGCATGACGACGATGTTGCAGATCGGGACCGCGATCAGGTTCGCCAGCACCGCGTATTGCTGGCTGGTGTGGAAGTGGTAAGCCGAGAACGGCGCGACGGCGAGACTGGCGATCACCGTCGTCAGAATGATCCCGCCGAAAAACATGAAGAATCCCAGTACGGGACCGAACATCGGCCCCGGCTCGCTGCGCCGCCGCTCGAGGCGGTCGCGGATCAGCTCGTAGGCCGCGACGAGCGCCACCACGGCCGCGAAGGACATCTGGAACCCGGCATCGAATAGGCTCTCCGGAACCAGGATCAGCACGGCGAGTGCCGCCAGCGCGACGTTCCTGAGTGCAAGCGCCGGGCGATCGAGCATGATGGCGCCGAACACGATCGAGATGGTGATCCAGGCCCGGATCGTCGGAAACGAGTTGCCCGATATCAGCAGGTAGCCGAGGGCACCCAGGATCGCCGCCGCGGCCGCCCACTTCTTGATCGGATAGCGCAGCGCGATCGCTGGAATAGCTGCCAGGAACAGCCGGACCGAAAAGAACACGGACCCTGCCATCATGACCATGTGCAGGCCGGAGATGGACAGAATGTGCACCAGCCCGGAATCACGGAACGCTGCTGTGGTTTCGGGTGAGATGCTGCCCCGCTCTCCGGTGATGAGCGCCGTCGCGATGGCCCCTTCCTCGCCGGGCAACGCCGCCAGGATGCGCCGGCCAATCTCGTTCCGCAGCCGCTGCGTCATCGCGTAGAGCTTCAGCGACCACGGCGCTTCGCCGGCATCCGCGATAATCTCGGGTCGCGCCATCGAGTAGCCGACCCCGCCAAGTCCCGAAAACCATGCTGCGCGAGCGAAGTCGTAGTCGCCGGGCAGGGCCGGCATGGAGGGTGGCGCGAGCGTGGCCTTGAGGCGGACGGCTTGCCCGGGCTCCAGACCCGGCATCTCACTCATCAACCGTATCCTGACCCGGTGCGGTCGCTTGTCCGGCGGAAGCTTTCCAAGGCGGCTCACGCGCACCGTGATGCGCTGCCCCCGGGTGGGCCGCGGCTCGACGACCTCCACGAAGCCCTCGACTCCAGAATTGTAGAGCTGCCGTTCGAGCACCGGGGCAGCGACCCACTCCGCTCTCATCTTGGCCGCGGCGAACCCGAGCGATACGGCAATGGCCGCGTTGATGGCCAGCAGTCCGGCCGTGGCACGCCTGGCCATCGGGGCCAATGCGAAGACGCACATGACTGGAGCCAGCGCAGCGACGATCTGCGGCTCGGCAGGCAATCGAAAGTAGATGAGGATTCCGAGCCCGAAGAGCACGGGTGTCCAAAGGAACCAGCGGTCCTGCTCGGCCAGGAGTCGATCCAGGAGCCATCGTCCGGGGGCCAGGGCACGCGATCGCTCCCGCGCGCGGCGGACCGCGTCAACCGTTCCCTCCCCCAAGCTCACGAAGTGACCCCGCCCCGCTCGCTCCGTGTCCCCGGCTGTGCTAAACCGCGGCGCACGTTCAACATCCGGCACGCGAGACTAACGCAAATCATGAGCACCGGGACAAGCCAAGGGTCCAAGGTCGTCACGCGCTTTGCGCCATCGCCGACGGGCTTCCTGCACATCGGCGGCGCGCGTACCGCTCTTTTCAACTGGCTCTACGCCAAGCACACGGGCGGCACCTTCCTCCTGCGCATCGAGGACACCGATCGCGAGCGTTCCACCAAGGAGGCCATCGCCGCCATCCTCGACGGGTTGAAGTGGCTGGAGCTCGATTGGGACGGCGAGCCGCTGTTCCAGTCGACGCGCGCCGACCGGCACCGGGAGGTCGTCGAAGAGCTGCTGCGGCGGGGGAATGCCTATCGCTGCTACTGCACGCCGGAGGAGCTCGAGGCCATGCGCAAGGAGGCCGAGGCCGCGGGCCGGCCGCCCGTCTACAATGGCTATTGGCGCGATCGCGACCCGTCCGAGGCGCCTCCCGGTGTGAAGCCCGCAATCCGGCTAAAGACGCCGCGGACCGGCGAAACGGTCATCGTGGATCAGGTCCAGGGCCGCGTCGTTTTCCAGAACGAGAACCTGGACGACCTCATCATCCTGCGCAGCGATGGCACGCCGACGTACAATCTCGCCGTCGTCGTCGACGATCATGACATGGGGATCACCCACGTGATCCGCGGGGTGGATCACCTCACCAACGCCGCGCGGCAAACGCAGATCTACAATGCAATGGATTGGGACGTGCCGGTCTTCGCACACGTGCCCCTGATCCACGGGCCCGACGGAGCCAAGCTCTCCAAGCGCCATGGCGCGCTCGGCGTCGAAGCCTATCGCGCCATGGGCTATCTCCCCGCGGCCCTGCGGAACTATCTTGTCCGACTCGGGTGGAGCCACGGCAACGACGAGATCTTCTCCACTCAGCAGATGATCGACTGGTTCGATCTTGACGGCATCGGGCGCTCGCCTGCGCGCTTCGATTTTGCCAAGCTCGAGGACCTCAACGGCCATTACATCCGCAATACGCCGGACGATGAATTGCTGGCCCGCATAAGGCAAGCCCTGCCGGAATTCGAGAACGGTCCTCAGCTTGAGGCGCGCTTCGCCGCAGCCGGGTGGGAGAAGCTCGCAGCTGCGCTGCCAAGTCTTAAGCCGCGCGCCAAGACCTTGAAGGATCTGGTTGACGGCGCCGGCTACCTCATCGCCGAGAGGCCGCTCGTCCTTGATGAGAAAGCTGCAAAACTCCTGACGGATGAGGCCCGGGTGCTGCTCGGCCGCTTGCTGCCGCAGCTGGAATCCGCCGAATGGACAGCCGGCGCCCTCGAATCGGAGGTGCGAAGCTTTGCCGAGAGGGAAGGCGTGAAGCTTGGCGGCATCGCGCAACCGCTCAGGGCGGCGCTGACCGGCCGTACCGTCTCTCCCCCGGTCTTCGACGTCATGGCCGTGCTCGGTCGCGAGGAAGCCCTCGCGCGCATCCGCGACCAGGCAAGCGCCTGAAACTCGCGCGTCACCGCTCCCAACTCTTGTTGGAAACCGCCTGCACCGGTGCGGCGTTGATTTTCGTCGCTCGGTTTGCGGTTCCTGGCCCGGCGTCCATTAGCTGTCTTGTCGCAGCGCGAAATGTGTAATAGGCAATGGGCGCCGGGCGGCCATTGCGCGCCGGGTCCCTCCAGACTTGGCGCCGAAGGGGCAGGCGTCGAGACGATCGAAAGGATTGGCGATGAACGTGCACGACAGCGCGTCGGGCAAGGCCGATGCCACAAGAACTGTGACCCTGAACCAGAACGGCAAACAAGTGAGCCTGCCGGTCCGGGCCGGGTCGATTGGGCCTGATGTGATCGACGTCACGCGCCTCTACCGAGAAACAGGCTGCTTCACTTACGACCCCGGCTTCACGTCCACTGCCAACTGCTCCTCGAAGATCACCTATATCGACGGCGAGGAGGGTGTGCTGCTCTATCGCGGCTACCCGATCGAGCAGCTGGCGGAGCAATCGAGCTTTATCGAGGTCTGCCATCTGCTGCTTTACGGCGAGTTGCCGACGAGAGAGCAGCTCGACTGGTTCCGCGATACCATCACCCGTCACACGATGGTGCACGAGCAGATGACCCGGTTCTTCACTGGGTTCCGCCGCGACGCGCACCCGATGGCGATCATGGTTGGCACCGTCGGCGCACTGTCGGCCTTCTATCACGACTCCACCGACATCAGCGATCCTGTGCAGCGGATGATCGCCTCGCATCGCATGATCGCCAAGATGCCGACCATTGCGGCCATGGCCTACAAGTATTCGATCGGGCAGCCGTTCATCTACCCGCGCAACGATCTCGATTACGCCGCGAACTTTCTCCAGATGTGTTTTGCGGTGCCTTGCGAGCCTTATTTCGCAGATCCGGTGCTCGCCCGTGCGCTCGATCGCATTTTCATCCTGCACGCCGATCACGAGCAGAACGCATCGACATCAACGGTACGGCTGGCCGGCTCGTCGGGCGCCAACCCGTTCGCCTGCATCGCCGCGGGCATCGCCTGCCTGTGGGGCCCCGCACACGGCGGCGCCAACGAGGCGGCGCTCAACATGCTGGAGGAGATCGGCACCGTCGATCGCATCCCCGAGTACATCGCCAAGGCGAAGGACAAGAGCTCCGGCTTCCGGCTCATGGGCTTCGGCCACCGTGTCTACAAGCACTATGACCCGCGCGCTCGGGTGATGCAGAAGACCTGCCACGAGGTGCTGGATGCACTCGGCATGAAGAACGAGCCGCTCCTGAAGGTGGCGATGGAGCTGGAGCGCATCGCGCTCGAGGATGATTACTTCATCGAGAAGAAGCTTTACCCGAACATCGATTTCTACTCCGGCATCACGCTGCGCGCCCTCGGGTTCCCGACATCGATGTTCACCGTGCTTTTTGCTGTCGCACGGACGGTCGGCTGGATCGCGCAGTGGAAGGAGATGATCGAGGATCCCGAGCAGAAGATCGGCCGGCCGCGCCAGCTCTACATCGGCGCCACCCGCCGCGACTATGTGCCGATCGAGAATCGGGGCTGAACTGCAGCTTTGATTTCAGATCAGTTACCCTCGCCGAGGGCGAGCAGCCCTCCCGCGGCGGATAACGATCTCTGCGGCCGCTTCGCTGGGGCTTGCGGCCGAAACGGCGAGCCGTTCGGGGACGCGGGCGAGCAGATCGCGCTGGCGCCAGCGCTCCGGTGTATCGCCGAGGAGCGGTGCCAAGGCCGCGGCCAGTTTCTCGGGACTGCAGTCTTCTTGGATGAACTCCGGATAGACATTCTCTCCGAGCACCAGGTTTGCCAGCACGACCGACGGTACTTTCACGAGAAAGCGCAGGCGCGCGGCAATCGCATCCACCTTGTAGGCAACCACCGCCGGCGTGCCCGTCAGCGCCAGTTCGAGTGTCACCGTGCCGGACGCGGCCAACGCCGCCGTGGCGAGCTTGAAGGCCCGGAACTTGTCCTCTTCGCCGGCGATGAGATGCGGGCGAACCGGCCAGCTGTCGAGTGCTACTTCGATCTGACTGCGGACATGCGGAACGGCCGGGATAATGGTCTGGGGGCGCGCTCCCTGGCCGACCAGCAGCCCAATCGCCTCACCGAACGGTTTCATCAGACGACCCACCTCCGACGACCGGCTGCCCGGCAGAACTAGCAGCACCGGCCTTTCCGGATCGAGTGTGAGCCTTTCAGCGAGCGGAGCAGGATCGAGGGCCTCCAGCCATGCGCGCCGCTCGACAAGAGGATGGCCCACATAGGTGCACGGCGGTCCGCCCAGCCGCAGGTGTGCCTCCGGCTCGAACGGCAGCAGCGCCAGCACGTGGTCGACATACCGCCGCATGCGCTTCGCGCGCCCGGGCCGCCATGCCCACACCGATGGGCTGACGTAGTCGATGATCGGCAGTGACGGGCAGCGGCGGCGGATCCGCCGCGCAATGGCGTGCGTGAACTCAGGGCTGTCGATGATCACCACCACGTCCGGCCGCATGGCGATGGCAGCATCGACGGTCCGATGAACGCGCCTGATGATGCGCGGCAGCCGCGGCAGGATCGACAACGGACCCATGACCGCCACATCGGCGAGCGGGAACAGCGTCTCGAGCCCCTCCTTCCCCATGAGCGGCCCGCCCACGCCTGAGAACGTGACGCGATCACCGAGCTTTACCTGAAGGGCGCCCATCAACCGCGCGCCGAGGGCATCTCCCGATTGCTCGCCGGCAACCAGGAAAACCCGCAGCGGATCCTCGCCGTCGTTCATCCGCTGTCCTCGCAAGCCAGAACGAAAAGCCGGCGCCTTGATGCCGCTGCCAGCAGCTCCAGATGAGCCCGGCCGGTCCACGCGCCTGCCATCACCAGACCGGCCAGGCCAGCCGTATCGGCAAGCTGGACGAGATGCGCGGGATCGGCATCGACCGGCTGCAGGGCAGCAACGCCGCGGCGGTGGCCGGAAAGCCGGTCGCCCCACTGCCTCAGACCTGCGACGCGCCCCAGCATGGCCTCAGCGCCCTCGCCGGCCTCGAGCGCCAGCACGTGCTCGCGGACGGAAACAGCAGCTGCCCCTGCCCCGAATGGGCGGGCTGACGATATGGCCTGGAGCGCTCGCTCTGCATCGCGAATATCGCGCGACCTCACTTTTCCGGTGATCCAGCGGAGCCGACCCCACCGCGAGGCGGCGGCCGCCTCATCGTTCGCAGGTACGCTATCGGGAAGCTTCGTTCTGCTGCCGATCAGAAACAAGCCGGTCTCGGCGAGCCGCTGCGCGAGCCGGTCGCGCTCGGCCACAAGCACCTGCCCGGCCGCAACGGCGATGCCTGCCAACCCGGCTGCAGATGCCAGCTCGACCGTCTTCGGGCCCACGGCGGGCAAATCGATCCGCAGCTCCTGGCCCGGCTTTGGTGCCTTGACGAGAACTCCGCCCGAAGTGATGCCGCTGGCACGGAGGCTCTCGAGCCTCATCAGCATCCTGTCCGTGCCTTCGGCCGCTTCGATGGCGACGGGCCTGCCGCCAGCGATCACGACCCCCTGCCCCACGTCGAGCGGTCCAAGCGCTTCGACGAGGGCAAAGCCCAACGCAATATGACGGCTCACCCGATCATCAGGCTTCCGGTTGCCGAGCGGACCATCCTTCGCCAGGAGACCCGGTGCCACGTCATGAGCCCCGACCACCCGGAATCCTCGCCACTCGAAGAAGGAAACGATCTTGCGGAGCACGCTGTCGTCGCCACCGGCCATGAGGCTCAAAATGAGCGGCAGGTTGATGACAAAGCCCAGGTCGGCGCGCAGCCTCTTCAGGTCCGGTCGCCGCACGCCGCCAAGAATGACTATGTCTCGGCAGCCCGCTCCGCGGAAGGCGCGTAGCAGCCCGCCGATCTGCCCCAAGCCGACCCAGGTGTGCGGATGCCGCTCGATACCGGGCTCGGCCTCTCCGGCGATGGCGACGATGTGCACGGGCCTGCCATTGCGGGACACTTCATCGGCGACTTCGAGAGGCAGTGCGCCGTTCCCGGCCAGAATGCCGAGCGGACCGTCGCCCGCGCTCACCATCAGCCCTCGGAGTCGCGCGGCGTGCACAACGACCGCTTGCCCCCGGCACGGATGAACGCCACGATCTCCTGAACGAGGGCGTGGTCCGCGAACTCGGCGGCGACATCGTCGACGCGCTCTTTCAGCGTGCCCTCGGCGGCGAACAGGAGCCGATACGCGCGCCGCAAATCGTGGATGGTTTCCCGGGAGAAACCGCGCCGCTGCAGTCCCACGATATTGAGGCCCGAGAGGTACGCCCGATTGCCGAGCGCCATGCCATAGGGAATGAGGTCGTTCTCGAGCCCCGACATGCCGCCGAGGAACGAATGCGCGCCGACCCGCGCGAACTGGATCACCGCCGCGCCGCCGCCGAGGATGGCGTAGTCGCCGATGGTGCAGTGGCCCGCCAGCATCACGTTGTTCGAGAAGATCACGTGGTTGCCGACGTGGCAGTCGTGGCCGACGTGGGAGTTGGCGAGAAAAGCGCAGCCGTTGCCCACGACAGTCTCGAGACCGCCGCCTTCGGTGCCCGGGTTCATCGTCACGCCTTCGCGGATGATGCAGTCGGCACCGATCGTCAGCGTCGAGGGTTCGCCCCTGTACTTGAGGTCCTGCGGCTGATGGCCAATGGACGCGAACGGGAAGATGCGGGTGCGCGGACCGATCGTCGTCCGCCCCGCGACGACAGCGTGGCTGATGAGCTCGCAGCCGTCCCCCAGCGTGACCTCGGGGCCGACCATGCAGTAAGGCCCGATCTTCACGCCGGCGCCCAGCTTGGCCCCCGATTCGACAATGGCCGTAGGATGGATCTGTGCGTCAGCCATTCTGGCTCGCAATCGCCTGGGTCTCGGGCGTATCGACGATCATGGCGCTGATCTCCGCCTCTGCCGCGACCTGCCCCTCGACCTTCGCCTCGCCATAGAAGCGCCAGGCGCGGCCACGGCTGCGGATCTTGCGGACGTGGAAGAAGAGCTGGTCTCCGGGCACGACGGGCCTGCGGAACTTCGCCTTGTCGATTCCCATGAAGTAGACGAGCTGCGGCCGGTAGCTCTCGCCGAGGCTATGGACGCACAGCGCACCCGCCGTCTGCGCGAGGCCCTCGATGATGAGAACGCCCGGCATGACGGGGTAGCTCGGGAAGTGGCCCTGGAAGAATGGCTCGTTGATGGTCACGTTCTTGAGCCCGACGGCGGACTCGTCGCGATCCATGTCGAAGATGCGATCGACCAGGAGGAACGGATAGCGATGCGGCAGCAGCTTGAGCAGACGCGCGATATCGGCTGTGCCGAGCTGCTCCTTTGCTGTCGCGTCATTCATTGTCCTGCACTCCGTCTCCCCCGCTCTCCTGAGAAATGACTAGTCCTTCCATCCCCTAGTTTCCGCCCTCATCACCGTCCGTTCCGGGCGTGACATAGCCCTGTTTGCCGAGCCGGCTCAAGACCGCGAGCTCACGCGCCCACTCCTTGAGAGGACGCGCTGGCGTGCCGCCGACGCGCGCACCCGCTGGTACGTCCTCCTTCGGATGCGAGGCGCCAGCCACCTGTGCACCCGTGCCGATCCTGATATGACCCACCGTCCCGGACTGGCCGCCCATCACCACGAAGTCGCCGAGCTCCGTCGAACCGGAGATCCCGCAGTGCCCTACGATGACGCAGTGCCGCCCGATCACGACGTTGTGCCCTATCTGCACGAGATTATCAATTTTCGTGCCTTCGCCGATGATGGTGTCGTTGAGCGCGCCGCGGTCTATGGCGGTGTTGGCGCCGATTTCCACGTCATCCTGGATGATCACCCGCCCGATCTGCGGAACCTTGAGGTGGCCTTGCGGTCCCATGGCGAAGCCGAAGCCATCCTGGCCGATGCGCACGCCCGCGTGCAGGATGACGCGGTTGCCCACCAGCGCGTGCGTCACGCTCGCGTTGGGGCCGATGAAGCAGTCGCGGCCGATGGCACACCGATAGCCGATGACGGCGCCCGCAGCGACGACGGTGCCGCGGCCAATCATAGCCTCCGGCCCGATGATGGCCCCCGGCTCTATGACAACGCCATCCTCGAGCTGGGCGCTGGGATCGACGAGCCTGGTGCCGCCTGGACGCGCCACCTTGGGGCGAAGCGCATCCGGATAGAAGAGCTGCAAGGCCAGTGCAAAGCCGCGATAAGGCGTTTTGGTCAGCAACGCGGCCGTCCCCTCGGGCACCCGCGCGGCGAAAGCAGGTGATACCAGGCACGCGCCAGCCCGCGTGGCTGAAAGCTGGGGAAGATACTTGCGGTTGTCGAGGAACGAAACGTGATCTCTGCCGGCGTCGGCAAGGCTGCGCACGTCGCTGATCAGGGCGTCGCCATCGGCGCCCGGCGCGAGCTCGGCTGCGGCGGCGCGGGCGACCTCGGCCAATGGAAACGGGCCGGCGCGCTCGAAAAATCCTGGATGTTCCATCACATCACTTTCGCAGAAGCGCCCCGCGCGAATCCAAGACACGGGGGGCGCGACCGCTGGTCTGGAGTGTTTGCAGCCGTCTAAACGAAAAAGCGGGTGGTCACAAGGCGCCGCTGTAGGGGAGGAAGCAATCCGCTAGTGGAAACACAGGGGCGTCGTACGCCGCTTTGCTAGGCTGGCGCTGCGCTCGGCAGGAGCGGGCATCCCTCCGGCATGGCAGCGAGCTTTCGCGCGATGATGGTGGGCGAATTGCGTTCCAGATAGTGCGCGATCGTTTCGATCCGGATCTTCACCGAGCCGGCTGGCTTCGTCGAATCGAGCTCCTGAAACGAGAAGAAGAGCGTACCCGACCGTTCGACGATCTGCTGCACGGGTGTGAACGTCGGCTGGTCCATGCCGCATTCATAGCTCGTCAAACGGATGACGCAGGTGATCCAAGGCATGCGTGCCGCTGCCTTCGCGCCCCACAGGATCTCGTTCGTGTTGGCGCTGTAGGAGGAGGGCCAGACGTCCGAGATGTCGAGCACCGACTTGATGTAGCCGTCGCGGATTTCGGGGCCGAACATCCAATCGAGCAGGTCAGGGTCGGTCGGAAAGTATTGCATCCACAGGATCGGATAGCCGTAGGCCTGCAGGTCCGCCTCGATCTCGTGGCCGATGCCGGCGTCCATGTGGTAGGGGCGCGCCAGCACCATCACGCAGGGCCGCTGCTCGCGTACGCACCATTCCAGGATCTTTCGGCTCCGCGCCCGCATCTCGCGGTCGAAGCCGGCCAACGTGCGGTAGCCTTGATCCACCGCCTCACGCACCTCATCGAAGGTGAGGCCCGTGAGCACGCCGTCGAAGGCCTTGAAGAGCTGCCGCGGCACCTGCATCGGGTCGGCGAGCGAGACGAGCGGCGCCACGTAGCGGATGCCCTGCTCGGCAAAGACGTCCTTTTCCTTGAGAAACCCGGCCTTGATGTTCTCCGGCGCCGCCATCACCCGCGGGCAGGCGAGCGAGTCAGCGACATGGCCCTTCAGGAACGAGGGCATCGAGTAGATCATCGGCGAGAACAGGATGTCGATCTTGCGCTTCTGGCCGAAGATGAGCTCGCCGTAGTGGCCTGAAATGCACTTCACCGGATAGCAGCAGTCCACCGTGCCGCGGCCGCTGCCGAACTCGCGCCCCTGCTCTTCCGAGGTGTCAGATGAAAACACGACACGGCTGACGCCCAAGCTAGCAAAGAAGCCCAGCCAAAATTGGTGCGTCGTCCAGATGTTGAGGACCTTCGGAATACCGACCCTGAGCTTTGCGCGCTCGGCCCGTTCAGGCCTCGGCCCATGCCCGCCGGAAGGCCTGTTCGCGAACCATTTCGCCAATATTGGGAAGTTCACGGCGTTGCTTCTCCATCTGGGCCTTCACCGCCCGCATCTCGTTGGCGTCCTCCATCAAGCCTTTCGGGCACGAGTTGCCGCTGATGACGCGTTCCCAGCCGGGCTCGACGGGCACCTTGCTCCACGGCCGCCCCTTGGCGCCGTCGAGCTTCACGTCGATGAAGGCCCGCTTGCAGTTCACCGGGCACCAGCGGCAGATCGTGTCCTCGCTGGTCGTGCTGCGGTATTCGAGCTGCTCGATGAGATCGAAGCCGCGGAAGCGGCTCGGCCGCCCCTCGACGTGAGCGTCTATCGCACAAAGCGCCGCGCCGATGGCGCCCGCCTCGCCCGAATAGGGGTGGATCAGGATTTCGGCATCCGGCACTTTCGATTTGATGAAATCGATCTGCGCCTTCACCACGGCCATGTTCCGGTGCGTGCCGCCCTGCAGCACGAACTTCCGACCGACGGCGCGCAGGTTCTGGAGCTGACCGGCGTAGATCCAGACGTTCAAGGGGAGTACGGCCGCGAGCGACGCCATGATCTCTTCGGCCGACCAGCCCTTGCGCTGCTGATTGACGATGTCCGACTGCAGGAACACCCCGCAGCCCATCGCGAGCCCCGGCATGGCCCTCGCCTGGAATGCCTTGTCCGCGTATTCCTCGAGCGCGATGCCGTAGCGCTCGGCCACGCCCTGCAGGAAGGCGCCATTGCCCGAGGAACACTGAGAGTTCAGCCGGAAGTCGGAAACAGTGCCCTGCCGCAGGATCATGATTTTCACGTCGGTGCCGCCGACATCGCAAATCACGTCCGCATCGGGGAAAATGTGCAGGGCCGAGGTGGCATGCGCCACCGTCTCGACCACGCCGGTGTCGGCGCCAAGGATGTCCTTCAAAAGATCTTTCCCGTAGCCCGTGAGCGCAAGTCCTGCGACGGAACCGCGAGCCTTTTCGCGAATATCCCGGAAGAGCGCTTTCGCATCCTCGATCGGATTTCCCTTGGACTGCACATAGACGCTGGCCAGGATCTCCTTCTCGGAGTCCATCACCACGGCTTTGGCTGTCGTGCTGCCGAAGTCGCAGCCAATGAAAACGGGGCCATCACTGGAGCGGGCCGAGGCAGCGGTGGACCCGCGGCTCGCCTCGAAGGCTGCCTTGAAGCTAGCGAGGTCGTCACCTTCGCGAATGAGCGCCTTGGCGCCACTCTTCGCCTTTTCCTGATGCTGGCCCTCATCGATCCACCAGCTGAGCCGCTCCGTCCCCTGATAAAGCCCTACGCCCTCCGCTTCGCCGCTCGCGACCTCGACGCAGCCTAGCGCGGCGTAATAGAGCGCATCGTCAGGCACATGGATCAGATCAGCAGGGTCGGCACCTGGCGGCAGCTCGCATTTCCGGTCTTGCCAAAGGTTCGTCAGGTGATGCCGCCAGGCCTGCTGCAGACCCTTGAAGAACAGATTCGGCCCACCAAGCAGCAGCACCTGCGGCAGGGGCGTGTTGCCCTTGGTCAGCGTCGCGAGGTTCTGGTAAACGACCGCCTCGAACAGGCTCGCGATGATCTCCTCGACCGGCACTCCGCCCTTCAGCAGCGTGTTGGCGTCGGCCTCCGCGAAGATCCCGCACTTGGAGCTGACCTTGTGCAGGCTCATGCCGTCATACGGCATGGTGGAGAGCTGCTCAGCGGGGATCCTCAGCTTGCGGGCGGTCTTCTCGATGAACGTGCCCGTACCGCCGCTGCAAGCCGATTGCATATAGATCTGCTTGGACTTGCCGGCGCCCGATTCCTTGAAGAACAGCGTCTTCATGTCCTCCCCGCCGATCTCGGAAACGAAGTGCACGTCCGGATGCATCTTCTCCACGGACGCGGCTACTGCGACGACTTCCTGAATGAGCTTGCCGCCGACCAGAGGCGCGATCAGCCCCGCTCCGGACCCGGTGAAGAAGATGCGGTCTCGGCCCTCAGTCAGCCCAACCTCCTGCTCCATGCGAATCAGGAACTCGAGTGCCTTTTCAGCCTGCTTGGTGTTGTGGCGCTGGTAATCGCGCCAGAGCACTTCGCCCCCCTCGACGACCACCGCCTTGATCGTCGTCGAGCCCACATCCATGCCGACCGTCTTCATGTCACCTGCCTTGCCTGGCGGATTTCCGATCGAAGAACCTCACGCCCATTCCCTCTCCCCGGCGGGGAGAGGGTTAGAGCCTGCCCCGGACCTGATCCGGGGGTGAGGGGGGTTCGGACAATTGCAGGCGTTGTACCCCTCACCCGGCCCTTCGGGCCGACCTCTCCTTATGGGAGAGGTGAAAAATGTCATAGCTGCTACCAGTTCAACTAATGTCTGCAACGTGGAGCATCGTGTTGGCGGCTGTCCCGGCGGCGCCCATGTGGGGCACGTGATAGGTGGCCTTGCGCATCTCGGGCTTCCTCTCGAGCACTTTTTTGACAGCCTCCGGATCGAGTCCCGTCTTCTCCATCGCTTTCACATACTCGCGGACGGCGCGCTTCTTGGCCTCGGTCAGGATCATCTGACAGCGGGAGAGCGCATGCACCTCCGCATCGCCCTTCACCTCGATCGGCGCATAGAGAAGATCGGGATGCTGGCCTACGACACCGGCCATCGCCCCGACGCTCATCGTGTTCGGCATGCAGGAGTAAGGCGACAGCTCGCAGATCATGTGCGCCTTGTTGTGAAGATGCGCCCACAGCGCCTTGCCGATCAGCATGTCCCCCTCACCGCCCGAAAGCCGGTGATGGAAATAGGGCGCCGCCAGCTGCCGCAGTTCATACTGGTCCGGGATTTCGTGCGGGATGTTGCCCAGCGCCTTGCGCATGCGGTTGTAAGTGCCGCGGAAGACCTTCTGCAACCCCTTCAGCGCCCAGATCTTCGCCTTCGCCGTGCGGTCGGTGCCAATGCGATCCTCCAGCTCCTGGACATAGAACCGGATCCAGTAATCCAGCCAGACGACAATGGCTGCCGGATAAACCTCAGCGCCTTCGGATTCCAGCCAGCGATGGATATTGTAGTTGGGATCGCCCTCGACGGTCTGCAGATAGAATTCGCCGGTGATTTTCACCACCGGTTTGACCTGCAGTCGGTCCACCTCGATGGCGTCGAATTTGCGATAAACCTCGCGCAACGCCTTGATGAAATAGTTCGTCGTCAGATGCCAGGCGAGCGGGCCCCACTTCTCGCCTTTTACCGGGCGGTTTCGGAAAACCTCGCATAGGTAGTCGACGCTCTCCTTGACCACGCGGTCCGTCTGACCGGGGATCACCTCGTATGGCCGCGTCCGGTATTCCATGCTCTGCAAAGCGTCCGTGCACAGAATCGCCCAGACCACTCCAAGTGTGAGCGGAATGTTGACCTCGAAGCCGCCCCCCTCGAGCGCGCCCTGATCCATCCGGTTCTGCGCGACCAGAAATATGCGGAATGCCTCGAGGCCGATGTTGCGCAGCGCCAGCTCGTAGCTCTGATGATACTGGCCGAAGCGACAGGCGCCGCAGGAGCCTGCGGTGACGTACACGTACTTGTCGGCCACCGCTTCTGCCCCGATCCGCTTGGCCTCCTCGCGCAGGAAGTTTGCGAGGTTGCCGGTCGTAAAGCTCGTCGGGCAGCATTGTCCGATGTCAGCCAGCTCGCGGCCAAGCAAAAGATCATTCCGTGTTGCCACCGGTAGCGGCCGGGCCTTGTAGCCCATGTTCTCGAACACCGCCTGCATGACGTGCTCGGCGCGCCAATGCAGTCCGCCATAGAGAATCTCCACATTACCGATTTCGGCTTTGGTGAGGGGGCGTGGCTGGTAGGCGCGATAATGTTGCTGCTGCAGCGAAGTGGCCATGCGCTACGCTCCGTCCGGAGGTCCCGTCGAGACCACGAACAGCGTAGGCGACAAGTTGGTTCCCCGAATCAGCCGTCAGAGCTCCAGGTTGCGCGCGCAACCAATAATGTGCATCGGAGATTAACGATCCGAAGAACGAAGGCCGTCAAGATAGAGTTCCAGAGGCGAATGATGCTTGAAAGCAGTTTCAGGAATTGAGGTATTCGAATGACCGCCACTGATCCTGTGCGGGCGCGGTCTCTCCTGATCGAACCCGAGCTATTGGACAAGCTCCCGCAGGTGGTGAAGTCGGAGTTGGCGAAGCTTCCACCTGAGAGGCAGGCCGAATTTGCCGAGGAGTTCAAGAGAAAGCTGGCAAGTACGCCCGCTGCCTACCTTTGCTCTCTTCTGTTTTGCCATTACGGCTATCTTGGCCGTTGGGGGATGACCATCATCATGTGGATTGCATCCATTGTTACTTTCGGAATCGTCGGCTTGATCTGGTGGCTTATAGATCTGTTCCGCATTCCTCGAATGGTCGCGAACTACAACAAGGATGTGGCTGTCGCAGTCATGCGCGACCTGAAGATCATTCACGGTTCCTGATGAGGAAACGCGTTCGAGCGGCAACGAGGGAGCAATCGGCGCGATATTAAGACCTGGGCTAGACTTTCGCCGTGGCCGTAGGCACGGCAACCACCTCGCCGCCCGCGACAGTCAAGGCGACCTCTCCGCGTTTCAACTTCAGCGCGTCCGCGCCGAACAGCTTCCGTCGCCAGCCGCGCAGTGCCGGCACGTCCGGATCGTCTTCGGAGGCGATCCGCTCCAAGTCACTGGTATCGGCGATCAGCTTCGGCGCGACCCGATTGCGGGCCGCAGCGGCTTTGAGCAGCACGCGGAGCAGGTCGACCAGAGCCGTGGCTTCCGCTGAGAGCGGCTGGCCTGTCGGGATCTGCGGGAGTGTCCTGGGGTCGCGCTCGAGGCCACGCTTCACGGCCTCGACGATCTCCCGCGCCCGCGCGGAACGGGAAAAGCCCTCGCTCAAGGTTCTGAGCTCGCCGAGCTTTGCCGTGTCGGTCGGCGCCTGGTTGGCGATATCGTACAAGGCCTCGTCGCGCAGGATGCGGGAGCGGGGGACGTCCTGCATCTGGGCTGCCCGCTCGCGCCAGGCGGCCAGCTCGATGAGCACCCCGAGCGAGCGGCGGTTCCGTGTCCGCATCTTGAGCCGCAGCCATGCGTTCTCCGGCTTCGTCTCATAGGTCGCGGGGTCGGAGAGGGTCGCCATCTCCTCGCTGAGCCAGTGCTCGCGCCCGCTGCTCTCCAGCTCCGCCTTGAGCTTGAGGTAGACCTCCCGCAGATGCGTGACATCCGCCAGTGCGTAGGCGAGCTGCTTCTGGGTGAGCGGACGGCGGCTCCAGTCCGTGAAGCGAGAGGACTTGTCGACGTCCTTGTTCGTGAGCTTCTTGACCAGGTTCACGTAGCTCACCGACTCTCCGAAGCCGCAAACCATGGCGGCAATCTGCGTGTCGAAAATCGGGCTCGGGATCAGGCCGGCCCTGGCATAGACGATCTCAATGTCCTGCCGGCCGGCGTGGAAGACCTTCGTCACCCGCTCGTTGGCCATCAGGTCGTAGAAGGGCTTGAGGTCGAGCCCCGGAGCAAGAGGGTCGACGATGTACTCGTCCTCGGGGCCTGCCATCTGGATGAGGCAGAGCACCGGCCAGAACGTCTGCTCGCGAAGAAACTCCGTGTCTGTTGCAACGAAAGGATGCCGGGCAAGCCGGGCACAAGCTTCCGCGAGGTCGGAATTTGTCGTAATGACGCGCATCGGTCGGGCGATATAACCCAGCACGCCACGGTTGTCGCCTCCCTTGTATGCCGCAGCAGCGGCACCGGCAGGCCGTGCTCCTCGACCGGGACCGGCGCTGGCTGATCGAGCGTGCATGGCTGTTCGCGATCAGCTGCAGGTCGCCAGCTTGACAACCCCTCGGTCACGTGCGCTTTTCCGGTCACTTCCCGACATCGGCAGCGCAGGCAAGACGTTTCAAATGGCTGAGGACAAGGTGACGAGCCCTTCGGGCAGCGGATCGGCTGGCGAAGCCGCCCATGAGATTCCGACTCACCGCTATCGGACGCACACCTGTGGCGCGCTGCGCAAATCCGACGTCGGCAAAACGGCGCGCCTGTCCGGCTGGGTGCACCGCGTCCGCGACCACGGCGGGCTTCTGTTCATCGACCTGCGCGACCATTACGGACTGACCCAGGTCGTTGCCGACCCCGACAGCAAGGCCTTCAAGGCCGCCGAGTCGGTCCGCTCCGAGTGGGTGATCCGTGTCGACGGAGCGGTCCGCGAGCGGCCGGAGGGCACCGTCAATCCCGAGCTGCCGACTGGCGAGGTCGAGGTCTACGCGACTGAAATCGAGGTGCTTTCCGAGGCCAAGGAGCTGCCCGTCCCGGTCTTCGGCGAGCCGGACTACCCGGAGGACCTGCGCCTCACCTACCGCTTCCTGGATCTCAGGCGCGAGACACTGCACGGCATCATCATGAAGCGGCTCGGCATCACGCGATCGATCCGGCGGCGCATGCACGAGGCCGGCTTCAACGAGTTCCCGACGCCGATCCTGACGGCCTCGAGCCCCGAGGGTGCGCGCGACTTCCTGGTGCCGAGCCGCATTCATCCGGGGAAGTTCTATGCGCTGCCGCAGGCCCCGCAGCAGTACAAGCAGCTGCTGATGATCTCGGGCTTCGACCGCTATTTCCAGATCGCACCCTGCTTCCGCGACGAGGATCCGCGCGCCGATCGCCTACCTGGTGAGTTCTACCAGCTCGACGTGGAGATGAGCTTCGTCGAGCAGGAGGACGTGTTCCAGACCATGGAGCCGATCATCCGCGGCGTGTTCGAGGAGTTCGGCGAGGGCAAGCCGGTCACGCCCGTGTTCCCGCGCATCCCTTACGAGGAGGCGATCCGCAAGTACGGCACCGACAAGCCGGACCTGCGCAACCCGATCGAGATGCAGGATGTGACCGAGCACTTCCGTGGCTCGGGCTTCAAGGTCTTCGCCGGCATGATCGAGAAAGACCCGAAGGTCCGCGTCTGGGCGGTGCCCGCTCCCAGCGGCGGCAGCCGCGCCTTCTGCGACCGCATGAACTCCTGGGCGCAAAGCGAGGGCCAGCCGGGCCTTGGTTACATCTTCTGGCGCGAGGGCGAGGAAGGCGGTGCCGGCCCGATCGCCAAGAACATCGGTCCGGAACGAACGGGCGGAATCCGCGATCAGCTCGGCCTGAAAGTGGGCGACGCCTGCTTCTTCGTGGCCGGTGATCCAGTGCGCTTCTACAAGTTCGCCGGTCTCGCCCGGGATCGGGTTGGCCGCGAGCTGAACCTGATCGACGAGAACCGATTCGAATTCGCCTGGATCGTGGACTTCCCGTTCTACGAATGGAACGAGGACGAGAAGAAGGTCGACTTCTCGCATAACCCGTTCTCCATGCCCCAGGGCGGCAGCGCGGCTCTCGATGCGGCGACGACCGTCGAAGAACAGCTCAAGATCAAGGCTTACCAGTACGACCTCGTCTGCAACGGCTACGAGCTGGCCTCGGGCGGCATCCGCAATCACCAGCCGGACACGATGATCAAAGCCTTCGGCATCGCGGGTTTCGGAGCAGACGACGTCGAGAAGCGCTTTGGCGCCCTCTACCGCGCGTTCCAGTACGGCGCCCCGCCGCATGGCGGCATGGCGGCCGGCCTGGAGCGCATGGTCATGCTGCTGACCGGCGTCAAGACCGTGCGCGACGTAGCCCTCTTCCCCATGAACCAGCAGGCCGCCGACCTGCTCATGGGCGCCCCCTCCGAGGCGACGCCGAAGCAGCTACGGGAGCTGCATATCCGGCTGGCCTTGCCGGAGCGGAAAGGGTGAAGAGGGTGAAGTCGTGAAATGGTGAGGTCGTGAAATGATGCATGACGACTCGGCCTCACGCCAGGTCATCCCGGCGCTTGTCGCCGGGATCCAACTTTCAGGGATCGCTGACGCAAGCGGTTAAGTGGATACCGGGGGGCAAGCCCCGGTATGACCGATTTCGTTGAGGTCGTGAGACATCAATTCGGCGGTCTCGCGAATTGGCGACCATACCAACGTCCCGCACGTTATGCTGGCACGTGTTCTGTGTTAGCTTGTGCCCATGAACGTGCACGCACCACCACGCATGACCGTTGAGCAATTCATCGACTGGGCCATGGCTCAGCCGCGGGGGAGGTTTGAGCTGTATGGGGGCCGGGTGGTCCAGATGTCGCCGGAGCGGACGAAGCATACAGAGATCAAGGGCAATGCTTATTATGCTTTGCGGGCTGCGGCCCAAAAGGCAGGTGAGCGATGCCATATTCTGACCGACGGCGCGACCGTCAAGATCGACGACCATACCGCTTACGAACCTGACGCCCTCGTCTACTGTGGAAATAGGCTGCCCGGCGACACGGTCATCATTCCGGAGCCGGTCGTCGTGGTCGAGGTCACGTCTCCGTCCTCTGAAGCGCGAGATGCTGGAATCAAACTGGCCGGCTACTTCAAATTGCCGAGCCTCGTTCACTACCTCATTGTCGATCCCGACGACCGGCTCGTGGTGCACCACCGCCGCGGGGAAGACGGCACCATAGTCACGCGCGTCGTCGAGCACGGTGAGTTCGTGCTCGACCCACCCGGTCTGACGCTGCGCCTTGCCGACCTGTTCCCGGCGGACTGAGCTGGCGGGCGCAGCCGGTGTCCTGGAGCGATCAGGTTTTCCGATACTGCGAGCGCGGCTCCGACCCGTCGTTCTGGGCCGAGCCGCTGAATGCCGTTTCGAACGGAGCCTTCATCATCGCGGCGGTCGCTGCCGGAATCTCGTTCGTGCGCCAGCCGCGACCCGAGCCGGCGCCCGGCCTTGCCATACTCATCACGCTGGTGCTCGTGATCGGAGTTGGCAGCTTCCTGTTCCACACGTTTGCGACACGCTGGTCGGCGCAGGCGGACGTAATCCCTATCGGCATCTTCATGCTCGCCTACCTCGGGTACGCGCTCCGAATGTACCTGAAGCTCGGCTGGGTCTGGGTCGCCGTCGGCCTCGCCGTCTTCATTGGGGCGCTGCAGCTTGCCGGTGACGTCCAGTGCCGGCCGGGGCTCTTCAGCTCCTCATCCGCACCCGGGCCTTGCCTCAACGGTACGGCCGGTTACGTGCCTGCGTTCCTTGCCATGCTGGGCATCGGCGCCGTACTGCAGGTCAGAGGGCATCGGGCCGCGAGCTACCTCCTGCTCGCCAGCGCCACCTTCCTGATCTCGATGGTCTTCCGGACAGTCGACCTGGAGCTGTGCAGCCTGACGCGGGTTGCGGGCAGCGCCATCGGCACCCATTTCCTCTGGCACTTCCTCAACGCAGCGACGCTCTACCTGCTGCTGATGGCAGCCGTGCGCCATGGCCATCGGCCGCGCGCGTGATTGCCACCGCAGCCCTGGGGCGCCATAAAGAGCCCGACTCGCGGACGTGGTGGAATCGGTAGACACACAGGACTTAAAATCCTGAGGCAGAAATGCCGTGAGGGTTCGAGTCCCTCCGTCCGCACCAGGCTTTATATCGGGCGCTCGGTATATCGGGCGCTCGGTCTCGCTCGCTTCAGTACGGCACAATTCCGAAGCTCAGCGCCTGGGTTTTGTCGCCCTCCTGCTTCACGAGGGGAACGGCGTAGTCGAGGCGCAATGGGCCGATCGGAGAATCCCAGACGAGCCCTGCCCCGGTGGATACGCGCGGTGAGGCGGAATTGCCGGACAGGCCGGGAACACTGGCGGACGTCGAGTTGACACCCCACAGCGAGCCTGCATCCGCAAATACCGAGGCGCGCAGCCCCGCTGTTTCGGTCACCCTGGGGATGTCGAACATGGCCTCTGCGGTCACGGCATAGTACGAGCTGCCGCCGAGCGCGTCCTTGTTCCGGCTTTGCGAGTCGCGCGGGCCGATCCCGCGGGGCGCGAAACCGCGCACCAGGTCGCCGCCCCCGTAGAACATGTCGAGGAGACTCACCTCGCTGCCGCCCCAGCCGACGATGTGGCCGGCACGGGCGCGCCCCAGGAGCGTGACGCTGCTGCCAAGCGGATGATAGCCACGCACGTCGACGACCGACCGAACATAGCGCACGTCGCCGCCCACGCCGGCGAGATCCTGCCCAAGCCCCGCGTAGATGCCTGACCTCGGCAGCTTTTTCCTGTCGCGCGTATCATAGGTGAGCGAGTAGCCGACGGACGAGGTGTCGAAGGTGGCCGAATCGCGACCGGAAACCGCTTCCTTGATCGCCACGGAAGCGTCCTCGCCGACGTCGTAGATCGTATTGCGACTGAACTTGTAATTCAGGCCGAGATTTAATTCATCGGTGAGCGGGATTCCGACGCGCAGCTTCCCGCCGATCTTTTGCGCCTTGTAGGAGGACTGATCGGAAAAATCGAAATCCTTGTAGAAGAGATCGAAGCCCGCTGCCATACGGGTCCCGAGAAAGCGCGGCTCGGTAAATCCGATGTCGGCCTGCAGGCGCGTGAAGCTGCCGGCGAGCTTGAGCTGCAGCCACTGGCCATTTCCCAAAAGATTGCGCTCGGTCACCGAAACGTCTCCGATCACGCCCTCCGAGGTCGAATAGCCGGCGCCAAACGACAGATCGATCGTCTCCTCCTCGACCACCTCGACGGTCACGATCAGCTTGTTATCTGCCGATCCCTTCTTCTGTTTGACCTCCACACTTTTGAAGAAACCCAGTTTCCTGACGCGCTCAGCCGATCGCCGGAGCAGGAACGCGTTCACGCCGTCACCCTCGGCAAAGCCGAGCTCGCGCCGGATAACGTGATCCTTCGTCTTCGTATTGCCGACGATCTCGATGCGCTCGACGAACAGGCGCGGCCCTTCCTCGATCAAGAATTTGAGGCTCATCCTGCGGGAAGCAGGATCGCGTGAGGGGATAACCTTCACCTGGGCGAACGGCTGGGACTGCGCGCTCAGCGCCGCCATCAATTTCTCTTCGGACTTTTCGATGAGCTCGGCATTGTACACCTCACCGGTTTTCACCAGCAAGGCGTCGCCAAGCGTCCTTTCATCGAGCCCCGGCACAACCGATTCGATTGAGACGGCGCCGAATGTGTATTGCTCACCCTCGTCAATCTTGAACGAGATCGCGTAGGTTTTGGTCGCGGGATCGAATTCGGCATGGTGAGGTGAGACCTCCACGTCGGCATAGCCGTTTTTCAGATAATGGCGCCGCAGCAGCTCGCGATCGACGGCAAGCCGTTCCTCGTCGAAGCCGAGGTTGCTTTTCAGGAAATCGAGCCAGCCCGATTGCGTCGTGGTGATGACGTCGCGGAGCTGGGCATCACTGAACGCGCGATTGCCGACAAAAGTGATGCTGCGCACCTTGTTGAGCTCGCCTTCCCGGATCGCGAACACGAGGTCGATGCGCCCCTCGCCCGCCGCGGTGGTTCGTGGCTCCACGACGGCCTGGTTGTAGCCCAACTTCAGATAGTAGTCGCGCAATTGGACGGCGTCAGCGCGCGCCTTCGCAGGCGTGTAAGGCGCTCCTGTCTTCAATTTGAGAAGGGGCTGGAGCTTGTCCGTGCCGATCGCGCTGTTTCCTTCGATCTTGACGCTCGCCAGAATCGGATTCTCGACCACCGTCACGATCAGCTTGGCCCCACGCTGCTCGATCCGAACATCGGCGAATTGGCCGGTTGCGAAAAGCTTCCGCACCGATCGGTCGGCCCGGGCGGGATCGTAAGCCTCGCCGGGAGAAATGAGAAGCTGGGCGCGGATGGTATCCGCGGAGATTCGCTGGTTGCCCTTCACCTCCACGGCGCTGATGATATTAGCGGCCGCAGCGGGGCTCGTGGCCAGGGCCACCGCGAGGACGCCCGCCGCAATGGGGAGAAGGAGGCGCATCAGACTGCCCCGCAGTCGGACCCCGCCCGTTGCGCACGCGCCCAATCCGCCGCCGAACAAGATCGAGACGAATGTCGAGGTCACCCGGGCCATGCCCTGTACGCTGTACATCATTGGTGCAGGACGGTTTTCGTCCGATGGCTCTATTCCGCCGGCCTGACCTCCCCGCGGCCAGCGGCTCTGGCAGATGGTCCGAGTTTTATGGCCAAATCGAGATATCGCCGGGGCATTGTATGGGCCTCTATCAACACACGGTTGTGGCGTCGCTCATTTGTGCAAGCGCAGATGGCGTGCATGCGGCGGCCGAACGACTAAAGGCCGCTCCCGATAGATCAGTCGCTGCCTCCTCACGCGAGAGCGGCTCACGTCTCCGTTGATCCGCCATGAAAATTGCGCCAAGCTCCCGCTCACAAAAACACATCCGCTCCAAGGGACGTCGAGGAGGAAACATGTTCAAGCGCACGACGGGCGCATTCGCGCTCGGGCTGGCCACCCTATTCGCCGCTCACGCCGCAACCGCTGCCGACAAGCAAATCAAGATCGGGGTGATCTACGACCTCACCGGTCCGTACGCCGCCGGCGGGTCGAAGGCTGCCGCGGTCGGCACGCAGATCGCGATCGACATGATCAACGAGCGCGGCGGGGTCGAAGGCTACAAGATCGTGCCGGTCAATGCGGATGCCCAATCCAAGACGGATGTGGCGATCAACGAGGCCGAGCGCCTGCTCAATGACGAAAAGGTCGACATGCTGATGGGCATCTTCTCCAGCGCCCATTGCGTGCCGATGGCCGCGAAGGTCGATGCTGCGAAGAAATTCATGTGGGCCAACGTCTGCGTTGCCTCCGACGTCTTCAAGAACAAGAACCTGAAATACGTGTTCCGCGGACAGGTCCATTCGGATCAATTCGGCGAGGCCTCCTGCAAGTTCATCGCGGAGAATGCCAAGGAGAAGCTGGGCAAAGATGTGAAGGACGTGCGCGTCGCCATCATCCATGAGGATGGGCCCTATGGGGCCGGCGTGGCGAAGGGCAACAAGGAGACCTGCTCGGCGCTCGGCATGAACATCGTGCACGAGGAAGGCTATGCGGCGACTTCGACCGATTTATCCGCGCTCGTCACGAAGCTGCGTCGCGCAAGGCCCGACGTGATCCTGCACACGGGCTACAATCCGGACATCACGCTCTTTCTCAGGCAGGCCAAGAATGCTGGCCTCAAATGGGGGGCGCTCATCGGCCACGGCGCGGGGTTCGCGCAGATCGACAAGCTGTATGAGACCTTCGGCAAGGACGTCGATTATCTTTACAACGTCGATCCGGTCGCCGCCCAGCTGCTCGACCCGAAGACGCTGGCGCCAGGACTCGGCGAGGTCACCCAGGAGCTGGTGAAGCGCTATAAAGCCCAGACGGGAGCCAGCGAGGTGCCGACGCATGCCTCCCAGGGCTTCAATCAATCCTGGTACTTCTTCACCGACGTGCTCCCGCGCGCGATCAAGAAGTATGGCGGCATCGATCCCGAGGCGCTGCGCCAGGCTGCTCTCGACACCGACATCCCCGAGGGCGGCACGATCCAGGGCTATGGCGTCAAATTCTACCCGCCGGGGCATCCGATGGCCGGTCAGAACGCCCGTTCGTTCCCCGTCGTGATGCAGTACGTCGGGGGCGAGACGAAGATCGCCTGGCCGAAGTCGATCAGGACCATCGATCCGGTCCTGCCGCTGCCAGCCGGGCACACCTACGCGCCTTGATCCCGAGCGTCACCCAACGGGCCGCCGGCACCTGCAGCCGGCGGTATACCGCAAGGTCTTCCAGATTGGAGGCTACCGGAGTGCACCAATCCCCTCTCCCTAGTGGAGAGGGTTGGGCTAAAGGGGTTCCACCGGTTGCTGATGGTGCAACCCCTCGCCCGGCCCTTCGAGCCGACCTCTTCCCATGGGGAGAGGTAATGATTGCGTCGCCGAAAGGTGGCCTCGTGAATTCTGGGACCTCCGTCCAAGCACGGAATGCGAGCTGGCAATCTCTATGGCGTTGCTGACTGTCCAGGGCCTGACGAAGACGTTCGGTGGATTCACGGCCATCAAGGACGTCAGCTTCGAGGTGGCAGAAGGCGAGATCCTGGGCCTGATCGGCCCGAACGGGTCGGGCAAGAGCACGACCTTCAACTGCATCGCGGGCATGTACGTGCCGACCGCGGGCAGCATCGTTTTCGACGGCCGGGAGATTGCCGGCTTGCCCGCCAATCGCGTCTGCCACGCCGGTATCGGGCGGACGTACCAGATCCCGCGCCCTTTTCGGAACCTGACGATTCTCGAGAACGTGGCCCTTTCCGCCTGGTTCGGTCAGAACCGCAGCGTGTCTCGCGACGAATGCTGGCGGCTCGCCGCCGAGGCGCTCGCCATGGTGGGATTACCGACGGATGCGAAGCTGACGACCGAAGGCCTCGGTGCGGCTGCTCTGAAGAAGCTCGAGTTGGCGCGAGCGCTCGCCACCCAGCCGCGCCTGCTGCTCGCGGATGAAAGCCTCAACGGCCTCGATCACGCCGAAATGGATCAGGCGGCAGACATGCTGGAGCGCATCCGCAACGAGCGGGGCATCACGATCGTCTGGGTCGAGCACATCATGGGCGTGCTGATGCGGGTGGTGGACCGCGTGGTCGTTCTGGACCACGGGGAGGTCATCTTCGACGGCAGCCCGCAGGCGGCGCAGAACGACCCGCGCGTGATCGAAGTCTATCTCGGCGGCGAGGCCGCGGCATGAGTGCGCCAATGCTCGTGCTGAAGGACGTCAACGCCGGTTACGGACATTTCCAGGCGCTGTTCGACGTTTCGATGCGCGTCGAGGCGGGCGAGGCCGTCGCGGTGATCGGCTCCAACGGCGCCGGCAAGACTACCCTCCTCCGCGTCATCTCAGGCCTGCTGCCGGCGACCTCCGGCTCGATGGCCATGGAGGGCGTAGACCTCCGCCGCACGCCACCGCACAAAATCATAGAGGCGGGCATTGCCCACGTACCGGAGAGCCGGCGGCTGTTCCCCGGCCTTACCGTGGAGGAGAACCTGCGTATGGGCGCGTACGTGAGATCCGCCCGGGCGCACTTCTCCGAGCGGCTGGACTACGTCTACGGGCTGTTCCCGCGGCTCAAGGAGCGCCGCAACCAGCTCGCCGGAACCATGTCCGGCGGCGAGCAGCAGATGTGCGCGATCGGCCGTGCGCTGATGAGCAAGCCGAAGCTCATTCTGCTCGACGAGCCGTCGATGGGCCTCGCGCCGGTGATCGTTTCGCAGGTCTTCGACCTCGTCAGGCGCATTCGCTCCGAGGGCTACACCGTGCTGATCGTGGAGCAGAACGTGGCGCAGGTGCTGAAGGTTGTCGACCGCGCGTACCTCATCGAGGTCGGGCGGGTGCAGAAGAGCGGCTCGGCCGCCGACATGCTGGCAAGCGACGATATCCGCAAGGCGTACATGGGCATCTAGCGCGGCTGCTCTTTTGCGAAGGGGAAATCAGGAGACCTGCATGGATTGCGCGCTCGATATTTTCTTTCTCGAAGCCGTGCTCAACGGGGTTCTTCTCGCGGGCCTCCTCGCGCTGCTCGCCCTCGGTCTCAACCTGGTGTTCGGCGTCATCGACGTGGTCTGGATCTGCTACGCCGAGCTGGTGATGGTCGGCATGTACGCCATCTTCCACTTCTATAAGGTCGTCGGACTGCCGCTGCCGGTGGCCATGCTGGCGGGCATCCTCATCGTCGCCATGGCCGGCATCATCCTGCATGTGGTGGTCATCCGGCCGGTGCTGGAAACACCGCCCATCAACCAGCTGCTTGTCACCGGCGGTGTGCTCTTCTTCCTGCAGGCCGCAGCCACGATGGCCTTCGGCGTCGAGTTCCGGAATATCGGCGTCCAGCTCGGGTCCGTTTCCTTCGCAGACATGTATTTCTCCTGGAACCGGATCATCACCTTCGTGATGGCGCTGGCCATCGTGTTCGGGCTCTGGCTCTTCCTCCGGCGCACGTTCATCGGCACCGCCATTCGCGCCGTCAGTCAGGACCGGCATATCATGCCGCTGATGGGGGTGGACACCCGCCGGATCTACCTCATCACCTCCGCGATCGGCGGCGGGCTTGCCGGGCTTGCAGCCTGCCTCATGGTTCTCCAATTCGACATCTATCCGCAGATCGGCCTGCAGTTCGGGCCGCTCGTTTTCATGATCTGCGTGCTGGGCGGGCTCGGCAACATGGTCGCCGGCTTCGTCGCCGCCTTCCTCATTGCCCAGTTCAGCACAATCGGCGGCTCCTGCTTCGCGACCGAATGGGGCTACGCCATCGCCTTCCTGTTCTTC
>DASVDU010000087.1:0-41980 GCA_036380915.1 Hyphomicrobiaceae bacterium | reverse complement strand
GGCAAGCTGATCACCGCCCTTTCACGGATCGCCGAAACGCTCAAGGCGGCCAGATTGAATGACGCGCTGGAATCGCCAATGACGGAGCGCCTCATCCTCGACCTGGCGCGCATCGCATCGGATCGTCCTCCGGCCCGCAGTTACCGAGCCTGATGTTGCGGCCCAGCTACCGGCCCTTATAGTGCGCGCACGTATTCCGCGGGGGATGAGATGACCAATACGCGCTTCGACGTCGTCGGCATCGGGAACGCCATCGTCGACATCATCGGCCGGTGCACTGACGATTTCCTCGTCCGCCATGGGGCCCTCAAGGGCCATATGCGGCTCGTGGATGCTGAGACGGTCGATAGTCTCTATCGGGCCATGGGCCCGGCCGTCGAAGTGTCCGGGGGCTCAGTTGCGAACACCATGGTCGGCATTGCGTCCCTCGGCGGACGGGCTGCCTTCATCGGCAAGGTGGCCGCGGACGAGTTCGGCCAGATCTTCGCCCATGATATCCGCGCTGCAGGCGTCCACTTCGACACGGCGGCATCGTCGTCCGGCATCCCCACGGCACGCTGCCTCATCCTGGTCACTCCGGACGGCGAGCGGACGATGAACACCTATCTCGGCATCAGTCCCGACCTCAACGGGGGCGAGGTCGATCCCGAGGTGATCCGGTCCGCCGGAATCGTCTATCTCGAGGGTTATCTGTTCGACCGCCCCGAGGCGAAGGCGGCGTTCCGGCAGGCAGCCCAGATCGCTGCTCAGGCCGGGCGAAAGGTGGCCCTCAGCCTGTCCGATGGGTTCTGTGTCGATCGGCACCGGCAGGAATTCTTGGATCTCGTCAAGAACAGCATCGACATTCTGATCGCCAACGAAGACGAGATCACCTCGCTCTATCAGGTGCCGACCTTCGAGGAAGCGGCCAGGCTCGCCCAAGCCGATACGCACCTTGCTGTCTTGACGCGCAGTGAGAAGGGCTCCGTGATCTGCGTCCAGGGACAGGAGCCGATCGCGATCCCAGCCACACCGGTGAATGAACTCGTCGACGCAACTGGCGCCGGCGATCTCTATGCCGCCGGGTTTCTGTTCGGGCTCGCGCGCGGTTGCTCTCTGGAGCAGGCCGGACGATTGGGCAGCATGGCCGCCGCCGAAGTGATCAGCCATTTCGGCGCCAGGCCCCAGGTCAAGCTTTCCGAGCTGGCCCGATCGAACGGCCTCCTCTGAAAATCCAAGGACAAACCATCGAGTTTGTCTCTTCCAGCCGATACAGGGAGCTGATCCATCCCTCAACACGCCGCTGCAAGCGCTTGCGCGCTATACAAAAAATAATAGCTGAGAGGTTGCCTGGAACGGACCTCCTCTCAGGAACCCATCCCAGTCCGCGACGTTCAGATGCTCAGCAAACCGACCCAATGGTCGCAGGAGAGGAGTATCGCGATGAACAGTCGCCGACTATTGCTGCTCGCCGGGTGCTCGGTGGCTATGGGCACGCTGGTTGGAGCGGCTCAGGCCACACCGGCACCTCCGCCCGCCTCCTTTGCCCCGGAGGCGAAATCGACCCACGTGGACAAGGTGCAGTTCAGGCGCGGTTGGGGCTTCCGTGGCGTACGCGGCGTCGGAGTGCGTCGCTTCGCAGGCCCGCGCTTCTATCGCGGGGCCCGCTTCTACGGTCCGCGAAGATTTTACCGTGCCGCATACTGGGGCCCACGGCGTTTCTATAGAGCCAGATATCGGGCACCCCGCTATTATCGTTCCTGGCGGCCGCGCGTTGCTTATTGGGGTCCATCCTACTATTCCTACCGCTGGTATCGTCCCGTCCGCTGGTACCGTCCCTATCGTCGTTTCTGGGCGGGATTCGGCTTCTACAGGCCCTTCTATTACTCATCAGGCTACCGCTGGTATCGTCCCCGATATTACAGGCGCTACTACGCTCCCCGGAGATTCTATCGGCGCTATTACGCCCCGCGCCGCTACTACGCCCCTCGGAGGTTCTATCGGCGCTATTACGCGCCGCGCCGCTACTACGCGCCTCGGAGATTCTATCGGCGGTATTACGCGCCGCGTCGGTACTACGCTCCACGACGGTACTATCGGCGCTCCTACCGGGCTCCACGGCGTTATCGGTCCCGCGCCTATTTCAGTCCTCGCAGGCAGTTCAGAGCGCCAAGGGCTCAGCGCTTCTATCGGGCACCTCGCATGGTGCGCGCTCCACGGGCCATGTACCGCGGCAGCTTCTACGGTAGACGTGGCGTCCGGCGTAGCCGGCGATAACCGGGAACGCCGTTTGAGCTGAGGAGAAGGACGCCGCCCGGAAGGGCGGCGTTTCCTCTTTCTGCTAACTCCATCAGGAAAGGAGCCTCGACTTGCCGTTCGAGTTCCTCTCGCCCACAGGCGAGCCCAGTTCAGAGCCTGCGAAGCGATACGCTCTCGATTCGATGATTGGAGCCTTTGCGAAGAATGAGGCTTGCGCGCTGTCGGGTCGGCAGGATGTTCTCTTCCAGGTTCCTGAGATTGATCGTCCGCCAGATCTCGAGGGCCCGCGCCTGAGCAGCTTCCTGCGACAAGTGCGCATACCGGTGGAAATAGGCCGCGGGGTCACGGAACGCGGTCGTCCGCAACTTCATGAACCGAGCTACGTACCACTCCTCGATCACCTTCGCGTCGGCATCGATGTAGATCGAGAAGTCGAAGAAGTCGGACACGAACGGGATCGCCTTTCCGTCCCGTGGTAGACGCGCCGGCTGGAGGACGTTCAGGCCCTCCACGATAAGGATATCCGGCCGTTCCACCACGACTGTCTGGCCCGGCAGAACATCGTAGTGAAAATGCGAGTAGACCGGCGCCTCCACCCGCTCGCACCCCGACTTCACGTCGGCGAGAAAGTTGAGCAGCCGAGCCGTGTCGAAGCTCTCCGGAAAGCCCTTCCGGTTCATCAGGCCGCGCTTTTCCAGCTCACGGTTCGGCAGTAGGAAGCCGTCGGTTGTTATCAGATCGACGCGCGGATGGTCCGGCCAACGTGCAAGCAGTGCCCGCAGCACACGAGCCGTCGTGCTCTTGCCGACAGCCACCGAGCCCGCGACGCCGATGATATACGGCACTTTCATGTCCGGCCCGCCCAGGAAGCGGAAAGTCGCCGCATGCAGCTCCTGCGCGGCCGCGACATACAGGTTGAGTAGCCGCGAGAGGGGGAGATAGATCTGCTCCACCTCCTCCATGGACAGCTCCTGCATCAGGCCGGAAAGCTGCTCCAGGTCCCGTTCGACGAGCGTCATCGGCGTATCGGCGCGCAGGCGTGCCCATTCTTCCCGACTGAACTCGCGGTAGGGTGAGAACTGGATCGCCGACTTGTTGGGCATATCCTGCCGAACCAAAGCGAGCGTCATGACATGCCCCCTTCGCCTTGTTTGGCCCGTGATGCTTTCTCCACCAGTCCGGACGTACCCATCCGGCCTTCCAGGACGGCGATAACCTCTTCCCAATCGACGCCCCGCGCCTCCAGAAGGACCAGCAGGTGGTAGAGCAAATCGGCCGCTTCGTTGGCCAGGGCGCGCTCATCCTGGCTGATGCCTGCGATAACGGTCTCCAGCGCCTCTTCGCCGAGCTTACGCGCGCATCTTTCCGGGCCGCCGTCAATGAGCTGCCGCGTGTACGAGCGCTCAGCATCTTCCGAGCGACGCTGTCGGATGGTCGCCGCCAGGCGCGCTAGGACATCATGGCTCATGAAAAGAACTCCCGCCGGCCGCCTAGGTGCGCCCGCGCACGGACAAGAGCAAAGTGCAGCCAGTCGCGTCAAGCGCCGCGTCGGCGCGGAGCCATGCTAAAGATGCCGGACGGGAATGCTTCTCTCTACGCTCTCCTCGGACAGAGCGCAGACACCTGCTTTCCAGCCCAACGGCGCTCGTCACATGCCTTGCGACCCGACCAGTCGCATGCGGATATAATCAAGCTGGTCGTAATTGCCATACTTGATGACGAGGGTCCCGCTCTCGCCGGAGCCCCGCTTGATCTCGACCTTGAGGCCGAGCACGTCCGAGAGCTCCTTTTCGAACGCGAGCGTGTCGGCGGTCTTCTCCCGACGCCGGCTCGGTGCTGCAGTCACCGCGCCATGAACCATCGCCTCGACCTCGCGCACATTCATGTCCCGCTCAATGATGCGCTGCGCCAGGGCTTCTGCATCCTCTCGCCCAACGAGTGCCCTGGCATGGCCGGCCGTGAGCTTGCCTTCCTGGACCAGGCTCTGAACCGTCTCCGGCAGCTTGAGCAGGCGAATCGTATTCGCAAGATGACTCCGGCTCTTGCCGATGACCTCGGCCAGCTGGTCCTGCGTATAGCCGAACCGCTCGATCAGCTCCCGATACCCGATGGCCTCTTCGATCGGGTTCAGGTCAGCCCGCTGCACGTTCTCGATAATGCCGAGCTCGAGGACCTCCTGATCGGACAACTCCCGGACGATGCACGGAACGGAGTGCATGCCGATGCGCTGGACGGCTCTCCAGCGGCGCTCGCCTGCCACGATCTCGTAGCCGCCCGCCAGACGGTCCGGCCGGACAACGATGGGTTGCACCAACCCCTTCTGGCGAATGGACTCGGCCAGCTCCGCCAGATCTTCCTCATTGAATTCCCGCCGCGGATTGAGCTTGCTCGCGCGGATCTGGTCGATCGGGACGACTCTCTGCTCGCCTTCCGCCGGCAGTTTCTGCTCGGCCAGAGCCGGATCTCCGATGAGGGACGCAAGACCCCTGCCAAGCCGGCTCTTCTGGAGTGGAGTCGCCATGGTCGTTCTAATCTCCCGCGTAATTCAAGCGCTGGCCAGACGCTCAAGCGGCCTTGAAGTGACGTTCCCGCTCGATGATCTCCGCGGCCAGGCGCATGTAGGCCTGGCTGCCTGCGCTGTTCACGTCGTAAAGCAGAATCGGCTTGCCGTGGGATGGCGCCTCGGCAACCCGCGTGTTCCGCGGGATCATCGTGTCGTAAACCTTGGCGCCGAAGAAGGCGCGCACGTTCTGCGCAACTTCGCGCGAGAGCGCCGTGCGCTGATCGTGCATCGTCAGCACGACACCTTGGATCTCCAGACCGGGGTTCAGCGTCGCCTTGATCTGCTCGATGTTGTCCTTGAGCTGCGAGATGCCTTCGAGCGCGAAGAATTCACACTGCACCGGCACCAGCACGGCATGCGCCGCGACCATCGCGTTCAGCGTCAGCAGATTGAGCGACGGCGGGCAATCGATCAGCACATAGGTAATCGCGGCTTCCGCATCGGCCCGCTGTTGGCCGACGAGCCCGCCGATGGCATCCCGCAGACGAAACGGCCGTGTCGGCTCGTTCATCAGCTGGGATTCGATACCCACGAGGTCCGAGTTCGCCGGCACGATGGAAAGGCCAGGCACTTGCGTCTGCAGAGCCGCATCCAACAGACGGACCTGGCCCAGCATCACTTCGTAGGTCGTGCGAATGCGCTCCTGGTTCGCAACGCCCAGGCCCGTCGAGGCGTTGCCCTGGGGATCGAGATCCACGACGAGCACGCGTTCTCCGGCTGCGGCCAGCGCCGTGCCCAGATTGATGGCCGTCGTCGTCTTGCCGACCCCACCCTTCTGGTTAGCGATCGCGATCACCCGCAGTCCCTTGGATCTCACGGTCTTGCCGGTCACGGCTCAACCCTCCGTCTTGGCTGACACATTGCGCACCACGGCGATCTGGCCTTCCCGATCCGTCTTGCTCGGGACGAGCACGACGTCGAACCGCCAGCCAGCCCTTGCCTCGTCGATCTCGCCGTGAATATCGCGCCCCTTGAGAAACAAACCGACTGTATGAGGCGCAAAGAACGGGGCCGCCAGCCCAAGTAGGCGGCTCAACGGAGCAAGAGCACGCACCGTGACCACATCCACTTGGCCTACTTTACGCTGAGTCTCGGGGTTTTCGATCCTCGACGCGAGGATGTCCACAGGCACCCGGGTCTCGCGCGCGACTTCGCGCAGGAACGCAGCCTTTCGCGTGTCGCTTTCGATCAGCGTGAACCGATAGGGCCTCCGCTCCATCAGAACGATCGCGAGCACCAGGCCGGGAAAGCCCCCGCCCGAGCCGAGATCAACAAGGCTTTCGGCGGCCTCTGGGATGAGCGCCGCCAGTTGAGCGCTGTCGGCGAAATGCCGATGCCAGACATCCGCCAGCGTACTAGGAGCGACGAGATTGACGGCCTTCTGCCATTGTCTCAGCAGGGCCTCGTACCGCTCCAGCCGATCCACGGTTTCACGTGAAACCGAAAATGCGCGTTGAAAGGCCCCAGCTTCGTCTATCCGCTCGATGCCGCTACGGCGAGTCATGCGCTTTGACGGCGCCGATCGGAGCGCTTCAACCGGCCGAGAAGGATCAGAAGTGCCGCCGGCGTCATGCCGTCGATGCGCGCCGCTTGCGCCAAGGTCGCCGGCCGGTGCAGGCTCAGCTTCTGGCGCACTTCGTTGGACAGACCAGGCAATGTGCCAAAATCGAAGTCCAAAGGAATAGCAACCGCTTCGTCCCGCCTCAGCGTCTCGACGTCCTCGGCTTGCCGCTTGACGTATGATGCGTAACGCGCGTCGACCTCGAGCTGAGACGCGATCTTCGGCTCGAGCGTCCTGATGTCCGGCCAGATAGCAGCGAGGCGTTCCAGCGTCATCTCCGGATAGGCCAGCAACTCGAAGGCCGATCGCCTCCGTCCATCATGATTGATATCCAGCCCATGCCGCGCCGCCTCGTTCGGCGTCAGCGTCAGCCGCTCGAGCAGCCTTCGCCCCTCTGCGAGTGCCTGCTGCTTCCTCTTGAAGGCCGCCTTGCGATGCCGTCCGACGCAGCCGATCTCTACCCCGGCGGGCGTCAGGCGTTGATCGGCATTATCGGCCCGGAGTTTCAGACGGTACTCTGCGCGGGAGGTGAACATGCGATATGGCTCGGTGACGCCCCGTGTTATGAGGTCGTCGATCATCACCCCCATGTAGCCCTCGGTGCGGGAAACAACGAACGTCCGCCTGCTGCCGCCGGCCTTCAGGGCTGCATTGATCCCTGCGGCGATACCCTGGGCCGCTGCCTCCTCGTAGCCCGTGGTGCCGTTGATCTGCCCGGCCAGGAACAAGCCCGGCAATCGCTTCGTCTCAAGCGTCGGTAGCAGCTCCCGCGGATCGACGTGGTCGTATTCGATCGCGTAGCCCGGCCGCTTGATGACCACAGATTCAAGCCCCGGTATCGTCCGCAGAAACGCGATCTGCACCTCCTCGGGCAGAGACGTCGAGACCCCGTTTGGATAAATGGTGTCGTCGTCGAGACCTTCGGGCTCCAGGAACACGTTGTGCGCCCTGCGATCCGCAAAGCGGACCACCTTGTCCTCGATCGACGGGCAGTAGCGCGGCCCGATGCTGCCGATCTGTCCTGTGTACATCGGCGACCGATCCAGATTGGCGCGGATGATGGCGTGGGTTGCTTCTGTCGTCGTGGTGATGTGGCATACGACCTGCGGAGTGGTGATCCGCTCGGTGAGGAAGGAGAACGGCACGGGCGGATCGTCACCGGGTTGGACTTCCAGGCGATCCCAATCGATCGAATCGCGATGCAGCCGCGCCGGCGTGCCGGTCTTCAGACGGCCTAGCCTAAACGCCAGGGCGGCCAGGCGATCGGCGAGCTTGACGGCGGGCGCCTCACCGACGCGACCTGCAGGAATCTGGACCTCCCCTATGTGGATGAGGCCCCGGAGGAAGGTTCCGGTCGTCAGGACGACGGCGCCCGACCGGAGCTCGCGACCATCGCCCAGCGCCACCCCCTGGACGATCCCATCTCTAACAAGGAGATCGTCGACGCCACCTTCGATGACTTCAAGGTTTTCGGTCGCACGGATAGCCCGCTGCATCGCTTTGCGGTAGAGGCTCCGGTCCGCCTGCGCCCGCGGGCCTTGCACGGCGGGACCCTTCGACCGGTTGAGAAGACGGAACTGGATCCCGGCCTCATCGGCCACTCGGCCCATCAGTCCATCCAGCGCGTCGATTTCGCGAACAAGATGCCCCTTGCCCAAACCGCCGATGGCCGGATTGCAGGACATCTCGCCGATGGTCGCAAACTTATGCGTCACGAGAACCGTTCGAGCGCCCATGCGAGCCGCGGCCGCGGCAGCCTCGGTGCCGGCGTGGCCGCCGCCGACGACAATGACATCATAAGTCTTCGTGTCCATAGGTCCTTGGATGCGAGGTGCGGTTGCTATTCGGGCCGGCCGCACACTAACCGAGGGAAGCAGTGACTGGAAAGAACTACGTGGTCACTTCTTACGCGATGACTGGACGTTGCGCCGGATCCATTGGGCAGTTCTTCCGACGACAGTAATCCAAGCGCTTCCCGAAGATTTCACCAACTCCGCGTGAAGTTTCACGTGAAACATTCGGATTTGCCTCTATTTTCCGATGCAGAAGCGGCCGAAGATCTGATCCAGCACGTGTTCCGGGTCGATGCGGCCGGTCAGGCGGCCGAGCGCGTTGGCGGCAATGCGCAGATCCTCGGCCCTGAGCTCGAGCTGCCAGGGGCTGCCCTCGCGGAAAGCGACGAGAGCTTGATGACACTCCGTCAGGTTCAGCCTGTGCCGCTCGAGAGTCAGGCCGGGGTGCTCGCCAGGTGCGATCCGCTCGCGGGCGATCGCCGCGATCCGCCGGGTCAGCTTGTCGATTCCCTGTCCAGTTAGAGCGGATACCACCAACATATCGTCGGGCAACGTCTTCGGCCAGCCGCCGGTGCGCAGGTCCGCCTTGTTGGTGACCCAAAGTGTCCGGTCTGCCATGTCGGCAAGATCGGGCGGTAAATGAGGCTCTGGCGCAGTCGCATCCATGAGCCACAGGACCAGATCTGCATCCCGCGTCCGCGCCACGGTTCGGCGGATCCCCTCTCGCTCGACGACACCTGTGGCCTCACGAATGCCGGCCGTATCACTGATGATCACCGGCAGCCCTTCGAGATCGAGCCGCACCTCGATCACATCCCGCGTCGTGCCCGCTTCTTCCGAGACGATTGCGGCGTCCCGGCGGGCGAGGGCGTTCAAAAGGCTGGACTTGCCGACGTTGGGCGGCCCCGCCAGCACGACCTGGAAGCCTTCGCGCAGGATCTCGCCCCTGTGCCCGTCCGCCAGATGGTGGGCAATGGAAGTCTCGAGATCGCGCACGATCGGCACCGCCCGCTCGAAAGTCGTCGTGCCGACATCTCCTTCGTCCGAAAAATCGATCGCCGCTTCGACGAGCGCAAGGGCTTCGAGGAGCGAATCGCGCCACCCATCATAGAGGTCTGCAAGCGCGCCCTCGGCCTGACGGAGAGCCTGTTTACGTTGGGCTTCCGTCTCCGCGTCGATGAGGTCGGCGAGGCCCTCGGCCATGGTGAGGTCGAGCTTGCCATTCTCGAAGGCGCGCCGGGCGAACTCCCCCGCTTCGGCCGGCCGGCATTCCGGCACATCGCCGATGGCCGAGAGCACGGCCTGGACGACGGCGCGACCGCCATGGACGTGCAACTCGGCTACGTCCTCCCCAGTGAAGCTGCCGGGCGCTGGGAACCAGAGGACAAGAGCCTGATCGATGACCTCGCCGGAGCTCGGATTGCGCAGGCGGCGCAAGGCAGCCAACCGCGGCTCTGGGCGTGGCGATGCGAGCATATCCAGCACCCTGCCTGATGCCGGTCCGGATATGCGGATGACGGCGACACCGGCCCGGCCTGGCGCACTCGAAAGTGCGAATATGGTTGCAACCTCGATCATAGTGTCGGAGTCACCCGTATGGGTACGCCAGCCGGCGCCGATCAAAACCGAACGAGCAGGAGGATGCCATGAGCGAAAACAGGCTGAGCCGGGAAACGAGCCCCTACCTGCTCCAGCACAAGGACAACCCTGTGCACTGGTGGGCCTGGGGCCCTGAAGCCCTCGCCGAGGCCAAGCGGACCAACAAGCCGATCCTGCTTTCCATCGGCTATGCCGCCTGCCACTGGTGCCACGTCATGGCTCACGAGAGCTTCGAGGACGAGGCTACCGCGGCTCTCATGAACGACCTGTTCATCAACATCAAGGTGGATCGCGAGGAACGACCCGACATCGATGCCATCTATATGAATGCTCTTCATGAGCTTGGCGAGCAGGGCGGATGGCCGCTGACCATGTTCCTCGATCCAGGCGGGCGGCCGTTCTGGGGCGGCACCTACTTCCCGCCGCAGTCCCGCTGGGGCAAGCCAGCCTTCCAGCATGTCCTGCGCGAGGTCGAGCGGATCTACCGCGAGGAGCCCGACAAGGTGCGCCACAACGCGGAACTCCTGACGGACACCTTGAAGGCCAGAGGCGCCGCGGCCGGTAAGGTGCAGATCACGGATCCCCTGCTCGAAGAGCTGACAGGCCGCATGGTGCGCGCAGTCGACGTCGTCAATGGCGGCCTCCAGGGCGCTCCGAAATTTCCGCAGTGGAGCTTCTTCTGGCTCATGTGGCGCGGCGCGATCCGCTACGACATGCCTGAGGCGGAGGCGGCCGTCGAGAAGACGCTGACCCACATCTGCCAAGGTGGCATCTACGATCATCTCGGAGGCGGTTTCGCGCGATACTCGGTGGATGAGCACTGGCTCGTCCCGCACTTCGAGAAGATGCTCTACGACAACGCCCTGCTGATCGACCTCATGACCGAGGTTTACCGTGAAACGGGCAATCCGCTGTTCAAACAGCGGATCGCGGAGACTGTCAGTTGGCTCGAGCGCGAGATGATCAGCGAGGGCGGGGGGTTCGCAGCCTCGCTCGATGCCGACTCCGAAGGCGAGGAAGGCAAGTTCTATGTCTGGAGCGCCGCTGAAATCGCGGATGTGCTGGGGCCGGATGACGCCCGCTTCTTCAACGAGATCTACGGCGTAGCACAGGAAGGAAACTGGGAAGGGCACAACATCCTGAACCGGCTTGGTGCGCTGGAGCTGCGCTCAGAGGCGGACGAGGCGCGCCTCGCCGCCTTACGGGCCAAGCTCTTCGCCCGCCGCGCGGAGCGGGTCCGGCCGGGCTGGGATGACAAGGTCCTCGCTGACTGGAACGGTCTCATGATCGCTGCCCTCGCGGGCGCGGCTTTCGTTTTCCGCGAGCCCCATTGGCGGGATCTCGCCGAGAGAGCCTTTGCGTTCATTGAAGATCGCATGATGAGCGGGGGCCGGCTCGTGCATTCCTACAGGGCCGGCCAGGCGAAAGCGCCGGCAACGGCGAGCGACTACGCGAACATGACCTGGGCCGCCCTCCGGCTGGCCCAAGCAACGAACTCTGCCCGCTACCTCGACGCCGCCGTTCGGTTCGTGGAGCAACTCGACCAGCATTACTGGGATGCGCGCTCCGGCGGCTACTTCATGACGGCGGACGATACGCCCGACGTCATCGTTCGTATGAAGTCCGCGCATGATGACGCCACGCCGAACGCCAACGCCGTGATGCTGTCAAATCTCGTCCATCTCTTCATGCTGAAGGGCGAGACGGGATATCTGGAGCGCGCCGAAGCCATACTCAATGCGTTCGGCGGCGAGCTGCAGCAGAACCTGATCGCGCACTCGGCGCTGTTGGCCCAGACGTTCGACCTTTTATCTCCGCAGCACGTCATCGTGCTGAGCGGCGGTGACGAGGCTGGCGCCGCAACCCTCGAAAAGACGGTGACGAGCATGTCGCTGCCGGGCGCTCTCCAGCACTTCGTCGAAGATGCGGAGACCGTGATCGCGGAGGCCGACTCGCTGGCCGGCAAGCGCCCGGTGGAAGGAAAGGCCACGGCTTACGTGTGCATCGGACACACCTGCTCGGCGCCGATTACAGATGCAGAAGCCCTCGCCTTCTTGCTCCACCACAAGCGGAAGGCCAGATCGTCACCGGCCTGAAGGCGAAGGTGCCGAACGTGCTTCAGCGATGAGGTCTGAGAGACGGCGCTGCTGTCGGCCATCGGCATCGAAGTTCGCCGGCGAGAGCCAGCGCTCGTAAGCCTGCTTCAGGGCTGGCCATTCGGCATCGATGATCGAGAACCAGGCCGTGTCCCGATTGCGACCCTTGTAGACGACCGCCTGACGGAAGATGCCTTCGAAGGTGAAGCCCAGTCGCAAGGCGGCGGCTCGTGACGGCTGGTTGAGGGAATCGCACTTCCACTCGTAGCGGCGATAGCCCAGCTCGTCGAAGACATAGCGCATGAGCAGGAACATCGCCTCCGTCGCGGCGGGCGTCCGCTGCAGAGCCGGCGAATACTTGATGTTACCGACCTCGATAACGCCGTTCGGCGGATCGATGCGCATCAGCGTCGCGACACCGACGGCGCGACCGGACCCAGCCTCCAGGATCGCATAGAACAACGGATCTTCGGACGCCGACGCCTTCTCGACCCAATCCCTGTAATCGGCGAGCGACGCGAATGGGCCATGACTCATATACGTCCAGCCGCGTCCGTCATCGGCCTGGTTGGCCTCGTAGAGGTCGGCCGTGTGCCGTTCCGCATCGAGCGGCTCCAGGCGACAGAACCGGCCGTCGAGAACGATGCGGGACGGCCGAGGCCTCGGCGACCACTGGGGAACCGGAAAGCCGATCGGCTGCCCGAAAGCGTTCACCCGGTCCCCCATGCTGGTCCTCGTATGTCAGCGCCGTCAGGCGTTCATGGATTGGAAGAACTCGGCGTTGTTCTTCGTCTGCCGGAGCTTGTCCGTCAGGAATTCGATCGCGTCGATCGTGCCCATCGGGTTCAGGATCCGGCGCAGCACGTACATCTTCTTGAGCTGATCGCGTGGCACGAGCAACTCTTCCTTACGCGTGCCGGACCGCGCGATGTCGATCGCCGGATAGACGCGCTTGTCGGACGCCTTGCGGTCGAGCACGACTTCGCAGTTGCCGGTCCCCTTGAACTCCTCGAAGATGACCTCGTCCATGCGGGAGCCGGTATCAATCAGCGCCGTGGCGATGATGGTGAGCGAGCCGCCCTCCTCGACGTTGCGCGCGGCACCAAAGAAACGCTTCGGCCGCTGCAACGCATTGCTGTCCACGCCGCCGGTGAGCACCTTGCCCGAGGACGGCACGACTGTGTTGTAGGCGCGGCCCAGGCGGGTGATCGAGTCGAGCAGGATCACCACGTCGCGCTTGTGCTCCACGAGCCGCTTGGCCTTCTCGATCACCATCTCGGAGACTTGCACGTGCCGCGTCGGCGGCTCGTCGAAGGTCGAGGAGATGACTTCGCCTTTGACGGAGCGCTGCATGTCCGTCACCTCCTCGGGCCGCTCGTCGATCAGCAGCACGATCAGGTAGCACTCCGGGTGGTTGGTCGTGATCGAGTGGGCGATGTTCTGCAGGAGTACGGTCTTACCGGTCCGCGGCTGAGCGACGATGAGAGCGCGCTGGCCCTTGCCCATGGGGGCCACGATGTCGATGACCCGCGCCGACAGATCTTTGATCGTCGGGTCCTCGATCTCCATCTTCAGCCACTGCGTCGGATAGAGTGGCGTCAGATTGTCGAAGTGGATCTTGTGGCGCCCCTTGTCGGGATCTTCGAAATTGATCTTGTTGACCTTCAGGAGTGCGAAGTAGCGCTCCCCCTCCTTGGGGCTGCGGATCTGGCCTTCGACCGTGTCTCCGGTACGCAGGGCGAAGCGGCGGATCTGAGAGGGAGAGACGTAGATGTCGTCGGGACCGGGCAGGTAGTTGGCGTCGGGCGAGCGCAGGAAGCCGAAGCCATCCTGCAGCACCTCGACGACACCGGTCCCTGTGATTTCGATTTCCTTGCCGGCGAGCTGCTTCAGGACGGCGAACATCAGCTCCTGCTTGCGCATGGTGCTGGCGTTCTCCACCCCATGCTCTTCGGCAAAGCTCAACAGTTCGGTGGGAGATTTGGATTTCAGGTCTTGCAGTTTCAGTTCAGTCATCGGGTGACTCCGACCGGCACGGCGCTAAGGCGGGCGAGAGGTTTCAAACCGGGCCGAATTCAGAAAGTGGGAGTTGGGCGCGGATTGGCGCCGAATGTGCGGTCTACCAGGAGATGTGGGAAATCCAGGCAGCGGACCGGCAAACCTCTCAGCCGCCGGCGACCGTCGTTCGGATATTATATAGCAGATGAACCGGCTCAGAAAAAGATGCCATCACGAGGTGCCTGTTAAAAAGGCTTCACGACCACCAGGATGACGATCCCGATCAACAGCACCGTCGGGATCTCGTTGACGATGCGGTAGAAGCGCTGGTCGTGGCGGTTGCGGTCCTCGGCGAACTGCTTGCGCCAGATGGCAAGCGCATGGTGCAGAGCGGTCAACGCAAGGACAAGGATGAACTTCGCGATCAACCAGCCATCCATGTACATCCCCCACGCCCAGGCGAGGTAAGGCCCGGTGATCCAGACGACGATCGAGGCCGGGTTGATGATGAGCCTGAGCAGGCGCCGCTCCATGACCTTGAAGGTTTCCGACTGCTCCGAGCCAGGTTTCGAGGCCGCGTGGTAGACGAACAGGCGCGGCAGGTAGAGCATCCCCGCCATCCAGGCGATGACGCTGATGATGTGGAGTGCCTTGATCCAGAGCTCCACGAAGCACCTCCCCAGCTAGCTGCGAACGAGCGCGACAAGCCGAGCCACGTTCTCGGGTGACGTCTGGGGAACGATGCCGTGGCCAAGGTTGAAAATGAATGGCCGGCCCTGCATGGCAGCCAGAATCTGGCGGACACGCGCTTCGAGTGGCTCGCCGCCGGTCACCAGCAGCAGCGGATCGAGATTGCCCTGCACGACAACGTCCTCCGTGTCGGCGAGCGCCGCCATGGCATCGAGGGACATGCCCGTGTCGCAGCTCACGCCATCGACGCCCGTCTCACGGACGTATCGGGCTGTCTTCTCGCCCGCGGCGCGCGGGAACCCGATCACAGGGATCTCCTGATGATGCGCCTTGAGCTCGCTCACGATCCGCCGGGTCGGTGCAATGACCCATCGCTCGAACTGATCGTCAGGGAGACTGCCCGCCCAACTGTCGAAGATCTGAACGGCATCGGCGCCGGCGACGATCTGGCCGATGAGGTACTTGATCGAAACCTCGGTCACGATGTCGATCAGATGCGCGAAGGTCTCCGGCTCCCGATAGGCCATCAGCCGCGCCTCGGCCTGATCGGGTGATCCGCGCCCGCCTACCATATAGGTCGCCACGGTCCACGGCGCGCCACAGAAGCCGATCAGGGCGGTGTCTCGCGGCAAAGCTGCCCTCGTCCGCAGAACCGTCTTGTGCACCGGAGCGAATGTGAAGCCCACCTGCAACTTGTCGAGCCGGTCGATGTCCTCCCGCGAGCGAATAGGCGCGAGACGTGGACCTTCCCCCTCGGCGAAAGTGACGTGCTGTCCCAAGGCGTGCGGGACGACGAGGATGTCTGAAAACAGGATGGCTGCGTCGAAATGGAAGCGGCGGACAGGTTGCAGCGTCACCTCTGATGCGAGCTCCGGGTTGTAGCAGAGATCCAGGAAGCCACCGGCCTGCTGCCGCACCGCCCGGTATTCCGGCAGATAGCGGCCTGCCTGCCGCATCAGCCAGATCGGAGGACTTGGAGGGGACAGCCGAGCGAACGGCATGAGGAACGGACAGGTTATTGCGCGCTCGGTAAGTGCCTGCGGGATTTCACGCATTATCTCTTTCTCAGACAATGAGATTGAAGACTCTTGCTGTTTTGACTCTTGGCTCCGGGGATGCCGGTAATTGTCGCGTTCTGCCCGCCTGCCCACAGGCTGGCCCGGAACCCGGCGACGGCCGACAAGATTTGGTGTGATCCTCGACGCACGGCTACTAGGCTCGATAACCGTATTGAGAGTCAACATGTTCCGCCTTTACAGCGGGCTCGAGTGGGGTGAACCAAGTGTTGAAACGCCGCCCAAGGGATGTGCACATTGCACAGAATCCACGGCATTGGAGAACGGTCGCCGGTTTGTGGCGGATCAGATCGATGGTGGATCGTTCTGTGGATGACTAGCAGCCCCGCCGCCCTGATCGAGGAAGAGCGCCCGCCGGCGTGCACAACCGGAGACTTTGTCCACAGATGCCCCACCGCCTTCCGAGCTACTTCCACTTGCATCTTGTCTCCGATTCAACCGGCGAGACGCTAACCACGATCGCGAAGGCAGCGTCGGTGCAATACGCCAAGGTTCGCCCGATCGAGCACGTGCACCCGCTGGTGCGCACCGCTCGGCAACTGGAGCGCGTGCTGCAGGAGATCAGCTCCGCGCCGGGGATCGTCCTCTACACGATCGTCAACCGCGAGCTGACCGAGCGGCTCGAGCAACGGTGCCGGGAGCTGGCGGTGCCTTGCCTGTATGTGCTCGAACCCATCATGAAAGTCTTTGAGAGCTATCTCGGGGAGCCGCAGACGCCCATCGTCGCCGGCCAGCACGTGTTGGATGCGGACTATTTCCGGCGCATCGATGCGCTCAACTTTTCCATGGCCCACGACGACGGTCATCTTCCGGACGACCTCAATCAAGCCGATATCATCATTTTGGGCATATCGCGCACGTCGAAGACGCCAACCAGCATCTATCTGGCACAGCGCGGCTACAAGACGGCCAACGTGCCGATCGTCTCCCAGCTGCCGCTGCCTGAGCCGCTCACCCGGCCGCATTCGGCATTCGTGGTGTGCTTGGTGGCCAGCGTCGATCGCATCGCCGAGATTCGCCGCAATCGTGTGCGGCTCATGAGCGACCGCAACCTCGAGGATTACGTCGATCGCGAGCAGATCGCCCAGGAGCTGGCTCACTCACGACGACTCTGCGCCCGTCATGGCTGGCCGGTGATCGATGTGACCCGGCGGTCGGTGGAGGAGACGGCCGTCACCATCCTGAAGCTCTATCAGAGTCGCCAAGCCCAGAATACGAGCCAGGCGGAGGAGAACGATGGCTGAGTCCGCTTCCTTCCCGCAGATCATTTTAGCGTCTGCCAGCCCTACGCGGCAGCGGCTGTTGACGGCTGCGGGCATTCCGTTCAAAGCCGTTGCCGCCTGCGTCGACGAAACGGTCATTCGGGAGACTTTGACGGCCGACGGAGCCGAGGTCGATCCAGCCGACATGGCCGAGGTCCTGGCGCGCGCGAAGGCAGAGGATGTGAGCGCAAGGCATCCGGGATCCATCGTGATCGGCGCCGATCAGGTGCTGTCTTGCGGTTCTGAGCTGTTCACCAAGCCAGGGACGATGGACCGCGCGCGGGATGCGCTTCTGGCCCTTCGCGGGCGTGCCCATCAATTGCACACGGCCGCCGTGATCGCCGAGGACGGCGAGACGGAGTGGGTGCACGTCGACACTGCCGACCTGTGGATGCGCAACTTTTCCCCCGCGTTCGTCGGCCGTTATCTGGCCAAGGTCGGTGGCGATGTGCTCGGTTCAGTGGGGGCTTATCAGATCGAGGGGCCGGGCATTCAGCTATTCGAGCGGATCGAGGGTGACTACTTCGCCATCCTCGGCTTGCCGATGCTCCCCCTTCTCAAGGAGCTTCGTGCGCGGAAGGCCATTCCGGATTGAGTTGGGTCAGCACAGGGTAAGAGTGCGACATGATCGTCATCGGTCTGACTGGCTCGATCGGCATGGGGAAATCGGCGGTGGCCGAGCGCTTCCGCCAGCTCGGTGTGCCGGTCTGCGATGCCGATGCCCTCGTGCACGAGCTGTATGAGGGAGAGGCTGTCGAGCCGATCGAGGCCGCCTTTCCCGGCACGACGTCTGGCGGCAAGGTCGATCGCGCCAAGCTCGGCCAGGCCGTGCTCGGCGATCCACGTGGCCTGAAAAGGCTGGAATCGATCGTGCACCCGCTGGTGCAGGCCGCCGAGCGCGAATTCCTTCGCAAGGCCTTCGAGCAGGGCGCCAGAATGGCCGTGCTCGAAATTCCGCTTCTGTTCGAGACCGGCGGCAATGCGCGGGTCGATGTGACGGTCGTGGTGAGCGCTCCCGCCGAAGTCCAGCGGCAGCGGGTCCTGCAGCGGCCCGGTATGACCCCTGCGAAGCTCGAAGCCATCCTCGCCCGCCAGATGCCCGATGCGGAAAAGCGCCGCCGCGCCGATTTCGTTGTGGATACGGGGGGCTCCATTGAGGAGAGCTACGCCCAGGTCGATGCTATCGTCGCCGCGCTGCAGAATCGCGGAGGCAGGGCCTACCAGCAGTTCTGGAGCTGACGGAGGGGTGACGAGGGACTGAGGCCGGGGGGCCGGGGGGATGCTGCGAGAGATCGTTCTCGATACGGAGACGACGGGGCTCGACGCAACTCAGGGGGATCGACTGATCGAAATTGGGTGCCTGGAGCTGGTGAACCGCATCCCTTCCGGACGAGAGTTTCACCGGTTCATCAATCCGGAAGACCGCGAGGTCCATCCCGATGCAGAAGCCGTTCACGGAATTTCCAACGAGTTTCTGAAGGACAAACCTCCCTTTTCAGCCATCGTCGACGAATTCCTGGAATTCGTCAGCGATGCGGCGCTCGTCATTCATAACGCGAGCTTCGATATGGGCTTCATCAACATGGAGCTCGAACGCGCCGGCCGACCGCCGATTCTGATGGATCGCGTGGTCGACACGCTCGCGTTGGCGCGGCGAAAGCACCCGGCTGGCCCGAACAGCCTCGACGCGCTCTGCAAGCGCTATGGGATCGACAACTCGAAGCGCGTCAAGCACGGCGCTCTGTTGGACTCCGAGCTCCTGGCGGAAGTCTACATCGAGCTTCTGGGTGAGCGGCAAGCGACGCTGGTCCTGGGCCAAGACGACGTTTCGGCAAGGCGCTCCAGCATCCGCCGGGCCCGGGCCGCTCGGCCGCGTCCTGCCCCGTTGCCGCCGCGGCTGACGCCCGAAGCTGAGGAATTGCATCGGGCCTTCATCGAGACATTGGGTCAGGACGCCATTTGGCGCCGTTACATGGCTGCCGCACAGGACAAGAGCTGACGAGCGGCGCTCTTCACGCCTTGAGCGAGGGAGTCTGTGCCGCCTGCGCCTGCTGCTGGGCCTGCTGTTTGCGCCGGACATAGAGGCTGCCGAAATCGATCGGGTCGAGCAGCAGTGGCGGAAAACCACCCTCTCGTGTGAGGTCGGCGGCGAGGCGGCGCAGGAACGGGAACAGCAGCAGCGGGCAATTGATGAGCAGGAAGGGCTCGAGCGCCTGCGGTGGTGCGTTCTCGATCTTGAACAACCCTGCATAGACGAGCTCGAGGTCGTAGATCACCCCGGCCTTGTTGGTTGCGCTCGCCTTAAACTCGATGGCGCTTTCGTAGACGTCCTTGCCGACGGTCTTCGCGTTGACGTTGACTTCGAGCTGCAGGTTCGGATTGTCACCGGGCTCTTGGACCAGCTTGCCGACGTTAGGGTTCTCGAACGAGAGATCCTTGATGTATTGCCCGAGAACACGGGCCTGGAAGGGCGGCTGATCGCCAGCGGCTCCAGCAGGTTTGCTCGCGCCGTTGTTCGGTTGATCTGCCATGGCGTCGTCCTCCATTCCGGCTCGTCGGAAGCGCATTCAGGTACCGAGGCGCTGGCTATCACGCTCGAGGCCGGGCGGCAATGCCAGCTCTTTGTTCGTGAACCGTTAGCTGTCTTCAGGCCTCAGCGCCGCGGCGGGGGCCGATCATCGCTGTCCTCGTCGACGCGCGTGTACTCCCCCTCGATCACAGGACCCGGCTTGCGAGGGTCCGATTGTCGACGGCCTGCTCCGGAGCCGCCGTGCGGCCGTCCGGTGGTGAAAACGCGAATACGGGTTGCACCGGCGGATGCGAACCGGCCGAGGCTCCATGCCGCGAAAGCGTGACGCACGGGAGGGATCAAAAACAACAGCCCCACCGTATCGCCGATCAGACCTGGCAGAATGAGGAGGACGGCAGCGAGGAAGGCGAGACTCCCTTCGGCGACGGGCATGATCGGCGGGCTGCCCTGTGCGAGCGCCTGACGAGCGCGGCTCATCATCGCGAAGCCTTCGCGCTTGAGCGTGACCAGGCCGAGAATGGCCGTCCCGATCACGATTGCGAGAGTCGCGGCCACGCCGATGGACTGGCCAACGCGGATCAGGACCGCGAGCTCCAGCAGGGGATAGCCCACGAACAACAGCAGAAATGTCAAACGTATCATCAACCTACCGAAAGGGCCCCGCTCGAGTGCTGCTTTGGCCGGCGGGGCGTGCGGCCAAGTCATTCCGATTGGCTTGGGCGAGACAATGCCCTAAGTTAGGGTCGCGAAGGACCATGCGTTGCGCTCAACCGCGCGACGTTTTCACCGGCCCGGGCCCTGGACCCTGTCCTGACTTCATCATACATCAAGTCAACACTGGTCCTCGCCACGAAAGCAGCTTCAGATGGATGGCAGAATCGACGTCATTACCCTCCTGTTCCTGATCGTCGCGGTCGTCGTTATTCTCAAGCTGCGTAGCGTACTTGGGCGGCGAACGGGCGACGAGGAAGCCCGTTACGAGCGCCAGCTTCGGGCGCAGCAGGAGGCAAGAGAGCGCGCCGCCGCGGCCAAGGGCAAGGTGGTGGCCCTCCCCCGCCGGGAACGTGAAGCCGCCACGGTGGGCGGTCACGAAGAAGTCGCAGCAGCCGATGCGGAAACACGCGTGAAAAACTTCGCCGGTGGAAACACGTTCCTGGAGCAGGCGCTCCTGCATATAGCGCGAGCGGATGCGAGTTTCGACCCCGAGCAGTTCCTGCGCGGCGCCAAGCAGGCCTACGAAATGATCGTCATGGCCTTCGCCGAGGGCAACCGCAAGCTCCTGAAGGATCTTCTCAGCCGCGAGGTCTTCGACAGCTTCGTTGCTGCCATCTCCGATCGTGAGAGCCGCGGCGAGCAGATCGATCAGAGCTTCGTCGGCATCAACAAGGCGGAGATCGTCGAGGCGGAGCTGAAAGGATCGACCGCGCAAGTCACGGTGAAGTTCGTCAGCCAGCTCATATCGGCGACGCGCGATTCGGCAGGACATGTCATCTCCGGTGATCCCCAGCGCATCCGCGAGGTCACTGATATTTGGACTTTCGCGCGCGAGGTGACGTCGCGAAACCCGAACTGGCGACTCATTGCCACACAGGCGCCGTGACGAGCCAGGGGCTCGGGAGCGGACATGTGCGGCCGCGTGGGCTTGTCTGAGCGAATCTCCTGTCGAGGACCGCGTCTGCGTTGCGCCGCCTGCGCTCTAGTGCAGGAGGTGTCGTGACCGAAGCCCGTGTGACATTCGAGGCCGTCTCGTTCTCTGCCCTTCCCGGGTGGGAGGAAGACGAACACTCTGCGGCTTTCGGGGCCTTCCTGAAGTCGGGCGAACGGCTGGCCAAGGCCGCGGATGACGGCTCTCTTCCTGATCTCGACAGATGGGCGCGTCTCCTCGGGATAATCCGATCAGCACTGGATCTGCCGGGTCAGGCGAATGATGCCCGGGCATTCTTTGAAACGCACTTCGTTCCGCATCGAGTGGTTCACGCACGCAGCCACGGGCTCCTGACTGGCTACTATGAGCCGGTCCTGGCTGGCTCCCGTGTGCCTAATGGCCGGTATCACGTTCCGGTCTACCGACGGCCGCCGGACCTGGTGAACCTGATGGATGAATCGATGCGTGGCGCTGCGGGCAAGGCCTTGACGCATGCGCGCCGTACAGAGGATGGCCGGCACTTGCCGTACTATACGCGCTCCGAGATCGAGTCCGGAGCATTGTCGGGCCGCAACTTGGAGCTCCTCTACCTGGAAGATCCTGTCGATGCGTTCTTCATGCACATCCAGGGTTCGGGCCTTGTCACATTGCCCGACGGGTCGCATGTCCGCGTGAGCTATGACGGGAAGAACGGACACCCCTACACGTCGATCGGGCGATATCTCGTGGACTCCGGCCTCTTCAGGGCGGATGAAGTCTCGCTCGAGACCCTGAAGCAGTGGCTTCGCGCGGACCCGGAGCGCGGCCGACAGGTGATGTGGCAGAATGCATCCTACATCTTCTTCCAAGAGCTGTCCGTGGCCGACGCCCAATCGGCGCTTGGCGTCATGGGTATCCCGCTTACTGCTGGCCGAAGCCTGGCAGTCGATGCGAGCGTGCATCTCATTGGAACACCGATCTACGTGGTGGCGCCCGACCTCGCCCGTGCTGGCGAGCGTGGTACCTTCCGACGCTTGATGATTGCTCAGGACGTTGGCTCAGCGATCACGGGTCCGGAGCGGGGCGATATCTATTTCGGATCCGGCAGCGAGGCCGGAGATCAGGCAGGCAGGACGCGGCACGCCGGCAGCTTCTTCGTGCTGTTGCCGCGGGATGCGGAGTCCAAAGCTTAGGCCATGAGTCGGCCAGGGCGACCTCCCCGCTCCCAGCAGCGCCTCCTGACGCCGGAGGACGAGGCGCTTTGGTCATCTGTGGCTCGTAGCCTGAAGCCCTTCAGAAGGAAGGCGCGAGTGCATCCTTCTGCCGGGCATCCTGAATCGCTCCCGGCATCGGAGCCAATTGGACCGAAGCTGGAGGACGAGCTGAAAAGGGCGGCGGTGGAACCCTCCAGTCCCCGCGAAGCTCAGTCTCAGACCGGCCGCCCCAAAAGCCCCGCCAAGCCGCCACCCCTTGCGGACTTCGACCGGCGAAGACTGAAGCGTATTGCGGGTGGCCGGGTCGAAATCGAAGCCCGTCTCGACCTGCATGGTATGCGCGCCGGTGAAGCGCACAGTGCACTGAGGAGCTTCATCTTCTCCGCGTGTGCCAAAGGGCAACGCCACGTGCTCGTCATTACGGGAAAGGGTGGTGGCGCGGGCTTGAGCGATCGTCCCTTCGACTTGGACCAGCCCGACCGCGGAGTTCTGAAGCGCAGCGTGCCCATGTGGCTCGCGGAGCCGGAGTTGCGCTCAGTGGTCGTCAGCTTCACACAGGCGCATCCCCGACATGGAGGAGAGGGCGCCCTCTATGTACAGCTCCGTAGCCGCCGAAGGCGGCCTGACCATCGCGAATGAGCTTTTGCGATGAACCTCGGCTGCGGGCTCGGGCAAAATTCCGCGTTGCGAGCTATCCGCATTGGCTGGTCAGCGTCTGCACCGCCTTCGTGAGGCCCATCAGAGAAAACGTATCTTTGGTCGTCGTCCCCTGCTCCGACACGCCCTCCACGACCATCGTCGTGCCGCGCTTCATCGACTCGAGCAGCTTCAGCTCCTCGATTGGATTGCTCACGAAGGCGCGGTCCTGGTGCGTGAAGAGCTTGTAGCTCTCGCTCCCGACCGTGACGGTCACCTCGGAGCCCTCCTTGAAGGGATAACCGATCTTGACGCTCAATTCGGTGCGCACACCATCCTTCGGCCAGGAGGAAACATAGAAGTATGCGGGATCGCGTTTCATACCCGCCGGTTCGCTGGACTGCGCCGTGGTCGCGATGAAGCAGAGCTTCTCGCCCGAATTTTCATGCGAATAGAAATGCCAATCGGTGAAGGAGTCGATGAGCTTCGTCTGCGCGCTCGCGCAAACGGCTGTCGCCATCAGGATGGCAGCAATAGCTGTTGGGCGAACTAGTCCTCGCATTGCACCTCGCGATTTGGGACGGCAGCAGAGATTGGAGATCTTCCGAAACTATAGTGATTTGCTGCAGGGCCTGTCACGATGATGTTTTGCGTAACGTTTCCGTGAGACCGACCGGTCGTTCCGGGAATTGCGCCATGGTCCTGAAGCGGTCGTACATGACGATGGCCCCGGCCATGGCGACATTGATGCAAAACGTCGTCGGGATCCTAACGACGAAGTCGCACCGCGCCAGCAGTGCATCCGAGAGCGAGCCCCGCTCCGGGCCGAGCACGTACGCTGCGCGCAAAGGATGACAGAAGCTCGGCAAATCTATGGCAGAATCGGTGAGCTCGATGCCTACCAACTTGCAGCCTTGCGGAAGCGTCATCGCATCGAGGGTCGGCCAATTGTAGTGCGGCAGGTGCCATTGCCCCTTTGACGTGTCGGCGCGTGCCTCCAGGGCCTGATAGGTCGCGCCGATGGTGAACGTGAAGCTCGCTCCGAAGGCATGGGCCGACCGCATGAGGTTGCCCAGGTTAAGCGCCTTCGACATCCGCTCGGCGCCGATGGCGAAGTAGCCGCGTGGCTTCGGCGGCCAATTCCCGCGAAATTCCGACTGGACTCTATCGTTCATGATACTCGGTGCCGTTGCCGGCTTGGCTCAGTCCGGCGGTAGCCGTTACGCTCCGGGCAGCCATCCATCGGCTGACATGGAGGAGGTGTCACATGAGAGCGGCGTTGTGCAAGACCCTGGCCGGTCCGGAAGGGATTGCCATCGAGGAGGTTTCTGATCCACAGCCTGGTCCTGGCGAGGTCCGCATCCGCGTAGAAGCGGCGGCGCTCAACTTTCTCGACACGCTCATCACCCGCGGCAAGTATCAATATAAGCCGGAGCTGCCGTTCTCGCCAGGAGCCGAAGTTGCCGGCAAAATCGACATCGTCGGTCCGGAAGTGGGAGAGTTCTCACCGGGCCAACGGGTGTGCGCCTATCTCGGCTGGGGTGGCGCGCGGGAGCTGGTCGTCGCGCATGCCGAGCACGTCATTCCTGTACCGGATGAGGTCAGCACGCCCGTCGCTGCGGGCATCAATGTGACCTATGGAACGGCTCTGCATGGCCTGATGGACCGGGCGAAGCTGAAGGCGGACGAAACGGTTGCAGTCCTCGGTGCGTCCGGCGGTGCTGGTCTCGCGGCAGTCGAGGTGGCAAAGCGGCTCGGGGCCAAAGTCATTGCCGTCGCGTCCTCATCCGAAAAGCTCGACATCTGCCGCCAGCACGGCGCGGACCAGTTGCTGAACTACACCACGACTGACCTGAAACAGGGCTTGCGCGATCTGACCGGCGGGCGCGGCGCAGACGTGATCTACGACTGCGTCGGCGGCGATCATGCCGAGCTGGCTCTCCGCTCCATCGCCTGGTTGGGCCGATACTGCGTTGTCGGATTCGCGGCCGGCGCGATCCCGCGTATCCCTCTCAATCTCGTGCTGCTCAAGAGCTGCGACATCGTCGGGGTGTTCTGGGGTGAATCCGCGCGGCGAAATCCGCGTGCGCATCGGAACAACATTGAGACCGTGCTGAAATGGGTTGCAGCGGGAGAGCTGAGGCCGCACACTCACGCCGCGCTTCCGCTTGCGGAGACATCCGAGGCGATCAGAATGCTCGACCGGAGGGAAGCCACGGGCAAGGTGATCGTCACCATGTAGCCCGCTTGCAGGAAGCCATGCGCAATTCACAACGAACAGCGGTGTGCTGAGCCCCGCGCTGGCTCAGGGGATTCACGCAAGGAGAAGCTCGATCCGATGAAAAAGCAATTTTTGATGGCCCTGGTGGCGATGGGCCTCGGTGTATTCGCGACCGGTCCTGCCAACGCCCAGGACAAGCAGCTGACGATCGCAACCGGCGGCACCGGCGGCGTCTATTACCCGCTGGGTGGCGGTCTGGGGAACATCCTCAGCAAGGAGCTCAAAGGTGTAACGGCCACGGCGGAAGTCACGGGCGGCTCCGTCGACAACATGAAGCTCGTTGGCTCGGGCAGGACGGACATCGCCTTCTCGCAGGTCGATGCGGCCTGGGATGCGATCAACGGTCAGGGCAAGTTCCCGAAAAAGCTGCCCGTGAAGGCGCTCGCCGTCCTCTATCCGAACCACATGCACGTCGTGACCGTGGACGGCACTGGCATCGAAAAGATCGAGGATCTCAAGGGTAAGCGGGTTTCCACCGGCTCACCGGGAAGCGCAACTGAGGTGTTTGCCTTCCGTGTGCTGGAAGCGGCCGGCATCGATCCCGAGAAGGACATCGGGAAGGAGCGTCTCGGGGTTGCCGAAAGCGTCAATGCCATCAAGGACGGCAAGATCCAGGCCTTCTTTTGGGTCGGTGGTCTGCCCACGGCGGCGGTGACGGACCTCGCCGCGACGCCGAACACGAAGATCAAGTTCCTCGAGATCGCGCACCTTACGCCAAAGATGAACGAGAAGTACGGCCCGCTCTATGCCGAGGCCGTCATCCCCAAGGAGACCTACTCGGGGATGGATCAGGATGCGAATAACATCACCGTCTGGAACATCCTGGCCGTGAACGACGCGATGCCGGAGGACCTCGCCTACAACATAACGAAGATCACCTTTGAGAAGCGTGAGGAGCTCGCGAAGGTCCACAAGGAGGCGTTGAACATCAAGCCGGAGCTGCAGTCGGTGAAGCGGTCCGGCATTCCGTTCCATCCGGGCGCACTCAAGTACTTCAACGAGAAGGGCATCAAGGTCGACTGAACGAGTCTGGCGTTGTCGCTCGATTTGCGGTCACCGGGCCCCTCGCGCCCGGTGACCCGTTTTAGCCGCCAAGATTCGCGAATGCGCGAGCCCAAAGGAGACTGACTTTGACGAGGACCAGCGATGGTGCATCTGCGGCCGGAGAGGCGGAGAACACTCCGGCCGCAGTCGAGACGCCGGAGCCCGATCGCAAGATCATCGAGCACTACATCGAGGAAGAGGAAGGCGCGCTCAATCGGCTCGGTGGCCTCGTCGGAAAGGCGATTACGACGATCGCGGTCGGCGTGTCGCTGTTCCATATCTATGCCGCCTACGACATCGTCCCTGCCTATGTCCTGCGGCCCGTCCACGTCGCTTGCGTCCTGTTCCTCGTGTTTCTTCTGTTCCCGGCGGTGCCGAGCCTGCGCGATCGCATCCGGTGGTGGGACTGGCTGCTCGCTTTCGCGAGCCTGGGCGTCATCGTCTACGTCCTGATGCAGGGTGAGGAGTTCGGCGATCGCGCAATCATGCCGGAGCCGATGGACGTTGTTGTCGGCATTATCTTCATTGTGCTTTTGCTGGAAGCAACGCGGCGGGCGACAGGTTTTATCATGCCCGCCTTGGCGATCGTCTTCATCCTCTATGCGTTGTTCGGCAACCACCTGGGTGAACCGTGGACCCATCGCGGCTATCCGCTCGATCGCCTCGTCGGGCACCTCTACATGACGCTCGAAGGCATTTTCGGAACGACTGTGGACGTCTCCTCGAGCCTCATCATCCTGTTCACGATCTTCGGGGCCGTTCTGCAAGTTTCAGGCGCGGGCAAGTTCTTCATCGATTTCTCGTTCGCCGCTATGGGTGGCAAACGGAACTCGGCCGGCCGCGCCGTCGTGCTGTCATCCTTCCTGCTCGGTGGCCCGTCGGGGTCCGGCGTGGCGACGACGGTCACGATCGGCACGGTGGCCTATCCGCTGCTGGCCAAAGCCGGGTACGAAAAGAACGCCGCCGGCGGACTGCTGGCCGCCGGCGGACTTGGCGCCATCATCTCGCCGCCGGTCCTTGGCGCGGCAGCCTTTCTCATCGCCGAGTTTCTCAAGATCTCCTACTTCGACGTGATTTTGATGGCGACCATCCCGACGCTGCTCTACTATCTGGCGATCTGGACCATGGTCGAGGTCGACGCCAGAAAGACTGGCGGCACCAGCGATCTGATGGTCGAGAAAGGGACGCTCTGGCGGCTGCTTGCCGGCTACTGGTACCACTTTGGCTCGCTGGTCTCGATCATCGCCTTCTTGGTGCTCGGCTTTTCGCCCGTGCTGGCGGTGTTCTGGGCAACCATGCTGGCCATCGGCTCCAGCGCGATCCGGCCGGACACGGCGCTTGTTCCGCGCATCGTCGTCGGCGCGACGATTGCCGTCGCAGCGGTGCTCTCCGCGATCGGGTTTGCAGACGGCAATGCCTATTCGCTGACCGTCTTCATCGCACTGGCGCTCACTGCCGCGGCAGGCCTGTTCCTGCCGCAGATCGCACCGGTGGCAGCCCGCCTGGCGCAGGCGCTGCGCGACGGCACGACCGGCGTCCTCAGCGTGGCCTCGATCTGCGCGACGGCGGGAATCATCGTCGGCGTGGTGACTTTGACGGGCCTCGCGCAGCGGTTTGCCGATATCATCATCGGCTACGCGCAGGGCAGTCTGCTGCTCACCACGATTTTCACGGCGGCCATCGTGTGGATCGTCGGGCTCGCTGTGCCGGTGACCGCCTCTTACATCATGTGCGCGGTCATCGCGGCCCCGGCGCTCATCAAGCTCGGTGTTCCGGATTTCGCGGCGCACATGTTCATCTTCTATTACGCCGTGCTTTCCGAGGTGTCGCCACCAACAGCCCTGTCACCGTTCGCCGCGGCGGCGATCACGGGCGGCAATCCGTACATCACGACGCTGCAGTCCTGGAAATACACGATGCCGGCCTTCCTCGTGCCGTTCGTGTTCGTCGTAGATCCACACGGTGTCGGCCTCTTGCTGCATATGCCGGAAGGACGGAGCTGGGTGGACGTGGTGGAAATCACGCTGGTCGTGGCCGCCGGTATCGTTGCGCTCGCCTTTGCGCTGCAAAGATGGATGGTGAAGCGCAATACGCTGCTCGAGACGGCACTGTTCTGGGCCGCCGGTCTGTTGCTGGTGTTTCCCGTCGTGCTCGATGCCGCGATATTCACGCCGCTCACTGGCTTGCAGCTCACGTCCGATATTCCCGGATTCCATGTCGCCTGGAGCGTGCCTTTCGGCTTGGCGTTCGGTGCGCTGGCTGTCGTGCTCCAACGGCTGAGGACAGCCTGACTGGTTCGGGCTCTGTCTATCGGCGATCCAGCACGCGGCGGAGTACGGCCGCCGCGGCCTCAACGTCGTCACGCGACACGTCGAGGTGCGTGACGGCCCGGATCATGCCACCGTAGGACGTCCCCATCCGCACGTTCTCCGCGAGCAGCGCTTCCGTCACCGCCTTGGCCGTCAGGCCCGTACCGCTCGTGTCGAAATAGACGATGTTGGTCTCGGGTCTTGGGGCCATGAGCCTGACTCCGGGGATTTCTCGGATACGCTCGCTGAGCAGCGCCGCATTGGCGTGATCATCCGCCAGCCGTTCGACGTGGTGGTCAAGCGCATAGAGCCCCGCGGCCGCCAGAATGCCCGACTGGCGCATGGCGCCGCCGATCCGCTGCTTCCAGCGCCAGGCCTCGTCGATGAAGTCGCGCGAGCCGGCCAGCACGCCGCCGACCGGACATCCGAGCCCTTTCGACAGGTCGAGCCACACGCTGTCGCATCGGGCCGCCATGACGCGAGCCGGAATGCCGGTGGCGACAACGGCGTTCATCAGACGGGCACCGTCCATGTGAACGGCGAGACCGCGTCGATGCGCGAGCTCGGCGACAGCTTCGATCTTCTCGACGGGCCAGATCGCGCCGCCGCCACGGTTTACGGTCTGCTCGACGACGACCAGCCGTGAACGCGGTGAGTGGCGACTCGGCTCGCGAATGGCAGCGCCGAGGTCGGAGCCGTCGAATATGCCCCTGTCGCAAACGATGGGCCAGGTCTGCGCGCCGGCCAGCGCCGAGCCGCCGCCCGCCTCGGACGTGAAGACGTGCGTGCCGGCGGCACCGATGACTTCATCACCGGGCCGGCAGTGCACCAGGAGCGCGATCTGATTGCACATGGTGCCCGAGGGCAGGAACACCGCGGCTTCCTTGCCCAAAAGCGCGGCGATGCGCTCCTCGAGCGCCGTGGTGGTCGGATCTTCTCCGCGCTGCTCGTCGCCCACATCGGCATTGGCCATGGCTTGGCGCATCCCCGGTGTCGGGCGCGTGGATGTATCGCTATAAAGATCGATCAGACCGTTGTGGGCCACGGAGGTCTCCTTCAGGCAAGCAGCGCTTTAAGGGCGAGCCGCCGAAACCTAAGAGAAGAGACAACCCCATTCAATCGACATACGCCATTGGGCCGGCGTAAGGAGGACACGGGATATGAAGCTCGGAAGCGACATTGCAGCCGTTGTGACGGGTGGTGCGTCCGGCCTCGGGGCCGCGACGGCAGCGGCATTGGCCGAGAAGGGCGTCAAGGTCAGCCTGCTCGATCTCAACGAAGCCGCCGGGCGTGAGCACGCACAGCGTATCGGGGGCACCTTCGCACCATGCGACGTGACGAACGAGGAAAGCGTCGAAGCCGCCTTGGCTGCCGTCCGCAAAGCCCATGGGCAGGAACGCATCCTGGTCAATTGCGCCGGCATTGCCATTGCCAAGCGCGTCGTCCGGCGCGTCAAGGATACAGGCGCCATCGAACCTCATGATCTTGCGAGCTTCGCCAAGGTGATCCAGGTCAACCTGGTCGGCACGTTTCTGATGATTTCAAAATGCGCCGCGGGCATGCTGACGCTCGATCCTCTTGGCCCGGACGGCGAGCGCGGGGTCATCATCAATACGGCTTCGGTCGCAGCGCAGGACGGGCAAATCGGACAGGTCGCGTATGCGGCATCGAAGGGCGGAGTCGCCTCGATGACGCTGCCCGTCGCGCGTGACCTTTCTCGCGATGGCGTTCGCGTCTGCTCCATCCTGCCGGGCCTGTTCCGGACGCCCATGTTCGCCGGCCTGCCGGAGGAGGCGCAGAAGTCCCTGGCGGCAACGGTACCCTTCCCCTCGCGCCTCGGCGATCCGTCCGAGTACGCAGCGCTGGCGATCCACATTTGCGAGAACGTGATGCTGAACGGCGCGAGCATCCGCCTCGATGGCGCGATCCGCTTGGCACCGCGCTAGAAAAGTTCGCCGAAGCTTTCGGAGAACGGGCGAAGCCCGGCATGGATCGGCAGGTCAGGCCTGCGTGCCCGCAATCCGATCCATGGCCTCGGCGAGCTTGATGTCACGCGCGGAGAGGCCGCCCGCATCGTGGCTTGTCAGCGTGACGTCGACGCGGTTCCAGACATTCGTCCATTCGGGGTGGTGGTTCATCTTCTCGGCCACCAGGGCCACGCGTGTCATGAATCCAAAGGCGGCATTGAAATCGGCGAACTTGAACTGGCGGAAAATGGCATCCCGGCCCTCGACGGGTTGCCAGCCTGACAGCCGCGCCAACGCCTCTGCGCGGGCTTCGGGTGAGAGCTTCTGAGCCATGGCCGTTCCTCCCAAAGCACAGCTCGTTCGGACGTCAGCCTTCAGTACTCGTCCTCATACTCGGCGTAGTCACCCCCGATGAGCGGATAGGTCTCCTCGATTACATACGGGCCACCGCCGACCTGGGGCTTGGAGGAGAACAGCGCGAAGCGGCTGACGAGGAACGGCTCTGTCCGGAATCCGCCCTGGCGTTGGAGATAGCGAGCGACGACATCGACACTGGTGTTGCGCAGCCGGGCGATGGTGACGTGCGGCTTGAATTTTCGCGTCTCCGGCTGGAGACCTGCCGCACGGGCCGCGCGCTCATGGGCGCGGGCCAGCGCTTCCAGCTCTGGTGTCGGCTCTATGCGCGCCCAGAGCGTACGCGGTTCATTGCCGCCGAACGCGCCTGTGCCCGCAAACCGCACCTCGAAGGCCTGAACCTCGACTTCGCTCAATGCGTGGGCGAACTCGGCGGCGAGGCGGTTGTCCACGTCGCCGGCGAAGCGCAGTGTGATGTGATAGTTCTCGGGCTCGATCCAGCGCGCACCAGGAAGGGGCTGCCTCAGGCGGGCAAGTGCCTCACGCACGTCGTCCGGAAGCTCAATTCCTGTGAAAAGCCGCGGCATGGCTCGCCTCCTCGCATCACACCTTGCGGCCGATCTTCCGCGAAGGGCTAGAGAATGAACTTGCTCAGATCGGTGTTCTTCGCGAGGTCTCCGACGCGATCCCTGACGTACTGTGCATCGACGGTGATGGTTTGCCCGGCGCGGTCCGAGGCATCGAAGGAGATGTCATCGAGCACTCGTTCCATCACGGTCTGAAGACGCCGTGCACCGATGTTCTCGACCGTCGCGTTCACCTGGGCTGCCGTATCCGCGATGGCGTCGATGGCATCGTCAGTGAACTCGAGGGTGAGGCCTTCGGTTGCCATCAGCGCGATGTACTGCTTGATGAGGCTGGCCTGCGGCTCCGTGAGGATGCGGCGGAAGTCCTCGCGCGTCAGAGGCTTCAATTCCACGCGGATCGGCAGACGCCCCTGCAGTTCCGGGAGCAGATCGGAAGGCTTCGCGACGTGGAAGGCGCCCGAGGCGATGAACAGCACGTGGTCGGTCTTCACCGGCCCGTACTTGGTCGACACGGTGGTGCCTTCGATGAGCGGCAGCAGATCGCGTTGCACGCCCTCGCGGGAAACGTCGGCACCGATGCGGCCGCCATCGCTGCGCGAGCAGATCTTGTCGATCTCGTCGAGGAAGACGATGCCGTTGTTCTCGACGGCGCGGATGGCCTCCTGCGTGATCTGCTCCTGGTCGAGGAGCTTGTCGCTCTCTTCAGCGATCAGGATCTCGTAGCTGTCCTTGACGGTGACACGGCGGGTTTTCTGCCGGCCGCCGAACGCCTTGCCCAGCATGTCACCGAGGTTGATGGCGCCGATGGATCCACCCGGCACACCCGGCAGCTCAAACATGGGAATGCCGCCGCCAGTATCCGTCACCTTGATCTCGATTTCCTTGTCGTTGAGCTCGTTCGCCCGGAGGCGCCTGCGAAAGGCCTCGCGGGTGGCTGCTGAAGCATGCTCTCCGACAAGCGCATCGAGCACGCGCTCTTCGGCCATCTTCTCCGCGCGGGCCCGCACCTCGCGCCGCTTCGTCTCGCGCACGAGCGCCAGGCCGACCTCGACGAGATCGCGGATGATGGATTCGACGTCGCGGCCGACGTAGCCGACCTCGGTGAACTTGGTCGCTTCGACCTTGATGAACGGCGCATTGGCGAGCTTGGCGAGCCGGCGTGAGATCTCCGTCTTGCCGATGCCCGTTGGACCGATCATCAGGATGTTCTTCGGTTGAACTTCCTCGCGCAGATCTTCGCTGAGCTGCTGCCGGCGCCAGCGATTGCGCAGCGCGATGGCAACGGCTCGCTTCGCATCGTTCTGACCGACGATGTAGCGATCCAGCTCGGAAACGATCTCACGGGGTGAAAAGGTCGTCATTCATCTCTGCCTAGTTGGAAGACGCCAGCTTCAAGCCCAGAATGGAGCCGATCAGCAGCGTCAGGAAGAACAGGCGCATGGTCGTGGTCGGCTCATTGAAATACATCGCGCCGAGAATGGCGGTCCCGGCGGCACCGATGCCCGTCCATACCGCATACGCCGTACCAAGCGGAATGCCGGAAAGGGAGAGCTGGAGCAGCAGCAGACTGGCGACAGCAGAGCCGGCGAAAGCGAGCGTGGGCCCGAGCCTGGTAAATCCCTCTGCGTAGCGGAAGGCCGTCGTGGCCAGGACCTCGCAAATCCCGGCAGTTAGCAAATATCCCCAAGCGAGCATATGATCCGTTCCCAAGTCTTCTCAAGCCGGCGCGCCCCCATTGCGCGGTCCCGGTCCTACCTGTCGCTCGGCAGACTCTCCACGATGAGGTTCCGGTTGGTGAAGACGCATATGTCGGCCGCGATCTCCATGGCCCTGCGCGCAATCGCCTCGGCATCGAGCGGCTGGTCGAGGAGGGCGCGGGCTGCGGCGAGTGCGTACATGCCCCCGGAGCCGATACCCATCACGTCGTGCTCCGGTTCCAGCACGTCACCGGTTCCGGTCAGCACCAGTGTCGTCGTACGATCGGCGACGATCATCATGGCTTCCAGCCGGCGGAGATAGCGGTCGGTCCGCCAGTCCTTCGCAAGCTCCACCGCGGAGCGCATTAGCTGGCCCGGGTACTGCTCCAGCTTGGCTTCAAGGCGCTCGAACAGGGTGAAGGCATCGGCCGTTGCACCGGCAAACCCGCCGATCACGTCGCCGCGCAGCACGGATCGCACCTTGCGCGCCTTCGACTTGATGACGGTGTTGCCCAGGCTCACCTGGCCGTCGCCGGCGATCACGACCCGGCCGCCCTTGCGAACCGTCAGGATCGTGGTGCCGTGCCAAGTGGACTCGAAAGATGATGGCGGATTACGCATGGTCAACTCACACGCTAGGTTGGGTTGCGGGGCGCCGAAAGCAAGAGCGCGCGGAGCCAGCCCGGCGAATGACCACTACCCCGGCGGCGCGCAAGCTGATAAACGCCTGTTTTCGAACAATCAACCCGAGGGGTTATCGCAAGGTGTCCCGGACTGCCACCATTGAGCGCAAGACGAAGGAGACCGAAGTAAAGGTTACTATCGATCTCGACGGCTCCGGCGCGTTCGACATCAAGACCGGGATCGGCTTCCTGGACCACATGCTCGAGCAGCTCGCTCGGCATTCGCTGATGGATTTGAAGGTTCATGCCAAGGGCGACCTCAACGTCGATTTCCATCACACGGTCGAGGACACGGGCATCGCGATCGGGCAAGCGGTGGCCATGGCGCTCGGGGACAAGAAGGGCATTACCCGGTACGCCGACGTGCATCTGGCGATGGACGAGGCGCTGACCCGCGTCGCGATCGACGTATCGGGCCGTCCATATCTCGTCTGGAACGTCACGTTCTCCCGGCCGAAACTGGGCGACATGGACACGGAGCTGTTTCGCGAATGGTTCCAGGCATTTGCCCAGAACTCAGGGATCACGCTCCACATCGCGACCCTCTACGGAGAGAATAACCACCACATTGCCGAAACCTGCTACAAGGGGCTGGCGCGGGCGCTCCGCGCGGCCGTGGCGGAGGATCCTCGGCAGGCCGGGCGCGTTCCGTCAACCAAGGGCCGGCTTGCCGGCTGAGCACCAGCGAGTGGACAATCGGTGCAGACGTACACCGTTTACGAGCCGCCAAAGCCTCCCGAAGACCGCGTGAAGCGCGCGGAGCGGATGGTCTTCGTGCGCGACGGCTTCTCCTGGATGGCCGCGCTGTTCGCCCCGCTGTGGATGCTGGTGCATCGGATGTGGCTCGCGCTGTTCCTCTACGTCGTCCTGATGATCGCGCTGAGCGTGGCTCTTATTGCCGTTGACGTCAGCCCGCAATGGCGAACGGTGGCCGTCATCGCCGTTCACCTGGCCATCGGCTTCGAAGCGGGATCGCTCCGCCGTTGGAAGCTGGAGCGCCGGCGCTGGCGCATGATGGGTGCTGTTATCGGCCCGTCTCGGATCGAGTGCGAGCGCCGATTCTTCCAGGCTTGGCTCGGCGAGGAATACCGCGATGACGGCTCAGTGCGCATCGGCCCGCCTCCCCGCCAGGCGACAGCCGACGCGCCTGGCCCGATCGCCGGAGCGGATGCCGGGCCGGTCGCTTCGGAGGCTTGAGACGCCGGACCATGCAACGCGTCGTCATCATCGATTACGGCTCAGGTAACCTGCATTCGGCGCACAAGGCTTTCGAACGGGCCGCGCGGGAAGCTGATGTGCCGGCCGAAATCAACGTCAGCGCCCGACCCGAGGACGTCAAAGCGGCGGACCGGATCGTGTTGCCGGGCGTTGGAGCCTTTGCCGACTGCAAGCGGGGGCTCGATGGGGTGCCCGGGATGATTGAGGCGCTCGCCCAGACCGTTGTTGAGCGTGCCCGGCCATTCCTCGGCATCTGCGTCGGCATGCAGCTCATGGCAACGCGGGGCCTCGAGTTCGGCGAAACACCGGGCCTTGGCTGGATCGACGGCGACGTCAGAGCCATCGCGCCGGCGGACCCGACCCTGAAGATCCCGCACATGGGCTGGAACACGCTCACGGTCATCAACGATCACCCGCTACTCGCCGGCATTCGCACGGGACCGCAGGGTCTGCACGCCTACTTCGTCCACTCCTATCACCTCGTCCCCCGCGATCGCAGCGTCGTGGTCGCCGAGACGGACTACGGTGGCCCTGTGACGGCAATCGTCGCCAAGGGCAACACGGCCGGAACGCAGTTCCATCCAGAGAAGAGCCAGACTCTCGGCCTCCAACTCATCGGCAATTTTCTGCGCTGGCGGCCCTGAGCCTGCACCAGGCTAGCTCGCCCGAGCCAGCGGTAGCTCCGGCTGCACCAGGGGCTCGATGAGACCCGCCGGGAAAGCAATGACATTGCTTGGCCGGTCGGCGTCCTGGCGCCGCTGACGGAACCAGCGGAGCGACGTGTTGACCAGCACCGCCTCCTCGTTCACGGCCTGCACGATCAGTCCGTCCTCAGGATCCAGCATGTCGGACAGCCGGACCTGAATGTCGTGTTCCGATGCATTGGCGCGGACGTACCACGTGGTCTCGAGCGGCCGTGCCCAGGCCTGGCCGAGGTTCATGATGGCTGTCGCAATCGCGTGCTTGTTCCGGCGCGATCTGGCGAGGTCGTAGGAGATGAGAAAGAGGCGCATAGTGGTCTCCTGGCGAAGAAGACGCGGTACGCGCGACCAGAACCGCGGAACCGGGGCATTCCTTAACAGAACGTAAAGGGAACATGCCGCGAGTCGGAATCCGAGTCCAGCAAAAAGTTCGTCGTTTGTTCTGGAACTGGAGCACCTGCTCAGCTCACTCGAACAGCGTAAGCTGATCCGGATGCCGGCCGCGGGGGATCCGCCGGTGCGGGCCGGGATCGATGCGATCCGTCAGCCCCGGGTAACGCTCCTGGAAGATTCGCCACGCTTTCACGCGGGCCGCAGGGAAGCGCTGTCCTTCCCAGATCTCGTAAAGGCGCCGCGGATCGCACTGGTAGCGGCGGCAGAGGTCGATCCGCCGCGCGCGCAGCCAGCGTGCGATCCAAACATCGATGGCGTCGGCCTCGGTTAGGGGGCGGCGTGCTGTTTCGATTTCGCTGGCGGCGGCATTCATAACAGTGCTTGACGCGACGGCTTTGATTCCTTTATCGCCCGCGATCGTAGCGAACGTGTGACTCGAACGGGGGCTCCCCGCGCGCTGTCTTCTCACATTGAGACATAGCATTGATCCTCTTCCCCGCCATCGACCTCAAGGACGGCCAGTGCGTCCGCCTGAAGCTCGGCGAGATGGACGCGGCGACCGTGTTCAATGACGATCCTGCTGCGCAGGCCCGGACGTTCGAGGCGCAGGGGTTTCAATGGCTGCACATCGTGGATCTCAATGGGGCGTTCGCCGGGAAGCCAGTGAATGCAGGCGCCGTGGAGGCGATCCTCGCCGCGGTTTCCCTGCCGGTGCAGCTCGGCGGGGGCATTCGCGATCTCGCGACGGTGGAGATGTGGCTCGGCAAGGGGGTCCGGCGGGTCATCCTCGGAACCGCGGCCGTACGTGATCCCGCACTCGTGCGCGAAGCCTGCCGCCGATTTCCGGGCCGCATCGCTGTCGGGATCGATGCCAAGGGCGGCAAGGTGGCCGTGGAGGGCTGGGCAGAGGTGAGTGAGCTCACCGCCATCGAGCTGGCGCGCCGGTTCGAGGACGCGGGCGTGGCCGCCATCATCTACACGGACATCGAGCGCGATGGCGTGCTGAAAGGCCTGAACCTGCCGGCAACCGCAGAGCTGGCGCGGGCGACACGCATTCCGGTGATCGCCTCAGGCGGCCTGGCCTCGCTCGCCGATGTCGAAGCGCTGCTACGGCCCGAGTACGCGATGCTCGAGGGCGCGATCACGGGCCGGGCGCTCTACGATGGCCGGCTCGATGCCAAGGCGGCGCTCGCCCTCATTTCGCGCCGTGCCGGATCGAAAGGGTGAGCGCCGAGCGCAGCAGGCACACCACCATCGCGAGCTGACACCAGACCACCGAGAGTTTCGCCTGCTTGCGACAGGTTTCGTAATCTTGCAGGCAACGGAATGCGGGATCGCTGTACTCCGCCGGCTTGCCCTGCTCCGCCAGGCCCGACATCCGCTTGGCGATGTTGTCGAGCCGGGTGATGATGCGCTTGCGCAAATGCTCGGGGAGCTGCTCGAAGGCCTTCTCGTCGAACGGCTCGCCGGGATTGCGCTCCTGAATGTCCTTGAGCTGCGTCCCCGCCACCTTGAGATTGCGCAGGGCCGCCTTGACGAAACGGTGCTCGGTGCCGGCCTCGTCGAGTGCCGCGATCTTCTCTCGAAGCAGCTTGATGTCCTCTGCCGCGAGCCGCTTCCGGCGGACCGCCTCGGCAACGTGCTGCAGATCGTGGCTGGTGTCCTTGGCCATATCCCCCGCCCTTAGATTTGCGTTCGGAGCGCGCATCGACGATGACGCAAGATGACATTGCATTGAAGGCGCATACGGGCCAAGAAGCAGCTATGCTCAAGATCCGCATCATCCCCTGTCTCGATGTGAAGGACGGCCGCGTCGTCAAAGGCGTCCAGTTCGTCGATCTGATCGACGCCGGTGATCCCGTCGAGGCTGCCGCCGCCTACGATGCCGCGGGAGCCGACGAGCTCTGCTTTCTCGACATCACGGCCAGCCACGAGAATCGCGGGACTTTGCTCGATATCGTGCAAAGGACGGCAGAGCGCTGCTTCATGCCGCTGACGGTCGGCGGCGGGGTGCGCTCCGTCGAGGATATCCGCCGCCTTCTCGAGGCCGGAGCCGACAAGGTTTCCATCAACACCGCAGCGGTGAAGAACCCGCAGTTCGTGCGCGAGGCATCCGAGAAGTTCGGTGCGCAATGCATCGTGGTGGCGATCGATGCCAAGAAGGTCTCACAGCCGGGTGAAGCAGATCGCTGGGAGATCTTTACTCACGGCGGGCGCAACCCGACCGGCATTGACGCCGTGGCGTTCGCGCGGGAGGTCACGGCTCTGGGCGCCGGAGAGATCCTGCTCACCTCGATGGACCGCGATGGCACCAAGAGCGGCTTCGATGTGGCGCTGACGCGGGCGGTGGCCGATGCGGTCAGCGTGCCAGTCATCGCCTCGGGCGGCGTCGGCACGCTCGATCATCTCGTCGAAGGCGTGCTGCTCGGCCACGCTAGCGCAGTACTCGCCGCCTCCATTTTTCACTTTGGGACCTACACCATAGGTCAGGCGAAGCGACATATGGCGGCTGCGGGTATTCCGGTCAGGCTCGACCAGACCTGATCGATCCGGGCGCCGCACTCTGTGCAAAATGTCTGATCGACCGGGCCGGTGGCAAATCTTTTTGCTTTTCGCAAGGACACTTCATCAGTAATAATACATCAGAATAACAGTGTCCGGACCAGCCGCAATGGAACCCGAGGATGAGGCCTATATCGGCTATATCATTGCGGATGTCGCGCGACTTTTGCGTACGGTATGCGATCGCAGGGTCCGGGAGCTCGGACTGACGCGCGCACAGTGGCTCGCCGTAACCCGCCTCCATCGCCGTCCCGGTCTCAGCCAGTCCGAAGTGGCCGACCTGCTCGAAGTCGAGAAGGCCACGGCGTGCCGGCTGCTCGATCGGCTGGAAGCCAAAAAGTGGATCGAGCGGCGGCCCGACAAGAAGGACCGGCGGGTTAAGCGGATTTATCTCACGCCCCGCGCCAATCGTGTCCAGGCTTCGATCGCGCCGATGGCCGAAAGCACGGTGGATGACGCGTTGAGCGACCTCTCGATGGAGGAGCGGCAGCAGCTTCTGGACATGATGGTTCGCATCAAGGGCAAGCTGCAGACGCTCGCAGGTCACGAAACCGAGTCGATGGGCACCGCAGTGCCGGTCGAAGAAGAGGTGCGGGCGGTCTGAAGGACCGCTTTCGAGAAATTCTCGATTTGGACAGAAGCGCCAAATCAAGCTCGCGCCCAATCTCCCCGTTCCCGGCTAACGGAGTGCTTGCTGTTGGCGTTTCTAGCCCCAATAGGAAAAGCTCTAGCTGATCTGGCGGACCATCCCGTCCGAGACGGACAATCGGCCGTTCGGGAGAGTGTGTAGCCATTCTCGCGCAACCACTAGTATCGGCGGCGCCTTGAGTCCCAGCTCGCGCGCGACCAGACAGCCGACGATCAGGATTGCGTCAGGTGTTCCGAGCAGAATGGCCGCGGGGGCCACGCGATTGTGGATCAGCTCGAGCAGCACTGATGAGGAGGAGGAAGATCCGATCGGATCGGCAAGAGCCAGAATGGAACCACTCACGCTGCGTCCGCGCTCTGGGTGGCTACCGAGAATGATCTCGCCTGTCGCAGGATCTACGCCGCCCCAGAAGCTCAGAGGGGCGGTCAGCTTCAGCAATGGACCTTCCGCAGATCCAGGATAGAGCACCTGCCCGGCTATCATCTCCGTGCTCATGACCACAGCGCCTCGTCGCGAACGAGCCGACCCTGGACTGCCGTCTCGACGCACTCCGAGAGGCTGCCGTAGACGACCGACCAGCCCGTGTTTCCTGGGGCGTAGTTGGCGAATTTGCCGGAGTTCGTCAGGAGGACGCCGGACTTGGCCGGAAGAATAGGCGTCACCACAATGCAAGTATCAACGACGACCGTCACGCCGGCAGCTTCGATATCGGCAAGCTTTCCCCGCTCCTCGAGCTGCTTCAGCACGTGCCGGCCGGTGTGAGCATAGAAGGGCAGCGACAGGCGCCGCCCGTCGACGAGATCTGCAATTGTCATCATCTCTTCAAACGACAGGTGAGGACTCCCCACCGCGACCGCATCGACCTGATCCGAGCTGCTCGTGCTGAGCCAGCCGCGTGCGATGCGCACCATCTCAGATGTCAGTTGAACGGTCACCTCCGGATCGTGCCCGCTGAAAGCATCGGCCCGGGTCTTGGCTTCCGGTGTCACGCCGATGACGTGGAACAGCCCCACAGCACCGAACGAGGCAGCTGCGGCGCCGAGCGCCTTCATCCGGTCCTCAGAGGCAAAGGTCTGCAGCCCGTCTATGGCCACGATGCTGGAGCCGGCATTGCGGCCAATCCACGCGCCGAGCACCGGCCAGAACGCATCGAGGTTCCGGAGCGCAGCTGACAGCAGGCTGGTGTCGACTAGCATTGTCGCTCGCCGGTGCTCCGGCAGATGCAGGCCGTACCGCGGAGCCCGGCCGACGATGGCGCAGGCGATGTCGAGGAAATCGCCGTATCGGTTCGTTCGGGCGCCAAGCACCGAGTTGCAGAACGCCACCGCATTGGATTCGCCCCAGGCGACATCCACACCTGCGGGCGGCCGATGCCCGGCCTGGTAGGGCGAGCATGTCCAAGTCGGCTTGCAGCCAAGGGCCTCATAAGCGCGCATCAGACGCAGCGCCATGTCGCGGCGCCGGTCGTCCAGACGGACGCGTTTCGGGTGCAGCAGGTCAAGCGCTCCGACGTTCAGGGTCGCGGGAACGGCAACTTGGCCGCCAAGCTCAACCAGCTTCTCGGCGAACAACACCCCGGCATCACCATGGTAGAGGCAGCCATCGATATGAGCCGAGTGCACCGGGATCAGCCGGTCGGCGCCCAGCAGCCGGCCGGTTTCGGCGACAATGCGCATGGCCATCGCAGAAGCCTCCCCGCGTGCGCCGCCGGCAATCGCGCGCTCGTCCGATGTCAGCTCCATCACTCCCCTCGACAGGCAAAACAGGTCATGGATAATCCGAATGTTTGTTGAGCAGCAACCTGCGCCATAGGCTGGACACATGCCACATACGCCGAAGCTGCTGTTTCTTGCCGGGTCTGCCCGAGAGGGCTCGCACAACAAGCAGCTGGCCCGCCTTGCTGCGCAGATCGCCGATGCCAACGGCCTCGCCGCCACGTTGGCCGATCTCGGCGACTATCCCATGCCGATCTACGACCGCGATCACGAGGTCAAGAACGGCGCCCCGGACAATGCGCGCAAGCTCAAGGCGCTTTTTGAGGTGCACGACGGCATTTTCATCGCGGCGCCCGAATACAACGCTTCAATCACACCGCTGCTGAAAAACGCGCTCGACTGGATTTCCCGCGTGCGGGACGAGGGCGAGCCGCCGCTGCAGGTGTTCAAGACACGCGTGTTCGCCATCTCGTCTGCGAGCCCGGGGCGTTTTGGCGGCGTGCGTGGCCTCATCACCTTGCGTCAGGTCCTCGCGGTCGGATTGCAGGCGCTGGTTCTGCCGGAGCAGGTCTCGGTGCAGCATGCCGCAGATGCGTTCGACGAGAAGGGTCACTTGAAAGACAAGGCACAGCAGGAGCTGCTTAAGAGGCAGATCGAACGTCTGGCGCGTGCCGCCAAGGTTCTGAAAGGGCTTTGACCCCTCGACCGCCTTGTGAGCCCCGTAGAACCCATGTTACAGGGCGCTGGCACTCCAGGCAGCGCGGACACGAGGCGGCGCGCAATGCACAACGGCGAGATTGCCAGGGACGACATTTCACGTCGGCTGATCGTGGCGCTGGACGTGCCGACGTACGCAGAGGCGTCAGCTATCGTCACGGATCTCGGAGACGCCGTTCACTTCTACAAGATTGGGCTCGAGCTATTGTTTGACGGCGGCCTG
>DASVDU010000086.1:0-4865 GCA_036380915.1 Hyphomicrobiaceae bacterium | reverse complement strand
CCTATTGGGCGAAGTGGGGGAAGTAAGCGGTCATGAACTTCGAGGAGCACGCCGCAAAGCCGCTGCTTCGCGCAGTCGGCATCGCGACGCCGAAAGGAGCGCTCGCGACCACGCCCGACGAAGCCGAGCGCATCGCGAGCGAGATCGGCCCCTGCGTGGTGAAAGCGCAAGTGCCGACGGGCAAGCGCGGCAAGGCGGGCGGGATCAAGCTCGCAGCCACACCAGCCGAAGCCCGCGCGCACGCCGAGCGCATCCTGGGCATGACGATCGGCGAGCATAGGGTCGAGCGGCTGCTGATCGAGGAACAGGTGCCGATTGCGAAGGAGATGTACGCAGCGGTGCTCAATGATCCCGACAGCAAGGGTCCGCTGCTGCTGTTCTCGGCCGAAGGCGGCATGGATATCGAGGAAATAGCCGAGCGCCACCCGAAGGCTCTGGTTCGCTTCAGCATTGATATCCGCAAGGGCCTCGATCGCGATGCGTTCGCTGCGGCGCTGCCTAGCGAGCTGCCCGTCGATCGCGCCGCCATCCTGGACGCGTTGTCCAAGCTCTACAGCGCCTACGCAGCAAACGATGCCGAGCTCATGGAGATTAATCCGCTCGTCGTCACACGGGATGGCCGGATAATTGCGCTCGACTGCAAGTTCGTGATGGACGACAGCGCTATTCCCCGCCACGAAGAGCTCGCGAAATCGGGGACACCCGACAAGCTCACCGAGCTGGAAGCGCGGGCCAAGGCGCTGGGGCTCAAGTTCATCGAGCTCGACGGCGATGTCGGTGTGCTGGCGAATGGCGCGGGTCTTACAATGACGTCGATGGACGCCGTGCGCCACTACGGCGGCCAGCCGGCCAACTTCCTCGAGATCGGCGGCGAGAGCTACACGAAAGCGAAACCGGCGCTCGAATTGGTGCTCGCCAATCCGCGGGTGAAGGCCCTGCTCGTCAATTTCTGCGGGGCCTTCGCGCGCACCGACGTCATGGCCGAGGGTGTGGTTACGGCGTGGCAGCAATTGAAGCCCGACATCCCCATCATCTTCACCATTCACGGCACCGGGGAGGACGAGGCGATCGCAATGGTGAAGGAGCGGCTGGGTATCGAGCCCTACGACCTCATGGACGACGCGGTTCGCGCGGCAGTGGCGGCCGCCAGGGGGGCGGCGCAATGATCGTTCGAGGCAATGAATCCGTGCTCGTGATGGGCATCACGGGCAAGCAGGGCACGTTCTGGGCCGAAAAGATGCGCGGCTATGGCACGCGCATTATCGGCGGCACCAACCCGAAGCGTGCTGGCGAGAAACATCTCGATCTGCCGGTCTGGGCCAGCGCTCGGGATGCGGCGAAGGAGACGCAAGTCGATTGCGCGGTGATGTTCATTCCGCCGTTCGGCGTGAAGGCTGCCGCGCTCGATGCGATCGAGGCCGGTATTCGCAAGATCGTCTGCCTAACCGAGCACGTGCCGGTGCACGATACGATGTACTTCCTGGCCGCAGCGCGCGAGCGCGGGGCCCAAGTGATCGGTCCGAATACCGCGGGCCTCGTCACGACGGGCGAGTCCTTCGTCGGCTTCATGCCGGCCTTCAATGAGCGTGTTTTCAAGCCTGGCGAGGTGGGCGTCATTTCGCGGTCGGGCTCGCTCGGCACGCTGCTGTGCCTCAACCTCGTGCAGGCGGGGCTAGGCATCTCCTCGTTCGTCGGCATCGGCGGCGATCCGATCATCGGCACGACGACGCGGGATGCCCTTGAATGCCTCGACCGCGATCCGCACACGAAGGCCATCGCGCTCGTCGGCGAGATCGGCGGCGCGATGGAGGAGCAGGCTGCCGAGTACGCGCGCACCATGTCGAAGCCCGTGGCCGCGTTCATCGCCGGAGCGGCCTCTCCGCCGGGCAAGAAAATGGGGCACGCCGGTGCCATCGTCATGGGGAATCGGGGCTCGTATGCCGCCAAGAAGGCTGCGCTGGAAGCTGCAGGGGTGATCGTCTGCGCGACCCCGAACGGTGTGCCGGAGGCACTGAAAGCGCGTCTCGCCCCGGCCTGATCCCGGCAGCGCTCGTTCACGGACTTGCAATTGGCAATCTGGCCGAATGTCGACCAGATAACAGTATGGGTGCCATCCGGCTCACGCCGCTTTGGCCCCGTAATGTCAGAAGACATTCCAGAGGAGAGATGACATGGCCGAGCGCCCGATCGAGCTCTACTACTGGCCGACGCCAAACGGGCACAAGATCACGATCATGCTTGAGGAATGCGGGCTGCCGTACGAGGTGAAGTACGTCAACATCATGCGCGGTGATCAGTTCAAGCCTGAGTTCCTGAAGATCTCGCCCAACAACCGCATGCCGGCGATCATCGACCCTGACGGCCCCGGCGGCGAGCCGATCTCCGTCTTCGAGTCGGGCGCCATCCTGCAATACCTCGGGCGCAAGACCGGCAAGTTCTACCCATCGGACGAACGCGCCCGCGTCGAGGTCGAGGAGTGGCTGTTCTGGCAGGTGGGCGGGCTTGGCCCGATGGCGGGGCAATGCCATCACTTCCGCAACTACGCCCAGGAGAAGATATCTTACGCGATCGATCGGTATGTGAACGAGGTCAATCGCCTCTACGGAGTCATGGACACCCGGCTGGCGGACCGGCCGTATCTCGCCGGCGACTACTCGATTGCCGACATGGCCTGTTATCCCTGGGTCAGGCCCTACAAGAACCAGGGTCAGGATCTGGCCGAGTTCCCCAATCTCGAAGCGTGGTTCAAGCGCATCCATGATCGCCCTGCGGTTGCGCGGGCGGTTCAAGTCGGTGCGGAAGAGCGTGAGAAGTGGAACCTGGCCAAGGACAAGGAGGCGCAGAAGATCCTCTTCGGTCAGCGGGCGCGGAAGCGGGGCTAACTCCGAGCAGGTGAAGCCGTAGCAGCAAAAAAGGATGCACCTTTCCCGTCTGGAGAGGTGGGCGCCGAGCGTCGGGCGAGGATTTATGACCCTCGCAGTCGTCGGAACCCTCGCTTGACCTGCGTTCGATGAGTTGGGCCAGGTCGAAACGGCGTTAGGACCCAACCACCCCTCTCAGTTTAGCTCCGTCAGGCGGGACGGGTCGGGCTTGCGGCCGGTCACGCGCTCCAGCGCAATGGCGGCGAGCACCTTGCTCGCCAAAGTCTTCTTGCGGAGCTGGGCTTCCATTTCAGGGCTGAACTCAGTCACCTCGGGGGGACGTGTGGCCTGGTAGCCGAAGACTGCCGTCCCACGCTGCTCAGCGCAACCGGAGATGGCCAGCGCAGCAGCGGCGAGCACAGCAGACCTCCACACCATGAAATCGCCCTCCCCCAGTCGATCCACAACTACCCTCTGGGACCACGCGGGCCCTTGGCTCAACGCCGGCCCGCCACTTTACCCAATCGAAACCTTGACGCAACTATGGTCGGATCGCGGCTGAACCGAGCCTGAATGCCTGAATCGGCGCTCTTTCGAGTGTGGATCCAGGATGCCGGCGGCCCACGCGCGCCAACCGATCGCACATTTCTGACATGCGATCGCCCAAACTGACAACCGTTCAATTTCCAGCTAGCGGGTGCCGGGGCGCAGTCGTGGCAGCCGCGGCTCTTCCAGGGTCAGCAGTCCTGGAAGAGCGAGGCGATGCAGCCGAGGCCCTTCTTGAAGGCCTTGCCGACAGTGTTGCCGGTCTTCTCGAGCTTCTCCTTCGAGGCGGAAGCCGTGCGCCGCGCGAGCTCCTCGACGGTCTTCGGCGGCTCGGGTTTTTTGGGCTGATCTGAAACCGGCTGCTCAGCCCCGGTCACGCTCCCTGGCTCGGCTTCGGCCTCAGAGTCCATGGGAGCGGAGAGGGCCTGGATCGAACCTTTCAGCGATACGGTCCGCTCCTGCCCCATGCAGATGTCCGATCCGGTACGCTTCACGCTGCACTTCTCGTGCCCGCCCTCCCTGGCGAGCTCGGTGATGCAGATGAACTGCAGGGCCTTCTTGCCGTACCTGTAGCCCTCGATCTTGCTCGCCTCGTCGACGGTGCACCGATAATTCGCTGGCGGGCCGGAGCAGGTCACGCACACCTCGGTCGCAAAGGTGGCAGGCGCTGCGGCCGCTGCCATTGCTATTCCGAAAGCGGAAAGAGCCTGCCGTATCACGATCGCGCAAGCCTCCCATGAAGATCGGTTAACATACCGATCTCAAACGGAAAACGGGGCGACAGTGGGGCACCTGGGCTGAGTGCCCCGTCGAGCAGCGGGTCAAGGCGTGCCGTTTCGGCCGTGCTGACGGTAAGCCGGGCGCTCGGAAAGCTTCTCGTAGTAGGCGCTTACAGCCTTCAACTCTGGCTTGTCGAACGGGACTGAGAACCAGCGGTTGACGACAAGGCCGACTGGGATATCGGCGAGCGTGAAGCTGTCGCCCATCAGATAAGGGCCGCCTTTGGCCAGGCAACCATCGAGCATCTGCATCTGCCGCGTCCATTCGGCGATGCCGCTGTCGATGAGCTTCTGATCCTGGAAGGCGGGCAACTTCACGACCATCCCAAGGAACGGTGCGCGGATGCCCTGGTAGAGATCCGTCTGTCCCCAGTCCATCCACGCCTCGACCTGCGCACGTTGCTTCGGATCGTTCGGATATAGATCGGTGCGGCCATGCTTCGCCGCCAGATAGCGCGAGATGGCGTGACTTTCCCGTAGGACGAAGCCGTCGTCGTCGATCACCGGCACGACGGCGAACGGGTTCAGTTTCAGGAACTCCGGCTCCGAGGTGGAACGGAACCCGCGGCCCCAATCCTCCCGGGTGTAGGTAAGCCCGATCTCCTCGGCCGTCCATAGCACCTTGCGGACGTTGATGGAGTTCGTCCGTCCGTAGATCTTCAGCATGACTTGCTTCTCC
>DASVDU010000085.1:0-4722 GCA_036380915.1 Hyphomicrobiaceae bacterium | reverse complement strand
TCCTCGTCGACGGCCATCACGAACCGCTTGTCCTGATCCGTGCCGATCGCACGCTCGCTGATCGCGAGCACCGGCGAGCTCTTCGGCTGCGCCATGCGGATCCGCGCGAACTGCCCCGGGATAAGGCGCCCGTCACGGTTTTCGAAGACGGCCCGCACGCGCACCGTGCCGCTCTCTGCGTCCACCTGGTTGTCGATGAGCTGCAGCCGGCCCGGCAGCCAGGATCCACCCGTCGAGATGTTCGATATCTCGACCGGGATCTGGCCCACGTCCGCGGCGGCTCTCGCCTCGGGGGCGAGAGCGGAGAGCGCACGCGCGACGACGTTCTCGCCGGCATTGAAGCTGGCGTAGATCGGGTCGACCGACACGATCGTCGTCAGAACGGGAGCGCTCGGACCTGCCGCGATCAGATTGCCGACGGTGACCTCCAGCCGGCCAACGCGTCCCGAGACGGGCGCGCGCACCTCGGTGTATTCCAGATTGAGACGTGCCGACTGCAGCGCTGCTTTTGCAGCGCGCAGGTTGGCTTCGGCTTCCCGGTACGCGTTGGTGCGCTGGTCCACGTCGCGCTCCGACAGCACGGACGTGCCGAGGAGCCGGCGCCCACGCTCGACCTCGGTTCTCGTGAACTCGACCCGGGCCTCAGCCGCTGCGACCTGCGCTTCGAAGCGCTCAACCTCGGCCGCGTACGGCTCCGGATCGATGGTGATCAAAAGGTCGCCTTTCGACACGAGAGCGCCTTCCCGGAAATGGACCTGCTGGACCGTTCCGGCGACCCGCGAGCGCACGGCGACGCGCTCGACGGCTTCGAGCCGGCCCGAGAACTCGTCCCAGATAGTGACGTCGCGCGGCTCGACCACCGCCACCGAGACGCTCGGCGGCGGAGGGGGAAGTGAGGAGGTTCCGTCCGCGTGCGGTCCACTGCCGGGGAGCGCGACGAGGCCAACGGCCACGATGGCGGAGATCGCCACCAGGCCGCCGATCGAGGTCTTGAGAGAATGCGTCATGATCATCTCGTTTGGTCAGAGCACAATCCGCTCCTGCCGGGAAATGGGGCTCCCCAGCTCGAGTGAGGTCTTCTTGTGATAAGCGGATCTGCGCCAGTTGCGGGTTTATCTGGTCGGACCCAGTCGGCGGAGGCTCACCGGTGAGTCTCGCATGGTCGGCACCGGACGCCCTCTTCTCCAGAGGTCATTCCGGAACCTGGCTTCACTGACATGCTAACGTGAGTGCCATCGTGTGCCTCGCCACTTTCTGTGTACCGAGCGGTACGTAATAGGGAGGTGACGCCGGGTGTGTCAATAGTTATCTGTACCGATGAGTATGAAAAAGCTATAGTGTGTCTGCACAGCGAGAAGAGGTGAAGATGGTGGCCAAGGGTCGCCCTAGAAAATTCGATACCAACGAGGCGCTGGACAAGGCACTCATTGTTTTCTGGCAGCGTGGGTTCGAAGGAACATCGTTGTCCGATCTCACGGAGGCGATGGGCATCAACCGGCCGAGCCTTTATGCGGCGTTCGGAGACAAGGAGACGCTCTTTCGCCGCGCGCTCGACCGCTACGCCGAGGTTGGGCCCGCTGCCGTACTGCACGGGGCGTTGCAGCAACCGACCGCTCGCGGCGTCATCGAGCATCTGCTGCGCGGTGTTGCCGAAGCCTTCACCCACCCTGATCGTCCTGCGGGCTGTCTTGTTGTTCAGGGTGCGCTGTCTTGCGGAGAGACGGCCGAAGCCGTGAAGCAGGAGCTGTGCTGTCGCCGTGCCTCAGCCGAAGCGCAGCTCCGGGAACGACTGGAGCGCGCGAAGGCGGAGGGCGATCTCCCGCCCGATGCCGACACCGCAATCCTGTCGCGTTACGTGTCGATCGTGGTCAAGGGGATGTCGGTACAGGCAGCCGACGGAGCATCACGGGCGGAGCTGCTGGCCGTGGTCGACATGGTGCTGAAGTGCTGGCCTTTCGGCCGGGCCACTCCAGTTGCGGACGGAGAGCAGCAATTGCAATAGAGCCGTCTTTGGAGGTCTCCTCCCTATTAGAGCTTGCTGCCATTCGGTGCGGAAGCGGAATAAAGCATCATTAGTTTCCTTCACATTCCTCAAGGCGCCCATCGCACGCTGCCGGCGCCCGAGATGTCCAAACCTCCAAGTTCCGCAGCACGCGTTGCAAACTGTGATGTCCCCAACAGCTTCAGCAGCTTTTGCAGCTGTGGGCGGAAGGCATCGCGCTGGCGCATGAGGAGGTCGAAGCGTTCCATGAGAAGTGGAACGAAGTCGAGCCCGGCAGAGGTCGCAACGGCCCGCGTTGCAACACCACAGTCGCCATGGCCGGCCCTGATGGCCTGAGCGATGTCCGGTCCCGTTGGCGCCTCGAGCGTTGCCGCGACGTCCTTCAGTTGGGCTCCCTCCTTCTTGAGGAGGGCCAACAGGAGTTGCTGGGCTCCCGCGCCTTCGGGGCGAACCACGAGGCGCGCCTTCTTGTAGAGCACATCCCTGATCGACATGAGCCCGAGCGGATTGCCGGGCAGGACCAGCAGCCCCTGCTCCCGCGCGGCAAAGCCGATTAGCACCGCATCGTAGAGCGTCGGCTCCCGAGACACGATCTCGAAGTTTGCATCTTTTTCGGGATCGTCGAGATCGTGAAAATGAATCGCTGCAGCGATGACTTCCCCTCTCAGGAAGCGGCGATAACCGGCTTCGCTCCCCTCGGGCATGATCGCCAGCCCAGCGCGGCTTTCGCTTAGCGCCCATTGCAGGAGTGGGTCATGGCTCCCGCCCACAATCGGTGGGGGATCTGCCGGAACGACGCCGTGTGGGCGCATCATTCCCGCAAGCAGCCAGCGGTCGAGATCGGCGCGAGGGAACAGCCATTTGCCCGTCACCTTCGTACACGGGATCTGACGCTCCGCTACGAGCTCGTAGAGCTTGCGCTCCTTGAGCCGGAGGTATTCAGCGGCTTCCGCGGTCGTCAGAAGCTCTAGACCTGCGTTCATCTGCATTGGACTGCATGGATTCTACAATTTGACATTCTGAGACCAAACACACTCAATATCTTTGGTCAATGGGCATTGGGGAGAGGTGCTTGGATACATCCAGCGCTCTGGAGCTGATTCTGGCGGGCGATGCGACGCTGTTCGCCATCGTGCGTCTTTCGCTGCTCGTCACTCTTTCGGCCACTTTCTTCTCGGCCCTCATCGGCTTGCCTCTGGGTGCGGTCGTTGCCCTCACGAACTTTCCGGGCCGGCACGCCGTCATCGTCGTGCTCAATGGGCTGATGGGCCTGCCGCCGGTCGTCGTGGGCCTGCTCGTCTTCCTTCTGCTCTCGCGGTCGGGGCCGCTCGGTGCCCTGGGGTTGCTCTTCACCCCTACGGCGATGGTGATTGCGCAAACGGTACTCATCACGCCCATCATCGCCGCGCTCAGCCGTCAGGTCATCGAGGATCTGTGGACCGAGTACCGGGACGAGCTGACGGCCATGGAGGTCGGCCCGCTCGCGCGGGTGAAGACGCTGCTCTGGGATGCCCGCTTCTCGCTGGTGACGATCCTGCTCGCAGGCTTTGGCCGCGCTGCGGCGGAGGTCGGGGCGGTGATGATCGTCGGCGGCAACATCGAGAACTTCACGCGCGTGATGACGACGACCATCGCGCTCGAGACCTCCAAGGGCAACCTGCCGCTCGCCATCGGTCTCGGCATGGTGCTGATCACGCTGATCCTGGTCGTCAATGCATTGGCTTGGGGTGTTCGACGCTGGTCAGAGGCTCATGCTGGATAAAGCGGCACAGAACGCAAGCGCAGCCGCTGGCGTATTCGGAAGCGATTTGCCCATTTGCTTCACGAACGTCGATTACCGGGTTGGGTCGGTCTCCATCCTCTGCGGGATCAATCTGGAGATTGCAGGCGGTCCGCCGACACTTCTGCTCGGCCCCAACGGTTCGGGCAAGACGACCCTGCTCAAGCTCGCCATGGGCCTCATCACGCCCACGGCCGGGTCCATCACGTACGGCGGCCGCGATAGTCCGGCACCGGGCACGCGCGCCTTCGTCTTCCAGAAGCCGATGATGCTGCGGAGGACGGTTGCCGCCAACGTCGCCTTTGCGCTCAAGGCTGCGGGCCGGCGGCCGGACCGGCTGGAGATCATAAGGCTCCTTGCCGAGGTCGGCCTTGAGGGTATGGACGACCGCCCGGCGCGCAGGCTGTCCGGTGGTGAGCAGCAGCGACTGGCGCTGGCCCGCGCGCTCGCCCGCGATCCCGAGGTGCTGTTCCTCGACGAGCCGACGGCAAGCCTCGATCCCGCCTCGACCAAGGCGGTCGAGGACATCGTCGCCCGTGTTGCGAAGTCGGGCGTCAAGATCGTGATGACCACCCACGATCTTGGACAGGCCAGGAGACTGGCATCCGAGGTGGTCTTTCTCGCCAAAGGCCGGCTCGTCGAGCGCGCGCCGGTCGAGGCCTTCTTCACGAAACCTGCAACCGACGAGGCGCGCCGGTTCGTGGCGGGCGAACTCGTCATCTAACCCAAGGGGAGCTCAAATGCGCACTCGGCTTCTGGCATTCGCACTTGCCGCTTTGGCAGCCGCGGGTCTGGCGACCGCGCCTGCGGTCGCGCAGGACAAGTCCATCGTCGTCTCGTCGACGACCTCGACGCAGGACTCCGGCCTCTTCGGCCACATACTGCCGATGTTCAAGGAGAAGACCGGCATCGAAGTGAAGGTCGTCGCGCAGGGCACGGG
>DASVDU010000084.1:0-16578 GCA_036380915.1 Hyphomicrobiaceae bacterium | reverse complement strand
TCCGGGTCATCAGCTCCCGGTCAGTCGCTTCTTCGCGCATCACGCACCCTGGCTGCTGGTTATGTCGCTTCGGCATGAACAAAGGTTCATTTGGCCGTTCCCCCAAAAAGCAGTTTAGAACGAGCATCCTGTGCCGTCACGGCGTCGCGCTATTTCGAGAAGCGTGCGTGAGCAGCAAGCTATCAAAATTTTTCTCACACGCACTTGAACCTTTTGGCGTCCGGGAGCGACGCATCGGTACGGCCGCAGCGAATGAACGTCTGATGTAGTGCTGCGAACCGTCCGAATAGACACGCAGTGAACAAATCTTCCGTGTGAGATGCAACGGCAAATACCAAGGCGGAAAAGGGAGAAGGAAAACCATGCGCAAAGTCATTCATGCCGGATTGATTGCCGGGGCCGCGACAGTGGTGCTCGCCGGCGTATCCGTCACCGAGGTTTACGCATTCGAGGTGAGCAAGGTCGAGCTCGGCGTCGCCGACAGCGGCGGCAGCAGTTGCCCGCGTGATGCGAAGATCACCGCGTGGGCGCACACAGACGGACCGGGCACTGTGAAATTCGTCATTCGCAATGATAGTGGCGGCAAGACGGGCGTTCTATCGGCGAACGCGGTCAAGGGCCCAACGGGGAATTATCTCGCCACCTACTCCCATACGTTCAAGATCACCACGGATGTCGACATCAAGTACATGGCGGAAGTCGTTGGACATCCGAAGATCTCGAAGTGGGTACCGCTCAAGGCGAAATGCGGTCCGCAACCTCGAAAGAACGTGACGACCTCTAAGTCAGGCGCAAAGCCACCGGCGAGAGCCGTCTCCGATGATGACGGTCCGAAGCCGAGGAAGACCACCTCGACCAAGTCGTCGGGCGGGGGTCCCAAGGCAAAGCACACATCGGAGAGCGAGGATAAGGGCAAGCCCACGTCCGGTGGCGGCAAGCCGATTCCGTCCGGCGGTGGCAAGCCCATTCCTTCTGGTGGAAAGCCGATCGCCACCTGCAAGCCAATGATCTCGGTAACGAGAACCCTTGCCGTAACGCGGGCAGGCGGTCTCGCGACTGCTCGGGCCGCCTGGCAGTCGACTGCGCTCGCCGCACACGGCGCCGCTTATGCACGGTGGTCCAATGCCAAAGACCAGAGCTCGAGCTGCTCCCGCAAGGGTCTCACTTTCAACTGCACGGTCAAGGCGCGGCCCTGCAAGGGCTAGACCGGCCGACACGAAACGTCGCCGTCCGCAGATGCACCAGTCCGGGATGTCGGGCTGGTGCATTCTTTGCCGGCATCTATCTGATGTGTGCTGGACATTCGCGCGGGGAAAGGCTCGCGGCCGCACGCTATCACGCGCAGCACCTCGCAAATTTTGGCGGCATCGCGCAAAAGAAAGCATTGCAGATTTGCACTCTCCTGTGCAACACTGCAAGGCGCGCTTCAGAATAGGGGTACCGCATCATGAAACTCCGACAGCTCTTCTTCGCAGCACTCACGGCAATTTTCGTATCTGCCTCAATTCAAACGGCACAAGCCGCCGACCTGGTGGTGGCCACCGACACAGCATTCGTCCCCTTTGAGTTCAAGGAAGGTGACAAGTACGTCGGCTTCGACATCGACATGTGGGACGAGATCGCCAAGGAGATCGGCGTCACCTACAAGCTGCAGCCGATGGACTTCAACGGCATCATCCCCGCCCTGCAGACGAAGCAAGTCGACGTCGCGCTTGCAGGCATCACCATCAAAGACGAGCGCAAGAAGGTGATCGACTTCTCCGATGGATATTACGACAGCGGCTTCCTGCTGATGGTGCCCGCTGACAGCAGCATAAAGGGGCCAGAGGATCTCAAGGGGAAAACACTCGCGGTGAAAACTGGCACCTCGGCAGCCGATTACGCCAAAGAGCATTTCAAGGAAACCGAGCTGCGTCAGTTCCCGAATATCGACAACGCTTACCTGGAGCTTCAGACGGGTCGCGTCGATGCTGCAATGCACGATACGCCAAATGTCCTCTACTACATCGCTACAGCCGGTAAGGGCCGTGTCAAAGCCGTTGGCGAGCAGATGATGGCGCACGAGTATGGCATCGGCTTCCCGAAGGGAAGTCCGCTCGTGGAGAAAGTCAACAAGGCGCTCGCCAAGATGAAAGAAGATGGACGCTATAACGCCATCTACACGAAGTGGTTCGGCACCGAGCCGAAGAGCTGAGCCTCGAAAACTCAAGGACCGTGCCGGAAATAATCCGGCACGGAAATCCCTTCGGAGCTCAATATGGATTTCGATTGGTCCGTCATCGTCGATGCCATGCCGTCGCTGCTCAACGGCGCCCGGCTTACGATTCTCATCACCTTGGCTGGATTGGCTGGTGGCCTCGTGGTCGGCTTCATCGCTGGACTGATGAGGGCCTATGGCAATGCCCTGTTGAACGGCATCGCGTTTGCTTACATCGAGCTGATTCGCGGAACGCCCATCGTCGTGCAAGTCATGTTCATCTACTTTGCACTGCCGGTGCTGGCGGATATCCGCATCAATCCGATGAGCGCAGCGATCACGGCGATAATCGTAAATGCGGGCGCCTATATTGCTGAGATTGTCCGCGGTTCATTCCTCTCCGTTCACAAGGGCCTCAGGGAAGCTGGGCTCGCGCTCGGTCTGCCGATGTGGAAGGTGCTGGTTTACATCATCGGCCCGGTCGCCTTCCGCCGGATGATTCCGCCCCTCGGCAATCAGTTCATCGTCAGCTTGAAGGACACTTCGCTCTTCATCGTCATCGGCGTCGGCGAGTTGACCCGGCAAGGTCAGGAGATCATGGCCGCCAATTTCAGGGCAGTCGAGATTTGGACGGCCGTTGCCATTTTCTACCTGATCATGACCGGAACCCTCACGCTCATCCTCCGCGTGACCGAAAAGAGGATGAGAATGCTATGACAATGGTAGAGTTTCGAAAGGTCACGAAGCGGTTCGGCAGCGTCGTCGTCCTGAACGAAGTCGACCTCAAGATCGACAACGGCGAGGTGGTGGTCTTGATTGGTCCCTCGGGCTCCGGCAAGTCGACTCTGCTGCGCTGCATCAATGCCCTAGAAGGGATCGACGGTGGAGATCTCATCGTCGATGGCATCAGCGTCAAGGCCGGCCGCTCGCAAGTGCGCTTGGTCCGGCAGGAAGCCGGCATGGTTTTCCAGCAGTTCAATCTTTTTCCGCAGATGACGGCGTTGGAGAACGTTGCTTTTGGTCCCCGGCGCGTGCGCGGCGTGAGTCGGGCTGAAGCATTTGCTCAGGCCCGCGAGCTGCTCGCCAAGGTCGGATTAGCCGATCGCGGTGATCACTACCCCTCGGAGCTTTCCGGTGGACAGCAGCAACGCGTCGCGATTGCGCGTGCGCTCGCTGTCAAGCCGAAGCTCATGCTGTTCGACGAGCCCACGTCCGCGCTCGACCCGGAACTGCGCCACGAGGTTTTGATGGTCATGCAGTCTCTCGCCGAGGAAGGCATGACCATGATCGTGGTCACCCACGAAATGGCATTTGCACGTAGAGTTGGCACGCGGCTGATTTTCATGGAGAACGGCAAGATCACTGTAGACGGCGACCCCGCGACACTGCTCGCCAATGCCGCAAATCCCCGCCTGCGAGAGTTTCTCCAGCATGTCAACTGACGTCTGCTCGCGGCTGGCAGTCATCGGTCTTTCCGGAACGCCGTACGAAGTCGGCCTTCAACTGGGGAGGTTTGGTGCAGATGTCGTTAGAGGTCATATCGTAAGGACTCATGCATGGGCTAGCGTCATGGCCTTTCGCGATCATCCAAATCTCGCAGCTGCAAGAGAGCTGGTAGCAACACAGTTTCCGCGCTACTGGCAGGAGATCAGAGGCTTGGCGCACGGCCTCGAACTCCCCCTCGAAGACGTTTTCGCCTGGAATTGCCGCGGTGATGTTTGGGCCATGGCACCAGACGGCTGCACCACGCTGCAGATTCCCGGTCAGCCATCGATCCTTGCGCACAATGAAGACGGCGATCCCGGCCTGAAGAACCGATGCGCCGTTGCCATCATTCGAGCTGAAGGCGGAAGGGCCTTTACTGCATTCGTCTATCCCGGCTCCATCCCCGGGCATGCCTTCGCGGTCAACGAGGCGGGACTTGTTCAGACCGTAAACAATATCCGTGCGCGCAGTGGCACTAAAATAGGCGTTCCCCGAATGGTGCTGACACGGGCCATGCTCGACTGCAGTAGCATCGAGCAGGCTGTCGATCTTCTCGATAGAAGTGAGCGTTGGGGTGCCTTTCACTTGAGCCTCACGCAGCGCGGCTTTCCGTACATTTTGAGTATCGAGTTCACCCGAAGCAAATGTTCGGTCCGGCAAATCGATCAGCCGAGCTGCCATGCCAATCATCTCATTCACGACGCAACGGCAGGCGAAGATCAGATCGTCACCGCCTCCTCACGATCGCGTCAGGAACGTGGTGATGAAGTCCTCCGCCTCACTTGTCAGAAGAGACCCGATCCGCTCGCAATCTTGTGGGATAAAGCCAAGCCTACCCTGCCACTCTATCGCGAACAGCCGGATGATCCAGACGGCGAGAACACCATCGCCACCGCCTTATTCGAAGTTCATCCGCACCGGGTGTCGTGGCGCATTTTCGATCGTGCTTACACGTCAGCCATTCTCTGCTGCGATGATGGATACGAACCGTGTCGCCCTCACCTAGCCTGAGACGTCACAAGGATGGAAGACGGCGGGAGCGTCAGCCGCCGCAAAGCCTGGATGAGCTTCGAAATCTTGCCGTTCTGATCAGGCGTGAGCAGTCAGCCATTTCACTTGGCGCTAAGGCGCTTGACGTTCTCGCCCGGCTCGTCGATGCTCCGGAGCAGGCCGCTGTTCGGACAATTTCGGAACTCGGCGACCTCCTCTCGGTGAACGCTTCCACGCTCACGCGCCTCGCTCAAAAGCTTGGATTCGCCGGATTCAATGAACTTCAAGACATATTTCGCGAGGCCATCGCCGATGACGGGCGCTACTTCTACAGCCGTCAGGCAGGACGGTTACTTTCGTCAAGGCAGGAGGCCAGCGAGGACTTGGCTGTGTTCGAGAAACTGGCCCACGAAACGGCAGCCAATGTCAACGGATTTCTAAGCCAGCTCGAAGCTGACACGGTGGAAAACGCCGCGACGTTGTTAGCAAGAGCTCGCCGCGTGCGAGTTCATGGCGTGCGGCAGTTTCATGCGTTCGCGAGCTTCCTGACTTACGGACTCGGCATGCTGCGAAGCGACGTCTTCTTGCTGGATGTACCACGACTGGGCATCGCCGAAGCGTTAGCGCAGATGGAAAACGGGGATGTCGTCGTTGTCGCCAGCTGCGCGCCCTATACTGCGGAGGTCGCGAAAGTCGCTGCGATGGCTGCCGCGCACGGCCTGAAAGTGATCGCAATTACTGATACGAGAGCGTCGCCGCTCGTGCCGCCGTCCAAATTTGCTTTCTTCATTCCGCACGCTAGCAGTTTTTTCAGCAATAGCATGGGCGCATACATCGTATTCTGCGAGGCATTGCTCAATGTCGTTGCGCGGAAGCTTGGTGATCGCGCCATGGGCGCCCTGGCGCGGCGTGAAAGGCTGATCTCGGACTTGCAGATTGAAACGCGGTGAAGCGGGAACGAGGGCTCGACGAGCCCCGCTCGCCGCCGCTAGTCCGTTGAACCTTGATCGCTCAACCCCTACCGGAAAGAGCGCGTTGAGGAATACGCGACGTAGTCAACCTGTTGTCGCGCCGCTCGGTTCCAACTCCGCCCTTGTCCATCTGTGATTGACAAGCAACATCGGCAGCAGAACTGACGGGGTGCAACCGGCAGTGGTCGCACGAGTCCTGCGGTCCTCCTTACACTTCCGTCTGACGCAAGAGGGCCGGGAGTTGCGGAAATGGCCGAGGCGAAGGCGAGCTATTCCTCGAAATTGGGCCGGGTGGTCGACTATCTGCTCGGTCGCAACACGCTGATCGGCGTGGCATCCTTCATGCTGCTGATCATCTCCGGGTATGCCACATGGCACGGCATGCGCGACTTCATCATCGGAGCGTCCTCGAGCAGCGCTACGCAGGATCTACCCGGAGGCCAGTCGATCTCGAGCGACATTCTCGTGATCGCGGTCGTCGTCGCTCTGACGTTTCTCATGTGGCTCACGCTGCGCGAGACGTTCGGCGCCGGCCGGAGCCTCCGCGAGCGCCTCATCACATTTCCGCTTTACGTGTTCCTTGCCATCTGGTCGATCGGCTTCGGCTACGGGTTCTGGTGGAGCCTGATCTCGGGCGAGGAGGCGACCCGCACAGGCCTCGCCGGCCTGCAGGAGGATGCGCGAGACGCCAGCGCCGTCATTGCCGCCCGGCTCGATGCCGTTCGGGCCCAGCTCGACAGTGTCATGAGCTGGTCGGAAAGCCAGATGGCCCGCGAGGAGACGAGCGGCGGCAGTTGCGGCACGGCCTCGGGCGCCGGTCGCGGGCCACTCTACAATGCCCGTGTCGGCGTTCGCGATGCCATCGTGACCATGCGTGACAGCATGGTTCGCTCATGGCTCGAGCCTGTTCAGGCGGAGGTTGAGCACCTGCGCGAGACGGCGGCGGCCATCGGCGGCAGCACCATCGAGGAGCGCCAGCGCGCGTTCGAGCAAAGAGCGTCCGAAATCCGCGGCCGCGCGCGCAGCATTGCCGCCCGCAGCAATCAGCTCGGGCGATCGACGGCGGCGGAAATGCGTGCGCTCGCCAATGCGGTTGCGATTCCACCAGGGCAGCCGGGTTTCAGTTGCTACGATCCGACCTTGGCAGAGCGCCTGCGCCAGGCTGCGGCCCAGGCCGAGCAGCCTGCCGAGCTCAAGCTGCGTGAGGCAGTGTTCAGCGAAGGGCCGGCCGGCGTTGCGAATGCCGTCAAGAACCTCTGGACGAACATCGGCACATACGCGCGCAGCCTTGCCATCTACGTTGCCTCCGGCGGGAAAGAGGCCTTCGCGCACACAGAAAGTGGAGAACCGATCACCGGGCGCGATCTGATCGCGCTGCTCGCCACGATCGGCATCGATATGGGTTTGCTGGCGCTCGCAATCCTGAACCCGCCGCGGCAGCCGCCCTCAATCCGTCCCTCGGGCGCTCTGATGCGTCAGATCAACGACGCGATCGAGATGGCCGTAGCACGCGCGCCGAACGCGGATCGCGAGTGGATCCGCCGCCACTTCCTCCATCACAACAAGGCATCGTATCTGGTCATTCCGAACCTCTACAGCTGCGATCCCAACAACCCGGACGAGGCTTCGAAAGCGCTGGCGATGAACCAGCTCGCCGGTGTGTTAAGCGATCTCGATTTGGTCCGCTGGCCGAAGCGCGGGCGGTGGTGGCTGTTCGAGAAGGACGAGTTGCAGAGGCTAAAGAAGGAGGAAAGTCTCGGCAGTGACACGGACCTCACCGAGGTGCGCAAGGCATGGCTCGACAAGGTCGGCAAGGCCGATCAGGAGAGCGTGAGTGCCAACGATGATTTGATTCGCCGGGCAACGCCGCTGCGCAATCACGGCCTTTTCTCGAAAGCAGAGCGCGCCTTGCAGATCGCTGGCTGGAGCGAGCGCGCGCGTAGCGATATCGAGATTTTCCGCCTCGTTGACACAGAGGGGCTGACGCCGCTGCTGATGGTCTTGAATGCCGGCGATCCGCCGCGCACACCTAACATAGAGAGCGGCAGCGAGATCAGCTCGGGCGCTTGAGATGACGCTTATTCCAAAGTCTCGCAACATTCCAAAGTCTCGCAACACGGCTCCCCAGCACCGCGGGATCCACCCAGCCAAGCCCTGGCAAGGAACCGAGGTTCGCCGCCCGTGTTTTCTTTCGAGCATCGAGAAGGAGATGCGGGGACATGCCAAAATCCCGGAAACGTGCGACGCGGCCACCGCTGGCGCACGAGATCTTCGAATCGGATCTCGCGCAAGACATAACGGGAAGGAATTCCCTGCAGGGTGACGACCAGCAGAACGTGCACAACGAGCGTCGCGCCGTACCCAACGAGCGCGGAGAGGCAGACGACCTGTTGGAAACCTACGAGAAGTCCGACAAGGACATCCGCGCCAAACGGGATCTCGGCAAGGGCCGTCGCCACTCACCGGAGCATCCCTACAACAGGCCGGAGGAGCCGGAAGGAGAGTAGAGTAGCCGGCCCGGTCTCCCTATCCTCATTCATTACGAGAACCGAGCCAGACGCTTCACGATCCGAGGCGATGGGCCTATTGTGCACCGAGCAGTTCAGCACACGACTGCTGCCTTCGGGCAGCGAAGGAGAAGTTCCACATGGCCCTGGCTGAGAATCCGGCTGCGCCTGCACCCCGGCGCGCCCAGATGTTGATCGACGGCGAGTGGACCGACAGCGCCGGCGGTGGCGAGATCGTCGTCGAGAGTCCTGGCAACCGCAAGCCGATCGCCAGCGTCCCGCGCGGCGGGGCCGAAGACGTCGACCGCGCAGTCGCGGCCGCGGCCAAGGCGTTCGAGAGCTGGAGCCGCGTCGTTCCGCGCGAGCGCGGCCGCATGCTGCAGAAGATCGCCGATGCGGTTGAAGCGCGTGTCGAGGAGCTGGCCCGCATCATCGCCGAGGAAACGGGCAATGCGCTCCGGACGCAGGCGCGCCCGGAGGCGAAGGGCGCGGCCGATATCATCCGCTACTTCGGCGGCCTCGCTAGCGAGCTGAAAGGCGAGACCATCCCACTCGGCGAGCATGTTCTGAGCTACACGCGCCGCGAGCCGATCGGCGTCGTCGGGGCGATCATCCCCTGGAACGCGCCCGTTCTGCTTGCCGCGCTCAAGATCGCGCCAGCCCTCTGCGCCGGCAACACGCTGGTCCTCAAGGCAGCCGAAGATGCGCCCCTCGGCGTCCTGTGGCTCGCCGAAGTGTGCCAGGATCACCTGCCGAAGGGCGTGCTCAACGTGCTCACCGGCTACGGCGAGGAAGCGGGCGCAGCGCTGTCCAATCATCCCGGCATCCGCAAGCTCTCGTTCACCGGCTCGACGGAGGTCGGCAAGCTCATCATGCGCGCGGCCTCCGAGCGCATCGTGCCGGTGTCGCTGGAGCTCGGCGGAAAGAGCCCGTCGATCGTCTACCCCGACGCCGACGAGGACTGGGTCGTGGACGGCATCATTTCCGCCATGCGGTTCACGCGGCAGAGCCAGTCTTGCACGGCGGGGTCGCGGCTGTTCCTTCACGCCGACATCTTCGACAGCTTCCTCGGTCGGTTGGCGGAGAAGACGTCGAAGCTCAAGATCGGCGATCCGCTGGATGAATCGACCGACATGGGGGCGATCATCAACGAAAAGCAGTTCAAGAAGGTTTGCGGCTACGTCGAGGAAGGGCTCCGACTGCCCGACGCCAAGCTGGTGATGGGAGGCCTGCCACCGAAATCAGGCCCGCTCGCTGAAGGCTACTACGCGCTGCCCACCATCTTCGCCAATGCCGCCAACGACTGGCGGCTGGCACGCGAGGAGATCTTTGGCCCGGTGCTGGTCGCCATCCGCTGGACGGACGAGGAGGAGGCGATCCGCATGGCCAACGACACGCATTATGGCCTAGCGGCCTACGTCTGGACTCACGACATCGGCCGCGCCCTGCGCACGGCCCATCGCATCGAGGCCGGCTGGGTGCAGGTCAACCAGGGCCTTGGGCAGTCACCAGGTCACTCCTACGGCGGGGTCAAGCAAAGCGGCATCGGCCGGGAGTTCTCGCTGGAAGGCATGCTGGAGAGCTTCACGCAACGCAAGAACGTGACCATCAACCTGAACACGCCAGCGAAGGTGCACTGAGCGAAGCTGCCGCACGGGCGCGGCAGCCGGCGCGAGCCGGACTCTGGATAATCCGCATTGGTGCGCCTCACCAGTTGGCGACAGCGAGGGAGCGAGCGCGACCCCGCCCCGCCGTGGCCGGCTGCCGGTTAGCGGCGACGGCCAGCATGGAGCTGTTCATTTCACGGTCCTGTTCTGAACAAATTGAGGCGGTAGCCACGCGTCCGGTTCAACTCGGAGGACGCACAATGAACAGCAAGATCCTGATCATTGCGGCAGTGCTCGTCGTTGTGGCGGTCGCTGGCTACTTCTATATGACGCCGGAGGCCGAGGTGACGCCCACTCCTCCGGCGGCGACCAGCGAGCCCGCAAACACGCAATAATCGCTGCACTGCGCATTGGTTCCGCACCAGTCCGCCCGGCGATGGTTGATGCCGGGCGCTGTATCTGCGTGGTGCGGGCGTCACCGGCGTGCGGCGGGATGAGCGCGCCCCTGAAAGATGTTAACGCCTCGTCAGGCAGGTGAGCGATCTCGACTGAGCCGCCGGCCAGTGGTTCCAATAAGCACGGGCCGCAGGCAGCGCCGCCGCGCCTGATGGTAACGAGCCAGCCGCAATCCGCTCGACTCGCAGCAGCGCGCGCAGCTGCGCCGCGGGCCGATCTGCCCCGTTCCACTTGTCGCAACGCACTTGATCGCGCGACCATTCTGTCCGACAAGCACGGCGGAACTTCAAGAGCGCAGGAGAAGGCACGCTCATGGCCATTCTCGTCGACAGAAATACCAAGGTCATCTGTCAAGGCATCACCGGCAGCCAAGGCACCTTTCACACTAAGCAGGCCAAGGCCTATGGCACGCAGATCGTTGCGGGCGTGACCCCCGGCAAAGGCGGCTCGAAGCATCCCGATCCGGAGCTGGCCGAGGTGCCGCTGTTCAATACGGTTGCCGAAGCCAAGGCCAAGACGGGCGCCAACGCCACCTCGATCTACGTGCCGCCTCCCTTCGCCGCCGATGCCATTCTGGAAGCCATCGACGCCGAGATCCCGCTCATCGTGTGCATCACGGAGGGCATCCCGGTGATGGACATGGTGAAGGTCAAGCGTGCGCTGGACGGCTCTGCCTCGCGGCTCATCGGTCCCAACTGTCCCGGCGTGCTGACGCCGGACGAGTGCAAGATCGGCATCATGCCCGGCAACATCTTCAAGCGCGGCCACGTCGGCATCGTCTCGCGCTCGGGCACGCTCACCTATGAGGCCGTCAAGCAGACCTCGGACGCCGGGCTCGGTCAGTCGACGGCGGTCGGGATCGGTGGTGACCCGGTGAAGGGCACCGAGTTCATCGACGTGCTCGAGATGTTCCTCGCCGACCCCGACACGCATTCTATCATCATGATCGGCGAGATCGGCGGTTCGGCCGAGGAAGACGCCGCTGAGTTCATCAAGAGCGAGGCCGCCAAGGGCCGCAAGAAGCCGATGGCGGGCTTCATCGCAGGCGTCACGGCTCCGCCCGGGCGGCGCATGGGGCACGCGGGGGCCATCATCTCCGGCGGCAAGGGCAAGGCCGAGGACAAGCTGGAAGCCATGCGCTCCGCCGGCATCGCCATCGCGGACAGCCCTGCGGCCCTCGGGACCACGCTCGCAAAGGTTCTCAACGGCTGAGTAACCCCCGGGTGTCAGACATGGGGCGGGAACATGGTGTCACCCTTAAACAATGGGCGTGCGTGTACTAAATCAGCCGATGTGCTAATAGGCGCCCCGCGTGGGCGCTTCATTGCGTTCGCGTGGTGCGAACCGCACAGTCCGGACCAAGTTGGAAATGTCACGACAAGCGCTGAACGAGGCCTTCGCACGGACGTCATTCCTGCACGGCGTCAATGCTGCCTACATCGAGGAGATGCAGGCGCTCTATGAGCAGAACCCGGGAGCCGTAAGCGATGAGTGGCGGCTCTTTTTTCAGAGCCTGCAGGAGGAGAAGGGAGCAGTCGAGGCCGAGGCGCAAGGCCCTTCCTGGGGCCGGCCACTCGAAGAGCTGACCCAGAACGGCAGCTCCGAGCTGGTTGCGGCCCTGACAGGCGACTATGGCGAGGTCGAGAAGCGCATTCGCAGCAAGCTGCAGGCGAACGCGCAGGCAGCCGGCTTTGAGCTTTCTGTCGCGGCCTCGATGCGGGCCACCCAGGATTCGATCCGGGCGCTGATGCTGATCCGCGCCTATCGCGTGATGGGCCACCTCGTCGCCGACCTCGATCCGCTCGGGCTCAACGACCGCCGCACCCATCGCGAGCTGAAGCCCGAGACCTACGGCTTCACCGAGGCGGACCTCGATCGGCCGATCTTCATCGACAAGGTGCTCGGCCTCGAAACGGCGACGATCCGGCAGATCCTCAAGATCCTGCGACGAACCTACTGCCGCCAGATCGGCGTCGAGTTCATGCACATCACCTCCCCCGTGCAGAAGGCCTGGATCCAGGAGCGCATCGAGGGCGAGGGCAAGGACATCAAGTTCACCCCCGAAGGCCGCCGGGCGATCCTCAACAAGCTGATCGAGGCGGAAACATTCGAGAAGTTCTGCGAGATCAAGTACACCGGCACGAAGCGCTTCGGCCTCGAGGGCGGCGAATCGATGGTGCCGGCGCTGGAGCAGATCATCAAGCGCGGCGGACAGCTCGGCGTGAAGGAGATCGTGCTCGGCATGGCCCATCGCGGTCGGCTCAACGTGCTTGCCAACGTCATGAGCAAGCCTTACCGGGCGATCTTCAACGAGTTCAAAGGCGGCTCGTTCAAGCCGGACGATGTCGAGGGCTCTGGCGACGTCAAGTACCACCTCGGCGCCTCCTCCGATCGCATCTTCGACGGCAACTCGGTGCATCTGTCGCTGACGGCCAACCCGTCGCACCTCGAGATCGTCGATCCGGTGGTTCTGGGCAAGGTGCGCGCCAAGCAGGACCAATACGGCTGCCCGCCACACGACCGCACGGCCGTGCTACCGCTTCTGCTGCACGGCGATGCGGCGTTTGCCGGCCAGGGAGTCGTTGCGGAATGCTTCGGATTGTCGGGCCTCAAGGGCCATCGCACCGGCGGGTCGATCCATTTCGTCATCAACAACCAGATCGGCTTTACGACCAATCCGCGCTACTCGCGATCCTCGCCCTACTGCACCGATGTCGCCAAGATGGTCGAGGCGCCGATCTTCCACGTCAACGGCGACTATCCCGAAGCCGTGGTGCACGTTGCGAAGATCGCGACGGAGTTCCGCCAGCGGTTCCAGAAGCCGGTCGTGATCGACATGATCTGCTACCGGCGGCACGGCCACAACGAGGCCGACGAGCCGGCGTTCACGCAGCCGCTGATGTACAAGACCATCAAGTCGCATCCAACGACGCTGCAGATCTACTCGAAGCGCCTGATCGAGGAGGGCGTCGTCACGCCCGACGAGGTCGACGAGATGCGCGACCGCTTCCGCGCCAAGCTCGAGGAGGAGTTCAAGGCCGCTGACAACTACCGTCCGAACAAGGCCGACTGGCTCGACGGCCGCTGGGCCGGGCTCGGCCGGCCCGACGGTGAGGATCTCCGCGGCAACACCGGCGTTGATCTGGAGGTTCTGAAGGAGGTCGGGCGGCAGATCACGACCGTTCCTGCCGACTTCAACGTGCACCGGACTGTCCGTCGCCTGCTCGACCGGCGTCGCGAGATGATCGAAACCGGCGAAGGCATCGACTGGGCGATGGCCGAGCACTTGGCCTTTGCCACACTGGTCAAGGAAGGCTTTCCCGTCCGCCTCTCAGGGCAGGACGTGGAGCGCGGCACCTTCTCACAGCGCCATTCCGTTCTCATCGACCAGGAGACGGAGCGCCGGTACACGCCCCTGAAGCACGTTTCCCCCGACCAGGCGAAGTTCGAGGTCATCAACTCGATGCTGTCGGAGGAAGCCGTGCTCGGGTTCGAGTACGGATACAGCCTCGCCGAGCCGCATGCGCTCGTCGCCTGGGAGGCGCAGTTCGGCGACTTCGCCAACGGCGCACAGGTCGTCATCGATCAGTTCATCTCGTCGGGCGAGCGCAAGTGGCTCAGGATGTCGGGCCTGGTGATGCTGCTGCCCCACGGCTACGAGGGCCAGGGACCGGAGCACTCCTCCGCCCGCTTGGAGCGTTATCTTCAGCTTTCGGCGGAGGACAACTGGCAGGTCGCGAACTGCACCACGCCGGCCAACTACTTCCACATCCTGCGCCGGCAGCTTCACCGCAAGGTACGCAAGCCGCTGGTGCTGATGACGCCGAAGTCGCTCCTGCGCCACAAGCGGGTGGTCTCCTATCTTGAAGAATTAGCGACCGGGACCAGCTTCCATCGCGTGCTCTGGGACGGGGCAGACCGGAACCACGATCATTTCGACGCGTCCACGGTGGAGCTCAAGCCGGACAACGAAATCCGTCGGGTCGTGCTGTGCTCTGGAAAGGTCTACTATGACCTTTACGAGATGCGGCATGAGCTCGGCATCGACGACGTCTATCTGATGCGCGTCGAGCAGCTCTATCCCTTCCCGGCGCGCGCGCTTATGGCGGAGCTCGGGCGTTTTCCCAACGCGGAGTTCGTCTGGTGCCAGGAGGAGCCCCGCAACATGGGGGCCTGGACCTTCATCGAACCGAACCTGGAATGGGTCCTGCAGCACATCCGCGCGAAGCACCTGCGGCCGCGCTACGTCGGCCGGGCCGCCGCCGCATCGCCGGCGACAGGCCAGCTTTCGCGACACCTGCAGGAGCAGAAGACATTGGTCGAGGAAGCTCTCAAGCCGTGACTGGCGGGGGCAAAAATCGGCGGATAGTGAGGGCCGGGAAGAGAAATGGCGATTGAAATTCGGGTACCGTCGCTCGGCGAGAGCGTCACCGAGGCGACGGTGGGTCAGTGGTTCAAGAAGCCGGGCGACGCCGTCAAGGCCGACGAGCCCCTCTGCGAGCTGGAGACGGACAAGGTGACCGTCGAGGTGCCGGCTCCGGCCGCGGGCGTTCTGGGCAACATCGAGGTTCAGCAGGGGGAAACCGTGGCCGTCGGTGCCTTGCTGGGCACGATCAAGGAAGGCGCTGCCGCCGAGAAGCCAGCCGCTCCTGCTCCGGCCGCCAAGGCCGAACCTGCACCGGCGCCCAAGCCGGCTCCCGCAAAAGCGCAGGGCGAGACGCTGGAGAAGGCAGTGCCCGAGGCGAAAGGCGCCATGCCGCCTTCACCAGCCGCCCGCAAGATCATCGAGGAGAAGGGCCTCACGCCGGAGCAGATTACCGGCACGGGCCGCCGCGGGCAGATCCTGAAGGAGGACGTTCTGGCAGCCGCAGCAACAGCTGCACCGGCAGCTGCGCCGACGGCCCCGCCGCAGCCCTCCGCTGAAACCATCGCTTTCCCGGTTGCACGCGCCGCGCCTACGCCGGCGCCACAGATGCGTGCGCCATCCCCGCCCAGCGACGCGGCCCGCGAGGAGCGCGTGCGCATGACGCGGCTGCGCCAGACCATCGCCCGCCGGCTCAAGGAGGCGCAGAACACCGCCGCCATGCTGACGACGTTCAACGACGTCGACATGAGCGCCGTGATGAGCCTGCGCGCGCAGTACAAGGAGCTTTTCGAGAAGCGCCACGGCGTGCGCCTCGGCTTCATGGGTTTTTTCGTGAAGGCCTGCATCCAGGCGCTGCGCGAGATTCCGGCGGTCAATGCCGAGATCGACGGCACAGACATCATCTATAAGAACTATTACCACATCGGCGTTGCGGTGAGCACGGATAAGGGGTTGGTCGTGCCCGTCATACGCGAGGCCGACCGCCTGTCGCTGGCCGAGATCGAGGCACAGATCGCCGATTTCGGGCGCCGCGCCCGCGATGGCCGCCTCGGCATCGAGGAGATGCAGGGCGGCACGTTCTCGATCACCAACGGCGGCGTGTTCGGCTCGCTCCTGTCGACGCCAATTCTCAATGCACCGCAATCCGGAATTCTCGGCATGCACCGGATCGAGGAGCGCCCGGTCGTCCGTGATGGCCAGATCGTCATACGACCGATGATGTATCTGGCGCTCAGCTACGATCATCGGATCGTCGACGGAAAGGAAGCCGTTACGTTCCTGGTGCGCGTGAAGGAGCTTCTGGAGGACCCGCAGCGGCTGGTGCTGGAGCTTTGAGGCGGTCGGCGCGGCATGCCGACTGTCGCTATTGTGGACGGAGTGAAATCCAATTCTTTTATCAGGATCACCCTCCACCACACTTTCACGCCCGAATTGGAGATGATTCGGTCGTGATTACATTAGGCTTATACGAGGTGCTTGCAGGGTCTTTGCCGCCGAACAAGTTGAATGCGGTGCTCGAATGGGCTAAGCGGCACGAAAGCCGGCTAACAGAGTGCTGGCGGCGCGCCAGCGTGAAACTGGACCCAGGTTGGATCGAATGAAGCTGGGTAACAAAATAATCGAGGTCGAAGTCCTCAGCTTTCCCGTAGTGAAGCTCAGCTATAGCGATGGCTTCACTGCTGTACTGGACTTTACCGAGAAGATCTCCTGGGGCGAAGCTGTATCGCCCCTCCGCGATCCTGAAATCTTCAAAACGGCCCACGTCGGCTCCGGTGGAGCCAGCTTGGAATGGATCGGCCCGCATGGCGAAGAAATAGACTTCTGTGCCGATGCGCTTCGATTCGAGGCCGAGGCGCTCGGTACCTCGGCAGCGGAATAGTCTCAAGGCTCAAAAAAGAATGACCTACGATCTTATCGTCATCGGCACCGGCCCCGGGGGGTACGTGTGCGCCATTCGCGCGGCGCAGCTCGGCATGAAGGTGGCTGTGGTCGAAAAGCG
>DASVDU010000083.1:0-3515 GCA_036380915.1 Hyphomicrobiaceae bacterium | reverse complement strand
GCTTGCTGGTCTTCGATCTTTGCCTCCGCCCGTCGCCCCGATCATCGAGGCGCCGAAGAAGCTCGTCCGACACCGGTCGGGGCGTCGTGTCATCCTGAAGTTCGCCGGCCTGGCGCTGACCAACCGCCAGCTTTGGTGGGACCGCGAGGTGGATCCACGCCGTATCGCGAACCGCGCACAAGTCCCTGTCCAGGCGCATTGCCATGGCTGGGAAGCTAAGCCCTGGGTGGAAGGTTTTCGATTGGACGCCGCGGATGCAAGCATCGCGTTCGTGGAGGGTTATCTCGGCCCGTGGATCGCAGCTGCATCGACCAAGTGGCTGCAGCCTGGCGAGGTGCAGGATGGGATATCCCGAATAGCAGAAGCGCTCTCGGCCTGGGCCGAGATGCACGATGATCGGTCTTCCGCCGCACTCATAGAGGCGATTGCCGAACGAGCGCTTGCGAAGGTCGGCTCGGAGCCGCAGCCCTGCTATGGCGACGGACGGCTCGCACCCCATGAATGGATCCGTGAGCCGGACGGGACCGTCCGCAAGGTCGACGCCGGGGGACACGATTGCGACCACACCTGGGTCGGGCGCCAGCCGATCGCCTGGGATCTGGCAGGGGCCGAGGTGGAGTGGAGCCTTGGCCGCCGGCGCACCGGGGCGCTCAAAGCCATCGTGCAACAGCTCACGGGCTATTCATGCTCTGAGGAAACGCGCGCATTCTACACCGCCGGATATTGCGCCTTCAGGGCGGCGGCGGCCCGCTATAGTGCCATGGCGAGCCGCGATGCAGACATGCGCAATCACCTGTGCTGGGCTGCCGAATTCTACGATCGGCGGCTGAAGGCGACGCTGGCTGACGTGCAAATGAGGCACCGCCAAGCCGCTTGAGACAAAACAGAAGAGCCCAGCGAACGAACCGCCGGGCTCGACCGATCTGCGGTCACAGGGGCAATACGAGTTCGGGTCAGCCTCCAGGGTCGTGACACCGTAATCTGCCCTAGCCGTACGATCTGGTTTCGATCATTGCCGGTGCGGTGATGAACCTATATTCGCTTGCCTGCCGGGTTCCGGTGTTGCTTTAAGAAAAGTAACCGGATGAGTTCAACTCAAATCCCAGAAACAGGATACGGCGCCGGCCCAGCACCAATGCCGGCAATCATCGCGCAGTAATTCGGATTGTCTGATCTAGCCATCCTGCGCGGGCTGCGATCGTCAACACGCGCCAGATGGCTCACTTCTGCCAGGTGGTGACATTTTCTTAGACCTCCTTTCGAAGGATGCTTTGAGCTGAGCAATTGTGGCAGCGAAAGTCAAATCAATTTCGTTATTTTCTCTATAGAATGCCGCTTCCGACCAAGCAGGGCGGAGCGTAGAGATGCAGCCCTGCGCACACCGCTTTTGACCCTTCTGCCAAAGCGAGAAACGGCCCGTTCGTTTTCGAAAGCTTTCAGGCCAACAGCCCGCGCTTTTTCAGCAATCCTTCGACGGTCGGCAGCCGACCACGAAAGGCTATGTAAGCCTCGTCCTCTTTCCGCAGGCCGCCGGCGGCGTAAATGAATTCCTTGAGGCGGGAGGCGGTCTCAGGGTCGAAAACGTCGCCGGTTTCCTCAAAGGCGGAAAAAGCGTCGGCATCGAGAACCTCCGACCACATGTAGCTGTAATAGCCGGAGGAATAACCGTCGCCGGAGAAGATGTGCGAGAAATGCGGCGTGCGGTGCCGCATGACGATCTCCTGCGGCATGCCGATGCGGTCCAGCACGGCGCGCTCGAAGGCGATCGGCTCTTCGCCGTTGTAGGCTTCCGAATGGAAATCGATGTCGACGATCGCCGAGCTCAGGTATTCCACGGTGGCGAAACCCTGATTGAAGGTGCTGGCCGCCCGCAGTTTCTCGATCATCTCCGCTGGCATCGGCTCCTCGGTCCGGTAGTGTCGGGCAAAGCGGCCCAGAACCTCCGGCGTCAGCAGCCAGTGCTCGAAAAGCTGCGAGGGCAGCTCGACGAAATCGCGCGCCACCGAGGTCCCCGAGATGGAGGGATAGGTCACGTTTGAGAGCAGCCCATGAAGGGCGTGTCCGAATTCGTGGAACAGCGTGCGCGCATCCTCGAACGACAGCAGAGCCGGAGTATCGCCACTGCCCTTGGCGAAGTTCATGACGTTGACGACGATGGGCCGGATATCGCCCGCGAGCCGCTCCTGCCGGCGGTACGCGCTTTTCCAGGCGCCGGACCGCTTCGAGGGGCGTGCGAAGTAGTCGCCAAGGAAAAGGCCGACGTGGGCGCCGGTGCTGTCCGTCACCTCGAACGCTCGGACGTCCGGGTGATAGACGGGCACGTCAGGGCGCTCGCTGAAGCTGAGGCCGAACAGTCGCCCTGCGGTGTAGAACGCCGCCTCGATGACGTTGTCGAGCGGCAGGTAGGGCTTCACGTCCGACTCATCGAGATCGTACTCGGCCTTGCGCACTTTCTCCGCGTAATAGCGCCAGTCCCACGGCTCGATGGTGATGTTGGCGCCCTCGCGCTGAGCGATGGCCTGCAGCTTGTCGCGCTCTTGCAGGGCGCGCCTTTTCGCCGCCGGCCAGACGTCGTTCAAAAGCGCCCGCACGTTGGCGGCCGTCTTGGCCATGGTGTTGTCGAGCTTGTAGTCGGCGAAGGTCTCGTAGCCGAGCAGCCTTGCGCGTTCGCGCCGCAGATTCAGCATTTCCGCGATGATGCCGCGATTATCGGTGGCGCCCCCGTTCTCGCCGCGGCGAGTCCAGGCCATGAACGCTTTCTCGCGCAGGTCGCGGCGAGGGGAGAACGTCAGAAACGGCTCGATCAGCGATCGGGAGAGCGTGATGACGAACTTGGCCGCACTGCCGCGCTCCTCGGCCGCCCTGCGGGCCGCATCGATCAGGAAGTCCGGCAGGCCGACGAGATCCTCCTCTGTGAGCGGCAGCTCGTAGCTCTTCTCGTCAGCGAGGACGTTCTGGCTGAACTGCGTGCCGAGGGCGGCCAGCCGCTCCATGATCTCGCCTAGACGCTTCTTCTCCTCGGGCCCGAGCCGCGCACCCGACCTCACGAACGCAAGGTGCGTCCGCTCCAGAACCCGCTTTTGCTCGGGGTTGAGATCCGCCGACCCCGCGCCCTGCATTACGGCATCGATGCGCGCAAACAGAGCTGCGTTGGAGGTGATCGCATTCCAGTGCTGAGCGAGCTTCGGCGAGATCTCGCGCTCAATGGCCTGCAGCGCGTCATTGGTATCCGCGCTGGCAAGATTCCAGAACACGGCAGAAACGCGGTCCAGGAGGCGACCGGCGTTCTCGAGCGCCACGATCGTGTTGTCGAAGGTGGGTGCCGCTGGGTCGGCGGCAATGCGGTCGATCTCGGATCGGTGCTCAGCCAAGGCTTGCTCGAACGCTGGCGGAAAGTGCTCCGGCGCTATCTCGGCGAACGGCGGCGCGCCGTAGGGCGTGGACCAGGGGCCGAGCAAAGGATTGGCTGCCGAACTGGCGCTCATGGTGCAGAGACCTCGGGGAAGCTGGATCGT
>DASVDU010000082.1:0-20840 GCA_036380915.1 Hyphomicrobiaceae bacterium | reverse complement strand
CAAGAATATTCTTTTCACGGAACCGTGGCAGAAAGATCACCACACTTTCATCCGAGCACAGCATAACTGTGCCTGCTTCCCTGGATGGGAGGGGGGCATTGCAATGACCCGTCTATAGGACATCGAGATATGACACATTTCAAATCAAGAATTGCAGGCCGAGCGAGCGGGGCCGTGTTGCTCGGCGCAGCCAGTGCGCTGGCATTGACGATTGCGAGCACGGGTTCGGCTTTGGCGGGGAATACGTGCGAACTTTCCGCAGGTGGCAATGGTGGTGCCACGACCTCAGTGGACTCGACTGCTTTTGCATGTGGGCCGAGTGCCACGGCAGACGGTGATGATACAACCGCAGTTGGTAGTGGGGCACTCGCGGAAGGCAAAGAAGCAACTGCTGTCGGCCGTCAAAGCACGGCGGATGGTGAAAAGGCGACTGCGATTGGTCGTGGGGCTACGGCAGATGGTGATCGGACGACCACCGTCGGAGCCTATTCAACCGCTTAAGGCGAAGGCGCGACGGCAGTTGGCCAGAACGCGCAGGCGATTGGCGCACGCTCCATTTCAATCGGACGGAATGCGGGTCAGGGTTCAGCCGCTAATAATTGGGCCAATATCTTCGTCGGCCAGGATGCTGGTACTAATGCGGTTGGCATAAAGAACACTGTAGTCGGTGATGATGCTGGTAAGAACATCAACGGCAGTCGGAACTCGGTCTTCGGTTCTGATTCAGGAAATAGCGTCACTGGCAGCAGAAACGTTGCTATCGGAACCGAATCTGGCAACCGACTTGGCACGTTTGATGATCCCAATGACCAAACCAATGACGAAGTTCCGTCTGCTGGGAATGTTGCAATAGGGGATAAGTCTGGGAATGATATCGCCGGCGCTGGCAACACAGCGATCGGGCGAGAAGCTGGAAATTGGATTACGGGCGTAAACAACCTCGCCATCGGAAGGCGAGCAGGCAATGGTACACAAGAAAACCCCTTGGAGATTAACCATACGATCGCATTGGGAACGGACTCACTTGCCTCTTCTGACAATGCGATCGCCATTGGTCGCGATTCTGCCGCATCAGGCGGTAATTCCCTTGCAGTGGGCAGGGGTTCGACCGCAAGCGGTTCAAACTCAATGGCTCTCGGCCGCAATACTTCTGCTACGGGTAATGGTTCCGTTGCGCTTGGAACGGATAATACGGGCCAGGGTGCTCAGGCAACATTACCTAACGAATTCGCTTTAGGTACGGCTCGCCACACCTACACTGCAGCGGGCATCACTTCTCTCGAGAGCAGGCAGCGCCAGCAAGGTCCGCTCGAGGTTGTGACCTCTGACGCCAACGGCCACTTGGCCACTGACGGTGGTTTGCTCTTCGACGAACTCAGCCGGATCGGCGGCGGCGTGGCGATTGCCATGGCCCTCGAGAACCCCGATCTCGTCGGTAATGAGAAGTTCGGTCTCGCCGGCAACGTGGCATTCTGGGAGGACAACGTCGCCCTCGGCTTCACCGCCATGGGTGTCCTCGGCCACAATTTCCTCGGTGCGGGCGAGCGTTGGGCTCTGAGCGGCGGCGTCGGCTTCACCGTCAAGGAAGAGTCGTATGGTCGTCGAGGCAGCAAGAGCAGCGTCGGTGGCCGCGCCGGCCTGCAGGTCAGCTGGTAACCGGTAGCTTCTACTCCTCTGGGGACGCATCCGGCCCTGTCGGGTGCGTCCTTTTTTCGTTGTAGCTAGGCGATGTGTAACGTTTGCTGTCACTGCTCTGCGGGTTGTTGTGTGTTCCCGTCGACATGACCGATACTGCAACGGAAACCTTGTCTCACGCTTGCGTCCCGAGGGGATCGATGAACAATCGCTCGATCATGCGTCTGCTGATCTGTGGTGCAGTGTCGATCACAGCCGCCGTGCTTGCTCAGCCCTCCGTCGCGCTGGCTCAGGGCAAAAGTCAGCCGCCGCAGCAAGCGACGCAGCCTGCCCTTCCCGACGGCTACAAAATGGACATGCTGATCCGGACGACCCTGATTGCCTTGTCCCAGGCAAACCTGACGGGCAATTACACGGTTTTGCGCGATCTCGGCAGTCCGTCGTTTCAGTCCGTCAATTCGGCGGCGCGGCTGACGGAAGCTTTCGCGGACCTGCGGCATCGGCAGCTCGATTTCGCGCCCATTCTGTTCTTCAGTCCGAAACTCGTTCGAGAGCCGGCCCTCGACGAAGCTGGCCGCCTGCGCCTTAGAGGCTTCATCGAGACTCGGCCGGAGCAAATCAACTTCGACATGTTGTTCGAGAACGTCGGGGGAGACTGGCGGCTGTTCGGTCTGGCCGTGCAGATGCAGCCTGCGCCGGCCTCCACTGCTGCTGCCGGCCAGAAGGAGGCGCCCGCAGCCAAGCAGCCCGCAGCCAAGCAGAAGGCCGCCACCAAGACGTCGGCGCCGGCGAAAAAGTAGGTAGGTTCGCCAGACGAAAAACGCCGCAACATCTCTGCTGCGGCGTTGATTTTCCGAGTCGCCAGATGGAATGGTAGTAGCGGCGACACCTTACCTCTCCCATGGGGAGAGGTCGGTCCGAAGGGCCGGGTGAGGGGTTGCAACAGTTGCCACTGGCGGAACCCCCTCACCCTAACCCTCTCCCCGCCGGGGAGAGGGAGGTTTGGGGCGCTGGCTCGGTCCGGTGCCGATTGGCGGTGATCGCCGCGACGATCAATTATCCAAAAAGCTCCTGAGCTTCCGGCTGCGGCTCGGGTGCTTGAGCTTCCGCAGTGCCTTCGCCTCGATCTGGCGAATGCGCTCGCGGGTGACCGAGAACTGCTGGCCGACCTCTTCCAGCGTGTGATCGGTGTTCATGCCGATGCCGAAGCGCATGCGCAGCACGCGCTCCTCACGCGGGGTGAGGGAGGCGAGGACGCGGGTCGTGGTCTCGCGCAGGTTCGACTGGATCGCGGCGTCGATCGGCAGGACGGCGTTGCGGTCCTCGATGAAGTCGCCGAGGTGGCTGTCCTCCTCGTCGCCGATCGGCGTCTCGAGGCTGATCGGCTCCTTGGCGATCTTCAGAACCTTACGCACCTTCTCCAGTGGCATGGCGAGCTTCTCGGCCAGCTCCTCCGGCGTCGGCTCGCGGCCGATCTCATGCAGCATCTGGCGGCTCGTGCGCACGATCTTGTTGATCGTCTCGATCATGTGCACGGGGATGCGGATGGTGCGCGCCTGGTCGGCGATCGAGCGGGTGATCGCCTGCCGGATCCACCACGTGGCGTAGGTCGAGAACTTGTAGCCGCGGCGGTACTCGAACTTGTCGACCGCCTTCATCAGGCCGATGTTGCCCTCTTGGATAAGGTCCAGGAACTGCAGGCCGCGGTTCGTGTACTTCTTGGCGATCGAGATGACGAGGCGCAGGTTGGCCTCCACCATCTCCTTCTTGGCCTGCCGGGCTTCGCGCTCACCCTTCTGCACGCTCCGCACAATGCGGCGGAACTCCGGGATCTCGAGGCCCGTCTCGGTCGCCAGGTTGTGGATCTCGCCGCGGATGTCCTCGATGCGCGCGCGCTCGTTCTCGATGAACTTCGCCCAGCCCTTCTTGCCGGACTTCGCGATGCGGTCGAGCCAGGTCTGGTCGAGCTCGTTGCCGTAGTATTCGTCGATGAAATCCTGCCGGGCGACGCCGTAGCTGTCGGCCAGCCGCATGAGCTGGCCTTCGAGGCCCACCAGCCGCTTGTTGATGGCATAAAGCTGCTCGACGAGGCTCTCGATGCGGTTGTTGTTGAGCTGCAGGCTCTTGACGTCCGCGATGATCTCCTCGCGCAGCTTGGCATAGGCCTTCTGCTGCTGGCGCGAGCCCTGCTCGCCCGCGACCTGCATCTCCAGGTTGCGATCCTGCTGTTTGCGCAGCTTTTTGTAGGCATTCGCGATGCGGTCGAAGGTCTCCAGGACCTTCGGCTTGAGCTCGGCCTCCATGGCCGCCAGCGACATGGCGTTCTCATAATCGTCGTCATCGTCCATGTCGCCGCGGGCGGCACCGTTGGCCTCGCCGTCGCGGCTGGCCTCGTCCTCCTCGTCGCCCTCCTCGGCCTCGACCGGAGCGGCCTTCGCGTCAGGACCTTCGTAGGTTGCTTCGAGATCGATGATGTCGCGCAGCAGGACCTTGCCCTCGTTGAGCTCGTCCCGCCAGATGATGATGGCCTGGAAGGTGAGGGGGCTCTCGCAGAGGCCCGCGATCATCGCCTCGCGGCCCGCCTCGATGCGCTTGGCGATGGCGATCTCGCCCTCGCGGGAGAGCAGCTCCACCGAGCCCATCTCGCGCAGGTACATGCGGACAGGATCGTCCGTGCGCTCGACCGGCTCCGGGCGCGACTCGGCGCGGGCGGGCAGCGTCTGCGTGGTGAGCGCGCGGCCCTCCTCGTCGTCGAGGGAATCCTCGTCAGGCGACTCTTCGCTTTCCTCGCTCTCGATGACGTTGATCCCCATGTCCGAGAACATGGCCATCACGTCCTCGATCTGCTCCGAGGAGACCTCCTCCGAAGGCAGCACTGCATTCAGCTCGTCATACGTCACGTAGCCGCGCGCCTTGGCGGACTTGATCAGCCGCTTCACCGCCTGGTCCGACAGATCGAGCACCGGACTGTCGCGCTCCGGCATTTCGACCTGGGGTGGCGTCTGCTCTTCAGTTTTCTGTGTCATCTGCGTACGGGGCTCTGCGGAAGAGAATCCATTCGACATGGGCAGCGTAAGGCTCCCGTTCTATCAGTTTGGCGCAAAGGTCGCGGGCTTCTTGGTGACGGCGAGTGCAGCTGGGAGGGCTGTGCACGCTGCAGGCGAACGGGTCCGGATCGAGCTGGGAGCTTCGCGAAACATGTCTAGCGGGCAACCCTCAAGGTTCGGTTCCGGATCAACGCCAAGGCCGGTCACGCGCATATGCCCAAGCCACTGCGGCCACACCCCCTCGGGTGCTGCCGGCTGGTTGACCTGGGCAGCTCAAAAATCCAACGGTGCGTCAACAACGTCCAAGCTCGCTATAAGGCGCTGTACCTCGCAAATCCTGGCCAGCGATTCTTCGCTCCCCTCCTCAAGGAAATCCCGCTCCGCGGCTTCCAGGGCTCTCTTCAGGCCTTTCTGGCGCTCGTGCAGCGCAAGGGCATGGCGAAAGCCAGCCTCGACATCGGCCCTCTCAGCATCTGCCTCCGCAAACCGGTCACACTTATGGGTGATCGCCCGCTCGACGAGGTCGACCGCCTGTTGCAAGCTCTGCGCCTCCAATTGGGTGCGCAAGCGGCTGCTGTCAAGAGAAATGTCGTTGCTTTTGAGTGACAGTATGGCATCACGGAGCCTGCCGAGCGCCGTCAGCGTGAAATCTATCCCGGCAATCGCTTCCGCGTGCTCCTCGACCAGCCACGGGTGATTGAGAAGCGTGCGCAGCAGCAGCGCCTCCCGGTAAGGCGCGTGGCCCGGCCCGACGAGACCGCTCCTCTTCAGGCTGTCGCTGGGGCGCGGCTTCTGCGGATTGGCGAAGCGGCCGCCGGGCCGTGGCTGGGCTCCGAACCGGGGCGGAGAGCCTGAGCGGTAAGGCTGCCGGCTCCACTGGGCGCGATCGACGCGCGAGGTCCCGGCAGCGGTCACCGGCCAAGCTTCGTAGAGCTTGGCGCGCAAGGCTCGCCCGTAATGCTGCTTCACCGTCGCGTCGCCGATCCGCCCGAGCAAGGTCGAGATCCGCTTTTCCAGAAAGGCCCGGCGCTCGGGAGTGGACCACTGGCCCGACCTCCACTCGCGCTCCCATAGCACTTCAACGAGTGGCCTTGCCTTTTCGAGCACGCGCCGCATTGCCTCGGGGCCCTGCTGCCGCACGAGGTCGTCAGGGTCGGACCCGTCAGGCAGGAAGGCGAACCGCAGGCTGCGGCCCGGCTGCAGATGCCCGATCGCAACGTCGATTGCCCGGTAGGCCGCCCGCCGGCCGGCGGCATCACCGTCGAAGCAGAGGATGGGTTCCGGGGCCATGCGCCAGAGCAGGCGGAGTTGATCTTCGGTGAGCGCGGTGCCGAGCGGGGCGACCGTCTGCTCGAACCCCGCCTGGCTCATGGCGATGACGTCCATGTAGCCTTCCACCACGATGATTTCGTCGTGGTCGTGAGCCGCCGCACGGGCCTGGCTCGCGTTGAAGAGGACGGCGCCCTTGTGGAAAAGCTGCGTCTCGGGGGAGTTCAGGTACTTGGCCGGAGCCTCGGGGTCGAGGGCGCGGCCGCCGAAGGCGATGACCCGTCCCCTGAGGTCGGTGATGGGGAACATCACCCGGTGCCGAAACCGGTCGTACGAGACGGGGATGTCCTCGCCGGCGACCACCATTCCGGACAACGTCATTTCCTCGGGCGTGAACCCCAGGCCAGCGAGGTGATCCTTGAGAACGGCACGGCCTGGCGGGGCATACCCGAGCCGGAACCGCGCGATGGTCTCGTGCGACAGGCCACGCCGCTCCAGGTACCGGCGCGCCTCCAGTCCAGCGCTCCCGCGGAGCTCCGCTTGGAAAAACGCCAGCGATGCCTCGAGCACGGCGAGCAATCGCGCCCGCTGATCCTCCCGGCGATTATCCGCATCCGTTGCGCGGGGCATTGGGACACCGGCCTCTGCCGCCAGCCGTTCGACGGCTTCCGGGAACGACAGCCCCTCGGTCTTCATCAGGAACGTGAAGATGTCACCGTGCTCGCCGGACGCAAAGCAGTGATAGAAGCCCTTTTGGTCGTTCACGAAAAAGGAGGGCGTCTTCTCGGTCTTGAACGGCGAGAGGCCCGCGTACTCCCGACCCTTCCGCTTGAGCGCCACCTTGCGGGACACGACCTGGCTGACCGGCAGCCGGGCGCGAATTTCATCAAGGAAGGCGGGCGGGAAGCGCATCGGAACCCGACGTCGAGCATTACGATGCACACCTGTTAAGCGATTCGGTTGGATAATGCCGCTGCACCAAGCCCTTGCCGTGGCATTCGCCCCCGCTATCCACAGGCATGCAGGCCTGCGGTGTCCGCAGCGGGGCTGCTACTTCAGCAGCTCCTTGACGATGCCGCTGGCCTTGCCGAAGTCCATGCGTCCGCTGTAGCGCTCCTTCAGAGCTGCCATGGCGCGGCCCATGTCCTTGAGGCCGGCGCAATCGAGCTCGCGCACGACTTGCTCGACGGCGGCTCGGGTTTCCTCTTCGTTGAGCTGCCTGGGCAGGAACTCTTCGATGATGGCGATCTCGGCCAACTCCTGATCGGCGAGATCCTGGCGGCCGGCCTTCCGGTAGGTTTCGGCCGCTTCCCGCCGCTGCTTCACCATCTTTTGAAGAAGCTGAAGCTCCTCCGCTTCGGAGATTTTGTCGCGGCCGCTGGGCTGCCCGGAGCTGTCCACCTGGGCTGCGATATCGCGGTCCTTGATCGCTGCCGAAATGAGGCGCAAGGTTGCCAGCCGGCGCTTGTCGCCTGATTTCATGGCGTCCTTGATGGATTGGCTGAGCTGGTCGCGCATGGCGTCTCCTTCGCCTTCGAATTGGCGCGTCATGTACGCCCGGCCGGTGGTTGTCGCAAGCCTTACCGAGCCATTGATTGACGCTGCCAGGGACCTCAAATAGGTTGCCGGTCACGGATTCATATTGCGGTGCAACGTAGCGGGCCGCCCGTCGGACCGTCGGCTTGGCACCCCGTAGCTCCCGGAGCAGCCCATGACGCCCTCGACCGACCAGAATGGCCTCGGCACCAGACGCCACGCGCCCGCGCCTTGGACCGAAACACCTCTGACCGCCCGCCTTGTGCTGGCCGATGGCACGGTGATCAGCGGACGCGGACTTGGCGCGGTGGGTTCCGCAGTCGGCGAAGTGTGCTTCAACACCTCCATGACGGGCTATCAGGAGATCCTGACCGATCCGAGCTACGCCGGGCAGATCATCACTTTCACGTTTCCCCACATTGGCAATGTCGGCACCAATGCCGAGGATAGCGAGACCTCGAACCTCGCCATGCGGTCCGGCGTCCGCGGTTGCGTCCTGCGCGCCGACGTCACCGCACCCTCGAATTACCGGGCGGTGGAGCACCTCGACGCCTGGCTCAAAGCGCGCGGCATCATCGCCATCACCGGGGTGGACACGCGGGCGCTGACGGCCCGCATCCGTACCGGTGGGACTCCGAACGGTGTCATCGTGCATGAGCCGACCGGCGAGTTCGACATCGAGAAGCTGAAAGCCGAGGCGCGGGCCTGGCCGGGACTCGTCGGTCTGGATCTGGTGCCGGAAGTTACGGCGGGGCAGAGCTACACGTGGGACGAGATGCGCTGGGTCTGGGGCAAGGGCTATCCGCGCCAGCTCAACCCCGAATTCCACGTGGTTGCGGTCGACTATGGCCTCAAGCGCAACATCCTGCGCTCGCTGGCGTCCGCCGGCTGCAAGGTGACGGTCGTGCCGGCTACGACGACCGCCGAGGAAATCCTGGAGCGGAAGCCGGACGGGATCTTCCTGTCGAACGGCCCCGGCGATCCGGCCGCAACAGGCAAGTATGCCGTGCCGCAGATCAGGCGGCTGGTGGATAGCGGGCTCCCGGTTTTCGGCATATGTCTCGGTCACCAGATGCTCGGCCTCGCATTCGGTGCGCGCACGGTAAAGATGCACCAGGGCCATCATGGCGCGAACCACCCAGTAAAGGACTTCACGACCAACAAGGTCGAGATCACCTCGATGAACCACGGGTTTGCGGTGGATCGCGAGACGTTGCCGAGCGAGCTCGAGGAGACGCACGTTTCGCTATTCGACGGCAGCAATTGCGGCTTGAGACTGAAGGATCGGCCCGTGTTCTCGGTCCAGTACCATCCCGAGGCTTCGGCCGGTCCGCAGGACAGCCATTATCTCTTCACCAGGTTCGTGAACCTGATCCGCGAGCAGAAGGGTCTGCCGCTGCAAAGCGAGCGCTAAATATGTCCGCGGCCGGCCGGGCTCTGATCACCCTGGCCTGCTGCTTGCTGCTCCTGCCAGCAGCGGCTGTCGGACAAGGCTCCAGCTCGGCGCTGCAAGATTGGGTCTCTCCGCTTCAGCGCGATCACCCGTTGGCAGGCGTCATCTGGTCGGCGGAGAAGGGCCAGGCGATTACGCCGGATGAGTTGCTCCGGGCCCTCGCCGAGAGCGATGTCGTCCTGCTCGGCGAGGTCCACGACAACCCCGACCATCATCGGCTGCATGCATGGGTCATCGGCGAGCTGGCGAGCCGCCGCCAGGCCTCTGGCGAGACTGGCCCCGCGGTCGTCCTCGAGCACATCCGTGCGGACCAGCAGCACGTCCTCGATCGCGCCTTGACCTCGCGACGAGCAATGCGCGCCCGGGATCTGCTCGAAGCGCTCGAATGGGAGCGGAGTGGCTGGCCATCTGCTGCGATGTTCGTGCCGCTCTTCGAGGAGCTGCTGTCGCGGGCGCTGCCCATCCTGGGCGGCAACACGGCCGCTAGCACCATACGCGAGGTGGCGCGAGGAGGGCTCGAGGCTCTGCCGGCCGAGGAGCGGTCCCGCCTTGGGCTCGATGCGCAACTCGACCCGCCGCTGAACGCGGCCCTCACCGCAGAGATCGAAAGGAATCACTGCGGACTGCTGCCTGAGAGCGCTTTTTCGCCCATGTCCCTCGCCCAGCGGTACCGCGACGCGCATCTCGCTGATGTCGTCCTGAGCGCGAAGGAGGCGCATGGCGCCGCTGTGCTGCTCGCCGGCAACGGCCACGTGCGCGCCGACCGGGGCGTGCCCTGGCACCTGCGCCGGCGGTCGCCGGAAACCCGGTCGGTCACCGTTGCTTTCGCCGAGGTCGAGAGCGGTGGGAAAGATGCCGCCGCCTACGTGCCTCTCGATCCTTCAGGAGCCCCGGCTGTCGATTACGTCTGGCTGACGCCGCAGGCCGAGCGGCCCGACCCTTGCGAGCGCATGCGTCAGCGGTACGAGAAACGATGAGCGTCATGCGCACCGGCGCGCCGGTGTTACCATCCTGGCTGCCATCTGTCGGAGGCCGGCCATGAAAAGCTGGGTCGAGTACTGGAACAGCGATCATCCGATCTACGTCAGCGAGAGGCATAAGCGGGTCCACGCAGCCGCTGTCGGTCAGGATATCCTGCGCCAGATCCATACGTCCGACGCTGTTGTCCTCGATCACGGCTGCGGAGAGGCCCTTTACGCGGAGGCCGTTGCCGCCGGCTGTGCCAAGTTGTTTCTTTGCGAGGCCGCCCCCGCCGTCAGGCAGAAGCTGGCGTCCCGGGTTGCCGGAATCCCGGCGACCGAGGTGATCGATGCCGACGCCGTCGCCGCGCTCGAGGATGCATCGCTGGACCTCGTCGTCGCCAATTCGCTGGCTCAATACCTGACGTCTGCGCAGCTGATCGGGCTTCTCGATCTCTGGCGGCGCAAGCTGAAGCCGAACGGCAGCCTCGTCATAGCCGATGTCGTGCCCCCGAATGTGAGTCCCATCACGGATGCCGCGGCCCTGTTGCGACTCGGCTGGCAGGGCGGGTTTCTGGGCGCCGCGTTGGCCGGGCTTGTCAAAACTGCCCTTTCCGATTACCGCCGTGTGCGTGCGACGCTCGGATTTGCGACATACTCGGAAGCCGAATTCCTTGCGCTGCTACGGGCCAACCGTTTCGAAGGCCGTCGCATCCGCCCGAATTTCGGGCACAATCAAGCCCGAATGGCCTTCCGTGCCACGCCCGCACCCTGATCGGCGACTTTGCCTCTGCGGCCTTTCGGACGAGCCCGCAAAAAATGCGCGCCGGGTCTCTACATTACTCTTTACACGCCGGGCAAGCGACCTTATCTCGGCGTCTCATTCGAAATTTTGTAGCGGCGATCTCTGCTGGTTCAGCAAGGCGCCAACTGGTCCATTTCCCGACTGGTGGAGGTCCCATGGGATGGAAAGATTTCCGTCTGCGGCGGCGCTGATCGCCCACTCCAAGCCCGTTCGTCCGGTGCTTGCCGCCCGTCCGCATGCCGCGGGCCGGGCCGCACGGTGGTTCCTCGAGAACTTTCCCGGTGAGGTCGCATACGCCTACAAGGCCAACAGCTCCGTGTTCCTGCTCGGGGCTCTGTTCGGCGCGGGCATTCGGCAGTTCGATGTCGCCTCTCTGCCTGAGCTCGAGGACGCGGCGACTATCCCAGGCGTCACGCTGCACTTCATGCATCCCGTGAAGTCGCGGACGGCGATCCGGCGCGCCTACTTCGAGTTCGGCGTGAAGTGCTTTGCGCTCGACACGGAGGATGAGCTCGCCAAGATCGTCGAGGAGACCCGCGGGGCCAAGGACCTGCAACTCTTCGTACGCGTCGCCGTGCCCGCAAAGAACAGCCGTATCCCGCTGGAGCGCAAGTTCGGCATCTCCGGACAGAAGGCTGCGCGGCTGCTGATGAAGACGCGGCAGGTCGCGGACGAGCTTGGGCTGACCTTCCACGTCGGCTCGCAGACGACCACGCCGGATGCGTTCATCACGGCGCTGGAGGAGGTGCACAAGCTGATCGTCAAGGCCGGCGTGGTGGTCGATGCGATCGATGTCGGCGGTGGCTTCCCGTCTCGTTACACCGACAGCGAGCCGGCGCCGCTGTCTACGTACATCGACGCGATCCGCACCGGCTTCGAGAAGCTGCCCGTCAGCGAGGGCTGCCGACTGATCTGCGAGCCGGGCCGGGCGCTCGTCGCGGAAGCGGAGAGCCTGATCGTCCAGGTCGACGCGCGCAAGGGCAACGAGCTCTACATCAACGACGGCGGCTATGGCGCGCTGTTCGACTCTGCCCACCTGGGCTTCGTTTTCCCGGTGCGCCTGGTCGGGCGCGAGCGGGCAGCGGGCGAGCGCCTCGTGCCGTTCTCGATGTGGGGGCCGACCTGCGACTCGATCGACTACATGAAGGGGCCCTTCATGCTGCCGGAGTCGGTTGGCGAGGGGGACTACATCGAGATCGGCAACATCGGCGCCTACGGGCGGGCGATCGCCAGCAACTTCAACGGCTATGGCCGGTACGACGAGGTCATCCTGCTGGACGAGCCCATGTACACGATGTACGGCGATGTCCGCCGGCAGGTCGCGCAGAACGCTTGAACGCACAAGCTGAATGGTAACAAACCCCCTCTCCACCATTGGGTGAGAGGGGGTTTCCTTTGACGGAACGTCGTTCGGATGAGTGACAATCGCCTGACGGAACTCGAGTACCTGCCCGCCAGTGAGGCGTTTCTCGAGCCCGACCGCGCGGACGCCGACCGGCCGAACGAGGCGAGGGCGGTCGTCATTCCATTCGGCCTCGAAGCTTCGGTGAGCTATGGCGGCGGGACGGCGGCGGGGCCGGCGGCCATTCTCGCGGCCAGTCATCAGCTGGAGCTGTTCGATGAGGAGTTGTGGCGCGAGCCATATCTCGACTACGGCATTGCCACGCTTCGACCTCCTGTGGTCGAACAGCCGCTCGAGGCGGCCCTCGATCAGTTGTCAACAATCGTGGGGACTGTCCTGGAGCAGGGCCGGTTTCCTTTCACCATCGGCGGGGAGCATTCGCTCACCCCCGGCGCGGTCCGCCCGTTCGCGGCAACCTATCCCGATCTTGTGGTGCTGCAACTCGATGCCCATGCGGATCTGCGCGACGGCTATCTCGGCGAGCATTACTCCCATGCCTCCGCCATGCGCCGCGTGCTCGACCATCCAAATGTCACGCTCGTTTCCGTCGGCATCCGGGCGATTTCATCGGGGGAAGTCGCCTATCTCGAAGCGAACCGAAACCGGATCTACATCCACTGGGCGAAGGATCAGGCGCGCTGGGATCTCGAGGAGATCGTGGCCCCGCTCCGCGATCGGCCCGTCTATGTGACGTTCGACATCGACGCGCTGGACGGCGGCATCATGCCGGCCACAGGCACGCCGACGCCAGGCGGCCTGCAATACCTCCGGTCGCTCGAAATCCTGAAGCGCGCGGCTGAAGTGAGCCGCATCGTCGGCGCCGATCTGGTGGAGCTTGCGCCCATCCAGGGCCTGCACGCCGCCGACTACACGGCTGCCGCGCTCGCCTACAAGATGATGAGCTACGCGCTTTCCGGCACCGGACCGCGGCCCTGAGTCCGGAGTGCGCGCAGGAAGGCGCTCATATGGAAACGCGCCTGCTCGGGCTCATAGGCATAGGCGCGGCCGACAGGGCAGGCGCGCCGCGCGAGGCAGGCATTCTCGATGCACGCACCGCCTTCGGGTCGGCCGATGTGGGCGATGCAGCGCGGGACGTCGTAAGACTTTCCGGTGAATGCGCTGACAGGACAGGCCGTCAGGCACGGCTTGTCCAAACAGCTCGCGCACGGGCTTTCCGCCTCGGGCCGAACCGGCAAGTCCAGCCGATCAGCAAACGCCAGCGCCGCGCGATAGGCATGCCAGAGGCCGAACTCCGGATGGATCAGCAGCCCGAGCGGCGAGTCGTGGACCGGTTCTGCGCGCTTGGCCCAGCGCTGGAAGGGCAAGTACGGCGGCCCGCCGAACGGAAAGAGAGGCATGGCGCCCAGCTCTTCCGCCAGCTCCCCGGCGACGCGCCGCGTCCAGCGATCGAGGGCCTCGTGCTCGTGCTCAGCTTCAGGTGATGCGCGGAAGGCAGGCCAGAAACTGCCGCCGACGCCTCCCAGCAGTACGACGGTTTTCGCTGCACGTCCGTCGGAAAGCTGAGGAACAGCATCACCGGGCACGGGATGAAAGCCGCCGCGCAGCACGAAGCCGCGCGCTTGCACACGCTCCCGGACATGATCAAAATCCATCGGCATCGCTTTACCCCGCGCCCACCTGCGCGGCCCTCAGCCAGCATCCGGAGGAAAATCCGTTGGTCAAGCCGTTGGAAGGACTGCTGGTCGTCTCGCTGGAACAGGCGGTGGCGGCGCCCATGGCGAGCCGGCGGCTGGCGGATGCCGGCGCCCGGGTCATCAAGCTCGAGCGTCCCGAGGGTGATTTTGCGCGCGGCTACGATGCCGTGGTCAACGGCCTGTCCTCTTATTTCGTCTGGCTCAATCGCGGCAAGGAATCCGTCGTCGTCGATCTCGCGCGTGCAGAGGACCGGGCCCTGTTCGAGGCCATGCTGGCTCGGGCTGACGTCTTCATTCAGAATCTGAAGCCAGGCGCGCTGGCGCGCCTCGGCTACCCGGCCGAAGAGCTGACCAAGCGGTTCGAACGGCTGATTGCGTGCTCGATCAGCGGGTACGGCGATAGCGGGCCATATGCAGATCGCAAGTCCTATGACCTGCTCATCCAGGCCGAGTCCGGACTGGCATCCGTAACGGGCGGACCCGAAGCGCCGGCGCGCGTGGGCGTATCCGTCGTCGATATTGCCGCCGGCATGAACGCTTACGAGGCCATTCTCGAAGCTCTTATCGTACGGGGGCGGACAGGGCGCGGCGCGGACATCCGCGTTTCGATGTTCGACTGCATGGCCGAATGGATGACCGTGCCGCTGCTACAGGGCGAGCATGGCTTCCCGCCGAAGCGGTCGGGGCTGGCGCACGTCTCCATCTCGCCCTACGGCGTGTTTCAGACCGCGGACGGGGTGCCGATCCTCATCAGCATCCAAAGCGATCGGGAATGGGCACAGCTCTGCCGCAAGGTGCTGGAGCGTCCTGAGCTGGCATCCGATCCGCGTTTCGCGACCAATGTCGTCCGGGTGCAGAATAGGCCTGAGACCGACGGAATTGTCGCAGAATGGTTCGCGGCCCACGATCACGAATCTGCCATCGCGCGGCTCGCGATGGCGGACATCGCCTTCGCGCGGGTCAATGACGTGGCCGGCCTTGGTGTCCATCCTCACCTGCGTCGGGTAACCGTCGGCACCGAAACAGGGGCAGTGCAGATGCCCGCTCCTGGCGCGCGGTTTTCGGGAGAGGCGGCGCAATTCGGGTCGGTACCAGCGCTTGGCGAGCATACCGAAAGGGCTCGCCGCGAGTTTCTGGGTTAGACCCAACAAGACTTGCCAGATCCGGCCAACATCCGGATGCTGTCGGCTGCACCTCGTCTCCCCAGCAATTGGAAGGATCATGAAAACCGACGTACCTCGCCCGATCCGACTGAAAGACTACACCCCGCCCGACTACCTGATCGACAAGGTCGGGCTCGATTTCGCGCTCGACCCGACGCGAACGCGCGTCTTCTCGCGGCTCGAGATGCGCCCGAACCCGGCCGCGAAAAAGAAGGGCCAGCCGCTCAGCCTCGATGGCGAGAACCTGGAACTGGGAGAGGTCAGGCTCGACGGCAAAGTGCTCGAGGCTAGCGCGTACGAGGTCACTGATCGTCACCTAATCCTGCCACGCGTGACGCGCAAGCCGTTCACGCTGGAGATCGAGACCTTCATCAACCCCGAGGCCAACAAGGCGCTGCAGGGACTCTATCGCTCACGCGGCATCTATTGCACGCAGTGCGAGGCGCAAGGATTTCGCCGGATCACGTATTTCCTCGACAGGCCGGACGTGCTGGCCGTCTACACGACGCGCATCGAGGCAAATGCCGAGGAGGCACCGGTGCTGCTCTCCAACGGCAATCCGGTCGAGCGGGGGACGCTGGCAGACGGCAAGCACTATGCGGTCTGGAAGGACCCGCATCCGAAGCCCTCGTATCTGTTCGCTCTGGTCGGCGGAAATCTCTCGGCCGTCACATCGACCTTCCGTACGCGGTCGGGCCGCAATGTCGACCTCGGGATCTACGTCGAGCCCGGCAAGGAGAGCCGCTGCGGCTGGGCCATGGATTCGCTCAAGCGGGCGATGCGCTGGGACGAGGAGCGGTTCGGGCTCGAATACGATCTCGACGTGTTCAACATCGTCGCCGTCTCCGACTTCAACATGGGCGCGATGGAGAACAAGGGGCTCAACATCTTCAACGACCGCCTCATTCTCGTCTCGCCGGAGACGGCCACGGACGCCGTCTACGAAGCCGTCGAGTCCGTCGTCGCGCACGAGTACTTCCACAACTGGACCGGCAACCGCATCACCTGCCGCGACTGGTTCCAGCTCTGCCTGAAAGAAGGGCTGACGGTTTATCGCGACGAGGAGTTTTCGGCAGACGAACGCGACCGCACCGTCCAGCGCATCGCCGATGTGCGCCAGCTCAAGACGCATCAGTTCCCGGAGGATGCGGGGCCGCTGGCGCATCCTGTGCGGCCCGACACCTACATCGAGATCAACAACTTCTACACGGCGACGGTCTACGAGAAAGGCGCGGAGGTGATCCGCATGATCGAGACCATCGTCGGCCGGGAGGGCTTCCGCGCCGGAATGGATCTCTACTTCGAGCGCCACGATGGTCAGGCCGCGACGGTCGAGCAATTCGTCAAGTGCTTCGAGGATGCCAATAACGTCGATCTCGGCCAGTTTATGCTCTGGTACAAGCAGGCCGGCACGCCGGAGCTCATCTGCTCGCTCGATTACAACGAAACGCGCAAGGAAGCGAAGCTTACCGTCGAGCAGGTCCTCAATCCGACGCCCGGCCAGCCGACCAAGAGGCCCATGGACATACCGCTGAAGCTCGGACTTCTGGGCGGAAACGGACAGGACATCGATCTCAAGCTGGCGGACGGCACGCCGGTCAAGAACGGCGTCGTGCGTGTCAGGAAACGAAAGCAGACCTTCCGGTTCGTCGACGTGCCCTCGAAACCCGTGCCGTCCCTGCTGCGCGGCTTCTCGGCCCCGGTGAAGCTGACCGTTGATCTGTCGGATCGCGATCTCGAGTTCCTGATGGCCAACGACAGCGATCTGTTCAATCGCTGGCAGGCCGCCAACACCTACGCGATCCGGACGCTGACCACGCTGGTGAAAACGCCGACGACGAGCAGGCGGCCGGCAGAGGGGATCGCCTATGCCAAGGCGCTCGGCGCCACCATCAGGGATGAGACGCTCCAACCCGCCTATCGCGCCGAAATGCTCCGTCTGCCGAGCGAAGCGGATATGGCCCGCGAGATCGCGCACAATATCGATCCGGATGCCATTCACCGCGCGAGAAAGCAGCTGTTGCGGGTGGTCGGCGAAACACTGGGAGACGCGCTCGAGGACATTTACGCATCGTACGATTCCAGCAAATTCTCACCCGATGCAGCCAGCGCCGGCCGACGTGCCCTGCGCAATGCTGCGCTGACGCTGCTCAGCGCCCGCAATTCCGCAGCCGACAAAGCACGCCTTGTGGACCATTATTGGAAGGCGACCAACATGACGGACGCCGCCCATGCGCTCTATCTGCTGGCAGCACGGGGCGGAGCGGACGCCAAAAAAGTGCTCGACGATTTCTACGAGCGCTGGAAGGGCGATCACCTTGTCATCGACACGTGGTTCGCGGCGCAAGCGACCTCCCCGCTCCCCGGGACGCTGGCGCGCGTCAAGGCGCTCACGAAACATCCGCTCTTCTCGCTGACGACACCGAACAAGGTTCGCGCACTGATCGGCAATTTCGCATCCATGAACCCGGTGCAGTTCAACCGGCCGGACGGTGCGGGCTACGACTTCGTCGCCGAGCAGGTGCTGGCGATCGACAAGTTCAATCCGCAAATCGCGGCCCGGATGCTGGCCGGCTTCCGGAGCTGGCGGGAGCTCGAGCCGGGGCGTCGCAAGCTGGCGCGGAAGGCCCTGCGGGAGGTGGCGAAAACGAAAGGGCTATCGCGCGACGTGACCGAGATCGTGTCGAAAATGCTGGAGGCAGCTTGATAAGGTGCAGTCGCTATCGTTCACCACACGTCATTCCCGCGGAGGCGGGAATCCACGACACCTCGATGCTTAATGGCGGAAGCCTGTGTGGATGACGGCGGGGCCATGCCGCAGGAGGGGTCAGGCTTTGGTGACGGAACACTACTCGGGAGGACTCGCCCGAATGGGTGAAGATGCTCGGGCAAGCGAAAACTGGAGCATTTTCCGTGAGCCTATCCGCCACCAGGAAATGCTCCAGCCGGTGGCCTGAAGCGGAAGCCCTTTGCCGTCACTCGAGATAAGGGCAGGGGCGGACAACGCCCCGGTAGGTCAGATACGTACCCGTCTCGGGATTGAACGACTTGAACGTGGCGGCGCACCGCGCCATGGCTTCTTCAGTGGCCCGCCCTTCGAGAATGGCAGGAGCCACCAAAGGCGCGGGCTCAGGCTCGACGCAATCGTCGCTCTCGAGATCGCACTCGGGCAGGTCCGCTTCGCTGTAGATGACGACGGCAGGATCAGTGTCTGCGATGACGTCGTACCAATACCAGTACCAGAGCCCTCCGACGAAAACGCTGTAGTAGTGGCGACGCCAGCGATGGCCGCCGTGCTTGAAATAGAAGGGCCGGTGCCGATGCGCCCATCCTGACTTGCCCGCTTTGCGTTTCGGGTCGTGCTGCACGTGGGCCGGCTTGCTCTGACCCGGGTTGTGGCGTAGTCCGCGGTTGATCAAAGCCAGGTTCTTGGGCGCCTTTCGCAGCGCATGACGTGCAGCGCGCTGCCGTAAGGCAGGCGCACGACGCAATCTCGTACTCTGTGCTGCGCGCGACCTTGCAATGCGCGTCGCACTACGCCCGATCCGTCTGGGCATCACAATGCGGCTGCGAGAGGTGGTCGCGGCTCTCCTGGAGGGCCGTGCCCGTTGCAGGGATCTGGCAACCCGTGGCGTGGCCGCCGCCCTGCTGCTGCGCGGCACAGCAAATCTTCCGGGCCGTGATGAAAGGCTCCTGCCGATCGACCCGCCATCTCTCGCGACCGGCCCCTTGCGGAAGCCGCCGGATCTCTGCGCCAAGCCCTCCGTAACGGAGGACGCTAGACCCAAAACGCAAATAAGCCCGACACTCGCCGCGAGGCGCACGATGCGTCTGCATACAATCATGTTGGCCCCCACGCGACGACTGCATGTTTCAGTGCAGCAACAAATCAGCAGCCAAGCACCCTTTCATTGACGGACGTCAATAAAGTAGATCGCCATTTTAGCGGGAGCGGGGCAACGCCCAACCATCGGATCGCTGCTAAGAGTGGTCGGGCGAGGTGCAGGACGGGGCCGTCCCCCTCTCGTCAAGGGAGCCGCCGCGCCAACAACAGGACGGCGCGGCGGAGCAACCATAGGAACGCGGCTTCAGGCCCCCATGGCCTTCTTGAGGTTCTCGTCGACCTTGTCGAGGAAGCCGGTTGTCGAGAGCCACTTCTGGTCGGCGCCGACGAGAAGGGCGAGATCCTTGGTCATGTAGCCGGACTCGACGGTCTCGACGCAAACCCGCTCCAGAGTCTCGGCGAACTTCGCCAGCTCGGGGTTGTTGTCGAGCTTGGCGCGATGGGCGAGGCCCCGCGTCCAGGCGAAGATGGAGGCGATCGAGTTGGTCGAGGTCTCCTTGCCCTTCTGGTGCTCGCGGTAGTGCCGGGTGACGGTGCCGTGGGCGGCCTCGGCCTCGACCGTCTTGCCGTCCGGCGTCATCAGCACGCTGGTCATGAGTCCGAGCGAGCCGAAGCCCTGGGCCACCGTGTCGGACTGCACGTCGCCGTCGTAGTTCTTGCAGGCCCAGATGTAGCCGCCGGACCACTTCAGCGCCGAAGCCACCATGTCGTCGATGAGACGGTGCTCGTAGGTGAGGCCGCGCTTTTCGAATTCCGCTTTGAACTCGGCGTCATAGATCTCCTGGAAGATGTCCTTGAAGCGTCCGTCATAGACCTTGAGGATCGTGTTCTTGGTCGAGAGGTAGACCGGGTAGTTGCGAGCAAGGCCATAATTGAACGAAGCGCGTGCGAAATCGCGGATCGAATCGTCGAGATTGTACATGGCCATGGCGACGCCGCTGCCGGGGGCCTTGAAAACCTCCTTCTCGATGACGGTGCCGTCCTCGCCGACGAACTTGATGGTCAGCGTGCCCTTGCCCTGGAACTTGAAATCCGTGGCGCGGTACTGATCGCCGAAGGCGTGGCGGCCGATGATGATCGGCTGCGTCCAGCCCGGCACCAGGCGCGGGACGTTCTTGCAGATAATTGGCTCACGGAAGATGACGCCGCCCAGGATGTTGCGGATGGTGCCGTTGGGAGACTTCCACATCTCCTTGAGGCCGAATTCCTTCACCCGCGCCTCGTCTGGCGTGATGGTCGCGCACTTCACGCCCACGCCATGCTTCTTGATGGCGTGGGCTGCGTCGATCGTGACCTGGTCGTTGGTGCGGTCCCGGTTCTCGATCCCGAGGTCGTAGTACTCGAGGTTGATATCAAGGTAGGGGTAGATCAGCTTCTCCTTGATGAGCTTCCAGATGATGCGAGTCATCTCATCGCCATCGAGCTCGACGACAGCGCCGGTCACCTTGATTTTCTGCATAGCTTTCTCACCAGATCGCGCGGGCCTCTAGAGTCCTGGCGGCACCGGCCGGCCGCCGGCACGCCTCGCCCGGGGTGATAGACGGATCGGCGCGGGAAGCCAAGTAGCGGGATAATGAGACGCAGCGTCCCGCCGAGGGCGGCTCGGCCACACAAGTTACCGCTCTGTGCGAAAACTGGGACCCGGTCGGATCCAGCGCAAACCAACTGTTGCCTTGCGGACGATCCGTCAGTTACCTTCAGGCAGCCGTGAAGAGCGGCATCCGGCGAGAAGATCGGCCGGCAACAACCAGGTGTGCGGAGCACGCTCTGCCGTTTTGCATGCATGGAAAGTCGATACGTGTCGGCATGAATGGAGGAAACCCCATGCGGAAGTCTAAGCTTACCCGCCGTCGCTTCCTGACGACGACCGCAGCTGCATCTGCGGCGGTCATCGCTGCCCCTTACGTCCGCACGGCCCATGCGGCGGGGAAGCTTTCGGTCGGCTTCTGGGACCACTGGGTCCCGGGCGCGAATGACGCGACCAAGAAGGCGGTCGAGGAGTGGGCGGCGAAGGAGAAGGTGGAGGTCCAGATGGACTTCATTCCTTCGCAAGGCAACAAAAACCTGCTCAC
>DASVDU010000081.1:0-12297 GCA_036380915.1 Hyphomicrobiaceae bacterium | reverse complement strand
GGCGATGCGCCCCTGGCTCGATGAGATGCCGGCCAAGCTGCTCGCCGAGCATCTGATCGGCGGCATCGCCGTCGACGATCTTCCGGAAAACGGCGTGAAGAGATTGTTAGGCGATGCATTCGGAGGCACCGACTTCGTCATCCCGCCGATTCCGAACACATTATTCCAGCGGGATCCCTCCTGCTGGATCTACGCAGGGGTCACCTGCAACCCCATGTTCTGGCCCGCACGCAAACCGGAAACGCTGCTTCAGCGCGCCGTCTACAAATTCCATCCGCTGTTCAAAAAGGCTGATTTCCGGATCTGGTGGGGGGATTCGGACGAAGATTTCGCCTACGCCACCCTCGAAGGTGGCGATGTGATGCCGGTCGGCAAAGGGCTGGTGCTAATCGGTATGGGAGAGCGGACAAGCCGCGAGGCGGTGATGCGGGTTGCGTGCGAGCTGTTCCGGAACGAGGCGGCCTCGCGCGTCATCGCCTGCCTGATGCCGAAGAGCCGGGCGGCCATGCATCTGGACACGGTCTTCACCTTCTGTGACCGCGACGTTGTAACCGTCTTCCGCGAAGTCGTGGACCAGATCGCCTGCTACAGCGTGTACCCGGGCAGCAAACCGGTCGGCATCGAGGTCCGCCGCGAGGAGCGTCCGATGCTCCAGGTCGTCCAGGAGGCGCTCGGACTGAACACGCTTCGGGCCGTCGAGACCGGCGGCGACGCTTACGACGCGCAGCGCGAACAGTGGGACGACGGGAACAACGTCGTGGCGCTGGAGCCCGGCGTCGTCGTCGCCTACGACCGCAACGTGCACACCAACACCCTGCTCAGAAAGGCCGGGATCGAGGTGATCACTGTGCGCGGCGCCGAGCTGGGCCGCGGGCGCGGCGGAGGGCATTGCATGACCTGCCCCGTCTCCCGCGACCCCGCCTATTGACCTGACCCATTCAGTCCGAAAAGGAGGCGATCCCGTGAGCTTCAATCTACGCAATCGCTCGCTTCTGACCGTGCAGGACTACACCCAGCGGGAGTTCCGCTATCTCCTGGACCTCGCGCGCGACCTGAAGCGCGCGAAATACGCGCGAACCGAACAACGGCATCTTGCCGACAAAGAAATCTGCCTGATTTTTGAGAAAACCTCGACCCGCACGCGCTGTGCCTTCGAGGTCGCCTGTCACGATCAGGGCGCAAATGTCACCTATTTGGACCCGGTCGGGTCGCAGATCGGACACAAGGAATCCTACAAGGATACCGCGCGCGTTCTGGGCCGCATGTACGACGCGATCGAATATCGCGGGGCCTCGCAGGAGGGCGTGGAGCAGCTCGCGAAATACGCCGGCGTGCCGGTCTACAACGGATTGACCGACGAATATCACCCGACGCAGATGCTCGCCGACATCATGACCATGCGCGAATACAGCGACAAGCCCATCCACGACATTAAATACGCCTATGTCGGCGACACCCGCTCGAACATGGGCCATTCGCTGATGATCGCCGGCTGTCTAATGGGGATGGATGTGCGCGTCTGCGGCCCCAAGACGCTGTGGCCCAGCGAGGAGTACAGGGGGATTGCTGAGGATCTGACACGCAGGTGCGGCGCCAAACTCACCGTCACCGATGATCCGAAAACTGCCGTGCAAGGCGTCGACTTCATCCACACCGACGTCTGGGTCTCGATGGGTGAGCCGAAGGAGGTTTGGAAGGAGAGGATCGAACTGCTGAAGCCCTATCAGGTCAATGCGGAGCTCATGGAAGCCACCGAAAACCCGCAGGTAAAGTTCATGCATTGCCTGCCGGCCTTTCACGATACCGAAACCACAGTGGGCCGGCAGATCGCAGAAGCCTACGGCATGAGGAATGGCCTCGAGGTCACCAACGACGTGTTCGAATCGGAAAGGAACATCGCTTTCGAGCAAGCCGAGAACCGGCTGCATACGATCAAGGCGATTCTGGTCGCCACACTGGGGGACTGACCGCCATGCGCATCGTTGTCGCTCTTGGCGGGAATGCGCTTCTGAAACGCGGCGAGCCGATGACCGCCGATGCTCAGCGCCGCAACGTGAAGGTCGCGGCGGAGGCTTTAGCGCCTGTCGCGCGCGACCATCAGCTCGTGATCAGCCACGGCAACGGACCGCAGGTCGGGCTGCTTGCCCTCCAAGGAGCATCCTACAAGCCCGGCGAAGCCTATCCGCTCGACGTGCTCGGTGCGGAGACCGAGGGCATGATCGGCTACATGATCGAGCAGGAGCTTGGCAACTTGCTGCCGTTCGAGGTGCCGTTCGCCACGCTGCTCACCATGATCGAAGTCGATCCCGACGATCCCGGCTTCCGCAGCCCGACCAAGTTCGTGGGTCCGGTTTACGACAAGGCAGGCGCGGACCGGATCGCCAAAGAAAAAGAGTGGATCTTCAAAGCCGACGGAGACAAATGGCGGCGGGTCGTGCCGTCACCCGAACCGAAGCGGATCTTCGAGATCCGCCCGATCCGCTGGCTCTTGGATAGGGGGACCATCGTCATCGCGGCGGGAGGCGGCGGCATTCCGACGATGTATGAGCGCGACGCCGACCGACGGCTGATCGGCGTCGAGGCGGTGATCGACAAGGATCTAGCGAGCGAACTCTTGGCGCGCGAATTGGACGCCGACCTCTTCATCATGGCGACGGATGCCTCGGGCGTCTACGTGAACTGGGGCGAGCCGGATGCCAAGGCGATTCACCGGGCCAGTCCGGCGGCCATGCGAGAATACCAGTTCCCCGCAGGCTCCATGGGGCCCAAGGTCGATGCCGCCTGCCGCTTCGCGCAGGCGACCGGCAAGACCGCCGCCATCGGCGCGCTGGCCGAGATCCCGGCCATTGTCGCGGGCGATAAGGGGACGCTGGTTAGTGCCGACCATGAGGGCATCGTGTGGCATCACTGAGGATACCGACGGGCGCGGGCGAGCGACGAACGGGAGACGGCGCGGACCGCGGAACGATGATAGGGACCGCTGGCCCGACTTTGTCCGACCCTGCGGAGGGATAGGCACGGCAGCGGTGCAGGGCTTCGCTCTTCGAGGCTTCAGCCGGTCGCCGGCTGGTACTACGTGGCCCCGCCGAACCCGGTGCAGACGGGATCCGCAACGGCGCGCCGGCCCGAGTCCAATGCCTTCCCCGACGCGACCTTCGAGGATGACCCGGAGGGAATACTCGATTTCGAAACGGACACGAACTGAGCCATGCTGTCACGTCGCAGAGTCACTATCGGTCTTGCCGGCTTCGCTGCGCTGCTCGCGCGGGGGAGCTCCCGCGCCGAGCAGGCCGACCTCGACCCGAAGCGCTTCATCGAGCAGTTGGGCATGGAAGCCGTCGAGGCCCTGACCGGTCCCGAGCTCTCCGAGAGCGAGCGCGAGCGCCGTTTCCGCGGCATGCTCGACCGGAGCTTCGATCTCCCGGTGATCGGCCGGTTCGTGCTGGGGCGCTACTGGCGCACCGCCTCCGAGGCCGAGCGAGAGGAGTTCCTCCGCCTGTTCGAGGCGTTCCTCGTGAAGTCCTATGCCGCCCGCTTCGCCGACTATGCCGGCGAGCAGCTCCAAGTCCAAGGTGTGCGGCAGGAACAGGGCTACGCCATCGTGCGGAGCACGGTGATCCGGCCAGGCGCGGAGAACGTCCAAGTCGATTGGCGGCTGCGCGGCCGCGACGGCGCGTTCAAGGTGGTCGACATCGTCGTCGAAGGCATCAGCATGGCCGTGACCCAGCGGGCCGATTTCGGCTCCGTGATCCAGAGCAGCGGCGGCGAGTTCTCCGGCCTCATCGAGCTGCTGCGCCGCAAGACCGGGTAGCGAACGCAGCAAGGCGCCGGGCCCGCCTGAGAGCCCACTCCCCGCAAGGGAAGAGGACTTCCTCGATCCGACTTCCGGTCACCCCCGCGCCAGGGGCTTGAACCGGATGCGGTGCAGATCGGACGGGAAGGACGGAGCCATTTTGATGGCAAAGCCGTCTTGGTGAGAGTGGCTCGAGTTCAGGAGTGGTCGCTTCTTGCCACGTCTGTAATGGCCTTCATTCTTCAGCATTGGGTGCTGGGCACTGGCTACAATTTCTTTCGAGCTTCCTCATCGCTCCGTTTGCTGCCCAACCTTCCAAGTCGAGTTCCGTCATTCGGTGCTTCAGACGGCAACACAGGGCGGCGCCTTCCTTATCGACAAGGGAAGGCGTCCAGAACCGCCGATCTTGCTTCCAGTATCCGACCACATCCAGGAACGAGACCCCGAAGTAGTATTCGTCTGTCAGAGAATCCGAGAAGGTTGGATCGTGCAGAAACTGGTCATCCGGTCCGAGTGTATTTGCTAACGACCAATGAATCATCGAGTCGATCTGTTTGGCGATCTCAAGATGTTCTGCTTTCGACATATGCGGCCATGCGAACTTGTAGATTTTTGCCACATCGTAAAGGTTGTGATTGTTGTACTTGCCATTGTGCCGCCACCCATATGGATAGGGCAGGGCCTCGATGGCTTTGGTCGTTGCAATGATCTGCGGCCAGCGCTCTACTCGACCATTAGTGTATGCAATGACGTGGTAGGTCATGCTCAGGTCGGAGGTCTTGTGGATCTTCCCGTCGACAATGTACCAAGCCCCCCAATAGCCGGTTGTCGGGTCTTGAGCGCCGCTGAGGAAGAACCGAAATGCCTCCGTGACCGAGTCAAGCCCGGAGGAAATGCGCAAATCGGCGCTTTTGACAAGCATGTCTCGCAACAGCGGCTTGAACGCACCTTGTGCAATGGAGGTGATGAGGCTCGAGAGCTCTCCTCGATTGTCGACCCCGGTGTGGGCGATGTCCGATATGAGAAGACCTTGCATCCGCGTCACCAGTTTCTTGCCCGTATCGAACTTGCCGGCGGATCGCAATTGATACCGGGGCCGCTCGCCTCGTGCGGCGAGATTCTCCAGCCCGTCGACGGTGGCGGCCAAGCGCATGAACCATTCTTCGTAGCAGATGCCCCACATGCCGTCCACGGGCGACTGCTCGGCAGCAAAGCTCTGGTCAGGGTCGTCTAGGCTCTGCTCAATTCGCGTGAGTTTGTCCGCTAGGCGGTCCCAGTGGGCGGTGTAGCGGTACAGCCACTTGGCTTCGAGATACATCTGCTGCGTACAATGAAGATTTCGGCCATTGGCCTGCGCCTCGGCGATTGCCTCGGACATCGCTTTCAGGCGTTCCCCATACTGTTCCCGATGAGCCCCATAAGCCGGGTCATAGATCTCGAACTGGTGCCGAATAAGTTCTTGAACGTCCTCACTGGCTTGCGCGGAAGCGCAAATCGAGAAGGAAAGTACCGCTGAGAAGAGAACGCGCGTCAGTGCGCCGATGCCGGCGTCCCCCTTCGGGCGGTATCTTTTTGCCATCTGCATCTCCTGCCTGCCTCCGCTTCGGGCATGGCTTGCCCCGCCGACCTATCAATCATGCCGCGCCCGGTGCATCCGGGCTTGACGCTGCGGGCCAGCGTGGCTGCTCGGGCCGGCGAAGTGCCTGAATCAATGCAAGGGCAAGGAATGCATAGGCACAGGCAAATCCGAGATTGACGATCCGGGTGGAAAGGCTCGCGGTCGGCTCGTCGAGGAAGGGCGATATTCCCACGCCAAGAACGATCAGGAAAGTGACCAGCGCAACAACCAGCAAATGGCTCCGAGTGCCTCCGCGCTCGATGGCGAAGCCATACGAAAGACCAATAAACAGCAGGAGTGCGGTGAAAAAACCCAGTGACGGCACCGCACGCAGCAGCTGATAGGCGACGATGGCGGTTGCACCGCCGAGTAAATTGCCAAGAAACAGACCGAGCGCGGTCTGCGATGCCTGCGCGAAGGCGCGCTGGCTAAGGACGGCAGAGATCGTCATAACGATAAAGATGACGGCCGTCGTGGTGAACGTCAGGGCGGCAACGAGCACCGGCATGATGACGGCGGTGTCCACGAGTGCCTCGCGCATTGCGGGCTCGCGGGCGCGCAAGGGCAGCCGAATCGGCTTCCCGGGCATTTCCGGTATCGGATCCGAAGGGAAGAGCGTGAACGCGAGCCAGATCAGGAGGACGACGGTGATGCCGCTGCGGAATACGGAGAAGGCAACGACCGCTGCCGCGGTCGGTTCACGGATGGCGACCACGGGCACGATGGTGAACGAGACCAGAAGCAACATCGACAGCAGTTGCTGTTGCCGGCGAGCCTGTAGGTAGAAGGCCCAAAGCGTGACCAGCGCGAGCAGGGCAGTGAACAGCACGGGCATATTGGCGAAAAGTTCGCTCGCCACGAGCGCCGCGCCGGTGGTGCCGCCGAACACCACGATTATCGCAAGCCCTTGTCGGAAGCTCGGCATCGCCGGTGCTGCGGCGAGAAGCTGCACGGCCAATACGGGAGTCAGGAAGGAAAGCTCCCAATCGAGCAGTTCGCTGACGAGGAACCCGGCCGTTACGGCAAATCCGACCCGTAGTCCAAGGCCGCGCGTCCGTTCGGCATGAGCGGCTTGATGCCGCTCTGCGGGAACCGGCCGCTCCTCGAGCCGCGGTGCAGCCTCTGCCGTCTCTTGCCGCTCAGTAGAGGTAGGAAAGCCAAGCGACGGCGCGGATCCAGAGCCATGCGAGACCATTCATAACCCGGTTGTCAGTGGTGTAGACGATGATGTTCGCCTGCGCGCCGTATCGAATACCGCGGGGATAGGCGTCGGTTTCGAAGCGGACGCGAGCGGGGAAACGCTGTGCTTCTCGAAGCCATCCGCTTGGGTTCCGGATCACGGGCAGGCCGGACCCGGCCGTCGTTTCGCCCACGTCGACGCCCCAGCCGATGCTCTCCACGACGCCCGGAAAAACCTCACCCGGGCGGACGTCCAGCACGATTTCCGCCGGGTTCCCTTGGCTCATGTTGCCGAGATTGTTTTCCCGGAAATTCGCCGAGATCCAGATCGCCTGGGTGTCGATGACGGTCAGGGCCGGCTGACCAGCGGCAACGAACTGGCCGCCAATGAGCCTGAGATTGGTCACGCGCCCGTTGGCGGGCGAGACCATGACCGTATCGTTGAGGTTCAGCCTGGCCTGCTCGAGAGCGGACAGGGCAGCCTGGAGCTCCGGATTGCTCTCTCCTTTCGGACCGAGTTGCTGCCGCGCCTGCTCCAGCTGCGCTTCCGCCTGGCGGACACCGGCCTGCGCACCCTCGAGCAAACGTTGCATCTGGTCGCCGCGGGCCTTGGCATAAATGCCGCGCTTGACCAGCTCGAAGATTCGTGTGGCCTGTTCCCGCGCGTTGGCGTATTGGGCTCGGGCATCGGTGAGCGCCGCCTCGGCCGCCGCCACGCCCGCCGTATTGGCGCCGATCGACTGACCGGCGCGGTCGACGGCCGCCTGCGCCTCTCGCAGCGCGGCTTCGTAACGGCGCGGATCGATGCGAAACAGCACATCGCCCGCCTTGACCCGCTGGTTGTCCACGACACCGACATCGATAACCGTCCCCGCGACCTCGGGGGCGATGCCGATGAGGTAGGCCTGCACGGTTGCTTTCGAGGTGTACGGGGTCAGGCGATCGGCAATGAGATTGTAGACGAAGATAGCGGCGCAAACCGCGAGAACAGGTGCAAGCCACCGCCGTCCGGGCTTCCGTTCCGATATTTCCGCCTGGATCTCGTCTGTGGTCAATGTCCCGTCGCTCCAATGACTCGCTCGATCAGCCCGAGATCCCGGAATGCCGAAATCATGAGCTGAACGGCGAGTGCGGTGAGAAGGAGACCCGCAATTTTCGCGATGACCTGCAGCGCCGCCGGTCCGATGGCCGAGATGATGCGATCAGCCGAGAGCATGCAAACGAGATTGAACACCATGATCGCCAGGAGGATCACCACCACGACGAGAACGTCGGAATAGGATTGACGGCCCGCGACGATGACCGTGATCGCCACGAGCCCCTGTGGCGTGGCCATCATCGGCATGGCCAGTGGGAATATGGCTATATCCGGCGAGGGCATTTTGATGTCCTCTTTCTTACCCGCCTCGCCCATCACCATATGAATTGCAAAGAGCAGAAGGATGATGCCGCCCGCGATTTTCAGGGCGGGCAGAGTGATGTGGAAGATCTGCAGCAGGAACTCGCCGGCCAGGACGAAGAGCAAGGTAACGATTGTTGCGACGGCCACCGTGCGGATCGCCACCTGGCGCCGAAAGTCGCTATCCGCTCGAGCGGTCAAGGTGCCGAAAACGATCAGCGCCTTCAACGGACCGACGGTGACCAGCAGAAGCGTGGCGATGTCGACGGTTCCCAATTGCATATTCAGCCTTCCGGTCCGTTGGCTACTGATTCGGGCTCCCGCTTGTCACTTCGGAGCCGAGGGCGGCGACTGCAGCGAGTATCATTGCGCCCGCTCAAATCCGCGTGAGATCTGCTACCCGAGGACATGCAGACCACCGTCGACATAGAGCGTATCGCCGGTGATGAGCCGCGCACCCTCGGTGGCGAGCCCGGCGCACGCGACGCCGACGTCCTCAATGGTTACCAGCCGTCCCGCCGGAGCCCGCTTCGCCGCCTGGTTCAACAGCTCATCGAAATGGGCGATTCCAGAGGCTGCACGGGTCGCAAGTGGGCCGGGCGAGATCGCATGGACACGGATGCCACGCGATCCGAGCTCGGCCGCCAGGTAGCGCACCGTGGCCTCGAGCGCCGCCTTGACCGGCCCCATGATGTTGTAGTTTCCGACCACCTTCTCGGCGCCGTAATAGCTCATCGTGAATAGGGTGCCGCCATCGGTCATCAGGGGCGCGGCAAGGCGCGCCATATGAATGAAGGAGTAACACGATACCCCCATGGCGACGTGGAAGCCCTGGGCCGAACAGTCCAAGACGCGTCCGTGCAGATCCTCCTTCGGCGCGAAGGCAATCGCGTGGAGCGCGAAATCAAGCCGTCCCCATCGTTCTTCTATCGCGCTGAACAGCGCCTCCATCTGCCCGCCCACTTGCACGTCGAGAGGCATCACGATGCTTGCCTCGATCTGACGCGCCAACGGCTCGACGTAAGGCTTAGCCTTTTCGTTGAGATACGTCACAGCCAGTTCGGCGCCGTAGTGACGGAACGCTTTCGCGCAGCCGAAGGCGATCGACTTGTCGTTCGCGATGCCGATCACGAGGCCTCTCTTGCCTTCGAGGCTACGCAGCTTCGTAAAGTCGAGCATGTCTGCCTTTCGCTCCGAATCTTTGGTGGCGATGTCCTCTCATTGCCGCGACGGAAAAGCCCGAGGGCAGCGGTAAGCAGGTTGCGACGCGACAGCCATGCTCAGTCCGCGGTAATTCGCGCGGGGTTGTGAGCGGCTGTTGCGCGCTCCCGAAGAGTCGCAAGCGTGTGCAGGGCGATCATCTTTTCCTCGTCGGTGGGGATCACCCACACCGATACGTCGGAGTCGGGTGTCGTGATCTGCGGGCCGCTTGCGAGATTGGCCTCCTCGTCGAGCCGCAGGCCGAGCCAGCTGGCCTGCTCGCAGATCCTGGCCCGGATCACGGCGGAGTTCTCGCCGATACCTGCGGTGAATACGATCCCGTCGAGCCCTTGGAGAGTCGCGCTCAAGGCGCCGAGTTCGCGACAAACGCAATGGACGAAATAATCCAGGGCGAGCGTCGCCATCGGCGAGCTGCTCACGAGCAGATCCCGAGCGTCGTTGCTCTCTCCGGATAGCCCCAGTAGCCCGCTCTCCCTGTACAGCAGGCGTTCCAAGCGGCTGGCATCGAAACCTTTTTGGCCAATGAGATAGAGCAGGACGCCCGGATCGAGTGCGCCGCAGCGGGTCCCCATCGGAAGGCCGTCCAAGGCGGTGAAGCTCATCGTGCTGTCGACGCTCCGGCCGTTCTGGATCGCGCACATGCTCGCGCCACTGCCGAGGTGGGCCACGACGACCCGCCCCGATGCGATGCTCGGCGCAACACTCGGAAGCACGCGGGCGATGTACTCGTAGGAGAGCCCATGGAAGCCGTAGCGTCGGATTCCTTCACGGTAGAAGGAATCGGGAAGAGCAAAGCGGTCCACGACCTCGGAATGCCCGCGGTGGAACGCGGTGTCGAAGCAGGCCACCTGCGGCAGGTCCGGCAACCGCTGGCGGCCGGCATTTATGGCAGCGAGGTTGTGCGGCTGGTGCAGCGGTGCCAGCGGAATGTAGCTCGCAAGCCACTCCACCAGTTCACCATCGATCAGCATAGGCGCTGCAAGACCAGGGCCGCCATGGGCCACGCGATGGCCGATCGCGCGGAGCTGCATCCCCGCATAGCGTGTTCGAAGCCATGCGGTCAGATCCACCATCGCCTGCCCATGGTCCGGGACCTTGCCGGCGCTTAAGTGCTCGTCGGCCACCGGCTGGCCATTAGCGTCCCGAGCGACAAGGTGCGGCCGCTTGCCGATACCCTCGATTTGGCCTTTCGCAATAAGCGCGGGATCGCCGGGATCCACCAGCCCGAAGATCGCGAACTTGAGGCTGGAGGAGCCCGCATTCAGGGCCAGGATCACCTCGACCATGGCCGCTCACTCCGCCGCGGCTGCCGCGGTGGCTTCCCGCCGGGACCGAGCGCAAAGGGTGGCCACCGCGCAGGACGCCAGGCGCGTTTGGACAGAATCGGCGCGGCTCGTCAGGATGATCGGCACCCGTGCGCCGAGAACGATGCCCGCCGCATCGGCATTCGCAAGGAAGGTGAGATTCTTGGCGAGCATGTTGCCCGCCTCGAGATCCGGCACGAGGAGAATGTCGGCATGCCCCGCCACCGGAGATTCGATGCGCTTGATGCGGGCGGCCTCCTCGCTGATGGCGTTGTCGAGGGCAAGTGGGCCGTCGAGCACGCCGCCGGTGATCTGCCCGCGCTCCGCCATCTTGCAGAGCGCCGCCGCCTCCAAGGTGGAGGAGATCTTGGGATTCACCGTCTCCACCGCGGACAGGATCGCCACGCAGGGGCGCTCAAGACCCAACGCCCGGGCGAGGTCGATGGCGTTCTGAACGATGTCGACCTTGTCTTCCAGACTCGGATAGATGTTGATTGCGGCGTCGGTGATGATCAGCGGCCGCGCATAGTTCGGCACGTCCATCAGGAAGCAATGGCTGATCCGCCGCTGTGTCCGCAGCCCCGTCTCGCGCTTGACCACGGCGGCCATCAACTCGTCGGTGTGCAGGCTGCCCTTCATCAGCGCTTCGGCCTGTCCGGTGCGTACCAATGCGACTGCCTTCTCGGCGGCGTCATGGCTGTGCGCGGCCTCGATTAGCGGAAATGCTGAAATGTCCAACCCGAATTGCTGCGCGGCGTCGCGGATCTTGTTTGCCGGTCCGACCAGGACCGGCGCAATGATGCCCGATCGCGCGGCGTCGACCGCGGCGGAAAGCGAAGATTCGTCGCACGGATGGGCCACGGCAGTGCTCAACGGTTCGAGGTCCCGGCACCGTTCGATCAGGCGCTCATAGGCATCATGCCGGCGCAGCGAAACCGCAGGCAGATCGCCGCACGGCACACTCATCTTTGCCGTAGGTGCAACGACTTCGGCCGTTCCGCTGAGAACAGGTTCTCCGTCCTGGTTCGTGCACGAGCAATCAAGCACCACGACGTTCGCCTTCGGACGCTTCTCGCGGACCGTTACTTTGGCGGTTAGCGTATCTCCCGGCGCGATTCGATGGTGGAAGCGCAGGTTCTGGGCGAGGTACACCGTTCCAGGGCCGGGTAGCCGGGTTCCGAGCAGGCCTGAGATCAGACCGCCACCCCATAGGCTGTGGCCGACCACGCGCCGCATTGGGCTCGCTTCGGCCGAGGTATCGTCGAGGTGGGTCGGGTTGAGGTCACCCGAGACAACCGCGAACAAGGCGATGTCATCACGCGTCAGTGTCTTCGTCACACTGGCTGAGTCGCCGATTGTGATGTCGTCGAATGGCCGGTTTTCCAGCGCGTCCATCTTCGTTGTTCCCTATTCGGGCCGCGGCTGTTTCATGGTCGGAGGAAAAAGCCGGTCTCACGGCTCGCTGCTAGGCTACCAGCGTAGAAAGATCCCGATGTCGCCAGGCATCCCTCCCGGAAAGTCGAGAACTTCGGCGCGAAGCTTGTAGCCGTGCGGCCGCAGCTCCTTTTCGTAGAAGCCGTAGGCGCGTGCGGCGAAGCCCGGCAGGGTCTTCGGCCAATCCGGTTCCGCGTTGTTGATTGCTCGCCCCTTATCGGTGCACCACGCGCTGGCGAAGCGGATGGCCATAACCTCGTGCTGGCCGCGCTCGGCGGCGCGGCGGATGACCTCCGAGACCCTGGCCTTTGCTTCCGGATGGATCTCGCGCTCCATGAACATTTCGCGC
>DASVDU010000080.1:0-7447 GCA_036380915.1 Hyphomicrobiaceae bacterium | reverse complement strand
GAAACCGCCGGGCGTGCGCTGGCGGCCGGCGCCGTGCTCACGCTTGCCATCCTGATCCTGTGGCTGGCGCTGGCGGGCGCCGATTTGCTCGGCTTCCTCTCATTCCTCCTCCGATGGATTCACGTCGGTGCTGCCATCCTCTGGGTCGGGATGATCTGGTTCGTCAACGTCATCCAGCTCTCAGCCCTGCAGCAGGCGGATGAGGCAGGGCGGCGCACCATCATGTCGGTCATCGTGCCCAGGGTGGCGCATTCCTTCCGTCACGCCTCGCACCTCACGCTGGTGACCGGCCTGCTTCTGCTGGTGACCACCGGCTATCTCTTCGATACGCTTGTCTTCTCGACGCCGGTCTATGTCCCGACGGCGCGCACCGTCCTGTTATGGGCCGGCGTGGCGGGAGGCGTCGTCATGTGGGGCTTCGTTCACTTCATCATATGGCCCAACCTGCGGATCGTCCTCGGGGAGACGGCGGCCGAGGCGGACGCCAAGGAACGCGCCCGGGCCGAGGTCAGAACCTATGCGCGCCTCAACCTCCTCCTCGCCGTACCGGTGACCTTCGCCATGGTTGCGGCGCCACACCTCTACTGACGTGAGCGAGACGGGAACAGCCGGCGTTCCGGTCGCGCACGAGGACGTCGTCCGCGCTTCGGCGCGGGCCTGGGAAATGGACCGCTACCTGTCTGCGCTGCTGTCGCCGCGCCCGGTGCGGGACGATCTCATCGCCCTGGCGGCCTTCGCCGGGGAGATCGAGCGCATTCCGGCGTTCGTCAGCGAGCCAATGATGGGCGAGATCCGCCTGCAGTGGTGGCGGGAGGCGCTGGAGAACCCGGATCTTGCGATCCGCAGCGGCCATCCCGTCGCGGATGCTGTTCGGGCCACTGCGGCGCGGCGCAGGCTGCCGATGGGTCTGCTGTTCGGCTTCATCGATGCCCAGTCGACGCTTCTTCACGATGAACCCATGACGGATGATCACGCGCTGGCTATGCACGTGGCGAAGACCGAGGGCGCTCTTTTCGAGCTGGCGCTGCGCATTCTGGGGGCCACCGACGAATTAACCCATGCAGCCGCACTGGCGGCGGGCCAAGCCTATGGCATCGCACGCCTTCTCGTAGAGTTGCCGGCTGCTTGGGCACAGGGCCGGGTTCTGATCCCCGTCTCTCGACTGTCCGAGTTTGGGCTGAGCCTTGCCCAGGTCCAGGCTGGTGCTCCGGCGGACCGGCTCGCTCCTGTCTTGGCGGGGCTCGTCGAGGAGTCGCGCAGGCATTTGGCTGAAGCGCGGATCTACAGCAGACGCCTCAACCGTGCACAGCACAAAGCATTTTTGCCACTTGCCGTCGTAGAGCCCTATTTGCGGGCTTTTCAGAGAGGACGGCGCGATCCACTCCGCGAACCGCTCGAGATCGCGCCGCTCAGTCGGGTCTGGGCCTTGTTCCGATCGAGCGTGACCGGTCGGTTCTGACGGCACCGCGGAGCGGGCGACCCGATTGCGAACTGGCCGCTCACGGGGAACAGACATGCTGCGCAATGGGGTGAGGGCAGGCTTGCTTCTGCTGGCGCTGTGCGTTGGCCAGCGTGCATTTGCGATCGAAACCGCGCAGATTCATCCGCAAATCGAATGGCGGGTCGAGAATCCTTTCCGCTTCTTCACCGATCCGACGGACACTCAGGTCCACCGGGCGACGTTCCTGTCCCTGTCGGACGAGGAGCACGAAACGCCGGTGCTTTCGGCTGAGCGGGAGCTGTCGAAGAAACACGCCGACGGCTGGGCGTCCATCGTCCTCGGTCGGACCTGCTTCGACGTCCAGAGGCATCTTTACGTTTGCCCCGACGGCACCGACTACATCAATCCGCGCTCGCACAGCATCATCGCCGAGCTGAAGGGCATCCCTGATGCCGGGCTCATCGACTGCACCTGGCTGACTGCGCCCTATGGTCCTCGGGCGCCGCGCGGGCAGGCCGTGACGCGCCCGTGCAGCGAGCCGGTGCGGCTGGATGTGCCCTATCCCAATGGCGCGCGGATCTCAGTGGAGATCGGCGGGCGCGAGATCACGGACACGGAAGCGGTCGTGACCGACCTCTTCATCGTCGGCATGGGCGACAGCTTCGCCTCCGGAGAGGGCAATCCGGACCTGCCCATACGCTTTTCGCGTGAGCGGTCGGTCAACTACGGCACAGGGCTGCTCGGGTCGGACCTCGTCGGCTATCCGGCCCGTATCGGCGGCTGGCGCCAGATCGGCGATGAACGGTTCATCCAGGAGAACGCGCGCTGGCACGATCAGGCCTGCCATCGCTCGCTTTACTCGCACCAGCTGAGAGCCGCCCTACAACTTTCGATCGAGGACCCGCATCGAGCGGTGACGTTCGTCGGCGTGTCCTGCTCGGGCGCGGAAATCACGCAAGGGCTTTTCCTGCGGTACAAGGGCAACGAATGGGTGCCGAATCCGCCGAGGCTGTCGCAGATCTCCGCGGTGGCCGAAGCCCAGTGTGGCGGAAAACGGCCGCGCCGCCACGACCTGCCCGAAGCCTATCATCTCAACGGCCGCGTCCCCGAGCTCAGAGGGCTGACGCTGCTCAAATGCGATCTCGAATATGCACGCAAGATCGACCTGCTGATGATCTCGATCGGCGGCAACGACGTCGGGTTCTCGCGGCTCGTTGCCGATGCGGTGCTGAGCGACAAGTCTCTGCTGAAGTGGCTGGGCGGCTGGCTCGGCGAAATCGAAGAAGCCGCAGCGGCAAAGGATCAGCTCGGGACGCTGTACCTGCGCTACATGGCGCTGGATCGGGCGATCCGGAACATTCTGCACATTCCCTGGGAAGAGAACGACCGGGTTCTGCTGACGGCCTATCCCGGGCTCGCACTGCTCGAGGACGGTAACACCGTCTGCCCCAGCGGCAGGGCCGGTATGGATATACTCCAGGATTTCAAGCTAAGCGCAGAGAAAGCCCGCGAGGGCAGTATACTCGCGGAGCGGCTCAACGAGGTGATGCGCCGGGCCGCGCGTGAGCACGGCTGGACGTTCGTCGAGAGCCACCGCAAGGCGTTTCTCGGCCGCGGCATCTGCGCCGGTTGGAGCGACGCGGCCTTCTCGACCGCCGACGATCTGAGGCTGCCGCGGAAAATCAAAGGCGTCTGGCGGCCCTACAATCCGGCCGACTACCGTCCCTATGCCTCGCGGCAGCGCTGGTTCAGAACGCCCAACGACGCTTTCCTGACCGGAAACTTTCACGTGCCGGCGACGCTGCTGCAGAAGGTGCTCCAGGTCAATAATTCCTGGTTCCAGCTCGTGCTGGCATCGACCTATTCCGGCGCCTTCCATCCGACGGCCGAAGGGCAGGCAGCGATCGCGGATGCTGTTGTCGAGAGGGCGCGTCGTGTTCTGGCGAAATACGCCCGCAGGTCGAGCGCGCAGGAGATCAACCTCGAGGAGCCGCGGTTCAATCCGTAGCTGCCACCAGAAAAGAGGGCTGGGGCCGCTATTCGGCGGCCGACCGGACGACCGCGCCGGCCGCGAGCCAGCCGTCTATCTCCCGTAGCGCTCGCAGGGCGATTGATCGCTTCTTCGCACGTCCCCGCTCCTTCCCCTTGAGCTTCGGGCCGTCTGCGGGCAGGTCCGGCTGAGGGAATAGACCGAAGTTGATGTTCATCGGCTGGAACGAGCGGGCGCCCGCCTCGATGCGCTCCTCCGCCAAGTGGCCTCCGGTGATATGGCTGAGCAGTGCCCCTAGGGCTGTTGCAGCGGGTGGCGGCAGCGGCTGTCGACCCAGCCGTTCCGCAGCCGCGAACCGTCCGGCAAGGAGACCGATGGCGGCGCTTTCCACGTAGCCCTCGACGCCGGTCACCTGTCCGGCAAAGCGTATCCGCGGCGCCGTCTTGAGCCTCAGGAGCCCGTCCAGCAGCTTGGGGCTGTTCAGGAATGTGTTCCGGTGCAGGCCGCCCAATCTTGCGAACTCGGCATTCTGCAGGCCCGGGATCATGCGGAAGATCCGAACCTGCTCGCCGTACTTCAGCTTCGTCTGGAAGCCGACCATGTTCCAAAGCGTGCCAAGCGCGTTGTCCTGCCGGAGCTGCACGACGGCATACGGCCGCTCGCCGCCTCTGTGCGGATTGGAGAGGCCGACGGGCTTCATCGGTCCGAACCGGAGCGTATCGCGGCCACGCTCCGCCATGACCTCGATCGGCAGGCAGCCGTCGAAGTAGGGCGTGTTCGTCTCCCACTCTCTGAAGGAGGTCTTCTCACCCGCGAGCAGGGCGTCGACGAAGGCCTCGTACTCGGCCTTGGTCATGGGGCAGTTGATGTAGTCGGCGCCGGTGCCTGCCGGACCGGGCTTGTCGTAGCGCGACTGCCGCCAGGCGATGCTCATGTCGATCGTGTCGTAATGCACGATCGGGGCGATCGCATCGAAGAAGGCGAGCGCGTCCTCGCCCGTTGCGTCGAGAATGGCTTGGCTCAGGGCCGGCGAGGTGAGCGGGCCGGTGGCGATGATGACGCTGTCCCACTCCTCCGGTGGCAGTCCTGCGACCTCACCGCGTTCGATCTGCACCAAGGGCTGGGCGGTCAGGCGCTCCGTCACCTCGGCGGAAAAGCCATCGCGGTCGACTGCGAGCGCGCCACCGGCGGGCAACTTGTGGCGGTCGGCCGCGGACATGATGAGCGACCCGGCGCGCCGCATCTCCTCGTGCAGGAGCCCGACCGCGTTCGTCTCCCAATCATCCGAGCGGAAGGAATTGGAGCAGACGAGTTCTGCCAGCCCGTCCGTCTTGTGCGCCTCCGTTCCACGGATCGGGCGCATCTCGTGGATGATGACGGGCACGCCGGCGCGGGCGATCTGCCAGGCGGCCTCGGAGCCGGCCAGCCCGCCGCCGATGACGTGAATGGGCTTCGCTGTGGCCATCGCGCTGCAACGTACTGCAAAAGCTCTGCGGGCTCAATGCGCTGGGTGTCCTTTACCGAATCAGTAGGATACTAAGGAGCCATGGCGCGGCTTGGAGCAAAAGTCGGCCGGAACCTGTTTACAACTTGTCGGGGCGCCAAGGGAAATGCTCGCACGGGGGTGTTGGCTGGCGGCACTGGTCGCCATAACGGTTGGCGGCTGTTCCTATGAGCACGCCTTGGGTGTCGACCATTATTCGGTCTTCAAAGTCGATCCGCCACATGGCTCGACCGTTTCCGTCTGCAGCGCCTACGGCTGCCGCAAGCAGACCAAGTTCACGTTCTCCCAGGCTGATCTCGCTGAGATCAAGAAGCTGATGGAAAAGACAAAGAAGGCCGATACGCCATATGAGGAGCGCCGCGCTATCGCCTATGCCATCGGCTGGATGGAGCGCCGGACCGGCGAGGTTGTGGGCACGAAGGCCGATCGCCCAGGTATGGATTTTGCAGCCTCGGGTGATCCGACCCAACAGGACTGCGTGGACGAGGCGACCAATACGACGAGCTATCTCACCGTCCTGCAAAATGCCAAGCTGCTGAAGCACCACACCGTCGGCCAGCCCTTCTCGAAGGACAATTTCCTGCGCGGCGTCTCTGGCTGGACCCACTGGACGGCGACGATATACGAGAACAAGAGCGGCCAGCGCTGGGCGGTCGACAGCTGGATCTACGAGAATGGCGAGAACCCGGCGATCGTCAACGCCGACGAGTGGTACGTCGCCTCGATCAACGAGCTGCCGAAGGCGACCCAGTGAGGCCGCGATTGTGGCCTGACGTCAGGCACCCCTATCCGGCATCTCCAACCTGACCGACCCTCGGCGTGACCTTGCTGGACGCGTCCAACTGGAGCTTGCTGTGCAAGCTCGGGATATACTATGTATATCCGGAGAAGGAGTGTGACTATGCAAGTCCGAGTTTCGCGATGGGGCAACAGTTTGGCCGTGCGGCTGCCCAAGGCGGTCGCTGAAAATCTCCGTCTCGAAGAGGGGCAAACTGTCGACCTTGAAATCGAAGACGGCTCAGTGCGGCTGAGGCCTGCCGGTCGGCCCAAGTATCCGACGCTGGCTGAGATGGTGGCCGAGATGAAGCGTTTAGGGCCGGAGAACGAGCCACCCACAGTCGATTGGGGGCCCGACGTCGGAGCTGAGATCATAGATCATGAGTATAGCCGGCGCGGGTGAACTGCCCGATGCGGGCGACATCGTCTGGGTCGACCTCGACCCCGTCCGAGGCACCGAACAGGCCGGTAAGCGGCCAGCGCTCGTGCTCACGTCACGTCCATTCCATGAGAATTCGCGCAGGGCCATAATCTGCCCGATCACATCCAACCGCGCACCATGGCCGACCAAGGTGCTGCTGCCCGATGGGCTGCAGATCAAAGGCGCCATTCTGGTCGATCAGATTCGCAGCCTGGATCGACGAACACAGGGCTTTCGGCCCGCTGGACGTGTGCCCGAGTATGTGCTCGAGGAAGTACGCGCCCGGCTTAAGGAATTGATTGGCATTTCGATGCTCCCTCAGTAGGGTCCCGGGCGCACAGGATTTCGGTCTGCGGCCAACGGAAGTCGCCCCCGAAGCAGATGATTTGAAACGCGATAAGAGGAACAGTCATGCGCGTCTATTACGATCGTGATGCGGACATCAACCTGATCAAGACCAAGAAGGTGGCCATCGTCGGCTACGGCAGCCAGGGGCACGCGCATGCGCTCAACCTGCGCGATTCCGGCGTCAAAGAAGTGGCGATTGCGCTCAGGAAGGGCTCGGCCTCGGCAGCCAAGGCCCAGAAGGACAATTTCAAGGTGATGGAGGTCGCCGAGGCGGCGAAGTGGGCTGACGTCGTGATGATGCTGACGCCCGACGAGCTGCAGGCCGACATCTACAAGGACCACCTTGCCGCCAACATGAAGCAGGGCGCGGCGATCATGTTCGCGCACGGTCTCAACGTTCACTTCAGCTTGATCGAGCCGCGCGAGGACCTCGACGTCGGCATGGTGGCGCCGAAGGGCCCCGGCCATACGGTGCGCTCCGAGTACCAGCGCGGCGGCGGCGTGCCGTGCCTGCTCGCCATCGCCCAGGACAAGAGCGGCAACGCGCACGACCTGTTCCTTTCTTACGCATCCGCGATCGGCGGCGGCCGCGCCGGCATCATCGAGACGACCTTCAAGGAGGAGTGCGAGACCGATCTCTTCGGCGAGCAGGTCGTGCTCTGCGGTGGCCTCGTCGAGCTGATCCGCGCCGGGTTCGAGACGCTGGTCGAGGCGGGCTATGCGCCCGAGATGGCCTACTTCGAGTGTCTGCACGAGGTGAAGCTGATCGTCGACCTCATCTACGAGGGCGGCATCGCCAACATGAACTACTCGATTTCCAACACAGCCGAGTTCGGCGAGTACATGTCAGGCCCGCGGATCATCACCAAGGAAACGCGCGAGGAGATGAAGCGCGTGCTGAAGGACATCCAGACCGGTGCTTTCACCAGCGAGTGGATCCGCGAGTGCAAGGCGGGCCAGCCGAAG
>DASVDU010000079.1:0-3552 GCA_036380915.1 Hyphomicrobiaceae bacterium | reverse complement strand
TCGGTGCGCGTGAAGGCGAACAGGCGTTGCAGCGGTGGCTCGAAATATTCGACTCTGCGGACGACGAGATCATAGCGCTCCCAATGCAAAGGCACGAAGTCGAGGCCTTCCTCCCGGGTGACAGACGCAATGGCCAGACCGGCATCTGCCTTGCCGTGTCGGATCGCATCGGCGACGTCGGTATGGCTGCTCATCGGCCGGCCAATGATGTCCAGCTCCTCGATTGTGAGACCGGCATCTGCAAGGAGCTTTGAAAAGAGAATGGCGGTGCCAGAGCCCGGCTGTCGGGTAGCGATCCGAACGCGCCGCTTACGAAGGTCGGCAATAGAGCCGATCTTCAGGGGATTGCCGGAGGCGACGACGAGGCCCTGCAGGCGCCTTGCCCACTCGATCACGACGAAGTCGAGGCCCGGCAAGGTCCTTGTCAGGGCGCTTGCATCGTATTCGCCGGATTCGGGGTCGATGAGATGGAGGCCGCAGGCAACGGCCTGACCGGCCAGCAGCCGGTGCAATCCGGCGGTGCTCCCGCCAACGAGGATGGCGAGATCGCAGTTGGATTCGCGCACGCTCCATTCGAGCAGGAGATCGTGGCTGCCGGCGATCACGGGGGGTGGCGCGGAAAGATGCACCGTGGCTTGCGGATAGTCGGCGGACTGTGCCACCCAAAGCTCGATCAGCCGCTTCGGGAACAGCAGCTTGCCGGAAAGCTTGCAGCTCGGGATGCGCTGTGTCCGGACCAGCTCATAGATGGTGCGTTCCCGCACGCGCAGGTAATCCGCCACCTCGCTGACAGTCATCAGGTCTGGAAAATCGTGCGTGTCCATGGTTTGTCCAGATGAATGGCTCCAAACTTCTAAAGACGGCGGCTCCATCGGGCAACGGCAACCAAGCTTCGACGCCTCGGCTATCTCTGACAGGAAGAGGAACCCGAAGACGGCAGCGTTGTAAAAATTGCAGTCTAATGCTAAGCAGTGGCTGATCCTTAGTCGATCAGTTGGGCATGATCAATGACGGCAGATGGCACCGGGTTTGAGGCGGTCGGCCTGCTCGACCCAGCAAGCGAGGAGGCTCAAAGACGACCGCGCAAGCGATGGCGCCTCTGGGATCTGCATCGAGGGATTCATGGAGCACTGCTGGCGCTCTCATTCACTGACGACGAGTTTCGGCGGCTGTTGCGGCGTGCTCGGGTCGGGATACCTGCAGAGGCTCGCTACTATGACATCCATCGCCACCTGTGCGACGCTTGCACCACTCGCAATGCGCTATCGGAGCTGATCGAGAAAGCTCTCGACCAAAAGTTCGCAACCAAAATCGTTGCTTTGCGCGGGACGCGGACTGGTGAGGCACTCGAAGCCAAGTGGCAGGAGGCGTGGAGCAAGGGGCGCGGGTTGGCGGCCCTGTTCTGGCCTTTCCTCTCACATCCTTGTGCGACGGACGAGATCCGGGCCGGATTTTACGCCGACGTGCATGCGCTGTTCTACAGGGCGCTCTCGGAACGGGAAAGGTTGCTGGAAAAGGTCGAGAACCTCGAGCATCGCTGTCGGGCCCTCGAAAAACGCCATCGCGAGGAGTTGAGCGCGCTGGAGCAGCGCCTCGAGCGGGCGCTCAGACCCAAGGTGATCGACGCAACCAGCTCCTCCGATTCCGATGCGATTGCGACCCTGCAGATTCGTTTCGCGAGTGCGACACAGCGTGCCGCTCGGGCCGAGGCGCGCGTCCGCACGCTTGAAGAAAGGCTACGGCACCGCCGCAACCAGGCTCGCAAGGTCAAATGGTCTGTCGCCCCCGAGCCCAACGGTGCCGGAACCTTGTCAAAGGATTACGAAGCTGCGTCAGGCTCCGATGATGGTGATGCCGAGACGGATCTGCAGATCCCCGGTGTGCGCCTCGCTTACGTTGGCGGCCGCCCAGGCTCGCGGGAGCGGATCCGCGAGTTCTGTGAAAAGCGGGGCGCAACCTTGATCGACCACGACGGTGGCTTGGAGGAGTCGCCGGTGCGGCTCGATCAACTCCTTGAACGGGCGGACGTCGTCTTTTACCCGGTCGATTGCATCAGCCATGAAGCCGCGCAGCATCTGAAGTCACACTGCAAGCGTGCCGAGAAACCATTCATTCCGCTGCGCAATTCGAGCATTTCGGAATTTCGGCGTGCCCTCAAAAGCTGGTGTGGCGTGAGTTGAACGGGCTGCGCTGCGCTAAACGGCGAATGCCAACGCGGCGTAGTGGCTAACGCATCAGACGCGGCAGCCATCATCCAGCGGCGGCCTGCGGGATGATCTCGCTGGCTCCTTAGGCGGCGACTTTCACCACATCATTGCCGTCCTCTACACGGCCGAGGATTCTCGCAGAGCTATACCCGGCCTCCTCTATGCGCTTTACGATGGCAGGGGCCTTCTCCGCCGTGCACGCAACGAGAAGACCTCCGGACGTCTGCGGATCGGTAAGCAAGTGCCGCCGCCATTCTGGCAGGTTCGCTGGAAGCGTCACGTGTTCGCTATAGCTCGCCCAATTCCGACGTGAAGCGCCAGTCACGAATCCCTGCTGCGCAAGCCGGGCTGCCTGCGTGAATAACGGCACACTGTCTGCCTCTATTTCGACCGTGACACCTGAGCCGCGAGCCATCTCGAGTGCGTGGCCAAGCAGGCCAAAGCCGGTCACGTCTGTAATGGCGTGCACGTCGGGGTCCAACGACAACTCAGGGCCTATGCGATTGAGCAAGGTCGTGCTGCTGATCATCTCACTGTATCCCGCAGCATCAAGCTCGCCCTTCTTGATCGCGGCCGAATAAATCCCGACACCGATCGGTTTGGTGAGGATCAGCGCATCCCCGGCGCGCGCTCCCGTATTGCGACGCAGGTGTTCCGGCCGGCATGTGCCAATCACGGCCAGGCCGTAAACCGGCTCAGGACAGTCGATTGAATGACCGCCGGCAACCGGAATGCCGGCGGCGGCACAGACCGATGCACCACCTTTGAGGATCTCGCGCACCGCCCCAGTTGGGATTTTGTCAACGGGCATGCCGAGGATGGCCAATGCCATTATCGGCGTCCCACCCATGGCATACACGTCTGAAATGGCGTTCGTCGCTGCGATTTTGCCGAAGTCGAAAGGATCATCGACCATCGGCATGAAAAAATCCGTAGTTGCGATGATGCAGGTGTTCTCATCGAGCTGCCAGACGGCAGCATCATCGGCCGACTCGGTGCCGACGAGTAGCTGCTTGTAGGCACCAGCTGCCGGCTGGTCAGCCAGGAGCTGCTGCAGGACGGATGGCGCAAGCTTGCACCCACAGCCGCCGCCGTGGGCGAGAGCCGTCAAGCGAATTGTCGTCATCATTCCTCCTAGCAATGGCGGGCGCTAAGTGGACAGGAAATCATCGTAAAGTCCTTTCACCCAAACGAAATCTTCCTCTACGAGATCGGCGGAGCGAAGGTCTATGTCATACTGGTTCTGCTCGATTTGGCCGTCTGCTCGAAGAGCATAATCGAACCGGACGGCGATGGCTTCCCGCGGCTCCCCATTCACCAGCATATAGCAAAGATTATCCGGCAG
>DASVDU010000078.1:0-8917 GCA_036380915.1 Hyphomicrobiaceae bacterium | reverse complement strand
CGCGGCGCAGGGCCTCCCGATACTTGCATCCCCCGACAGGGAAGCCGGATTAGAGCCGTCGCGCAATAGGCGTTAAGTCCGGTAGGATACCAGACCGCGAGCCGGAAGCGCCGATGGGCTCTACTGATCGACGATCATGCAGTCGAACCCGGCAGCACGCAGGCTTGGGCAGGCGCTTTGCACTTCTTTTGCGCTGGCAAACGGACCGAGACGCACGCGATAGAGCGTGCCCATGTTGCCGATGACAGCCTCGTCGATGGACGCATGGTGGCCGGCAACGGCGCCGATCCTCGCGAGCTGCGCTGCGACAGATTGCGCTTCCTTGCGGCTCCGGACTGCCGCCACCTGGATGAACTGCCCCTTGCGGGATGCGCGCCCCGTAGACGCGGTGGTGGTCGGTGTGGACCGGCTGGCACTCGCCTTGCGCACCACCGTCGACTCGGCCCACCCGGCCGTCGCGGTGCCGCCCTTGTTCGACCATGCAGAAACCTCGGGTGCGCGACCGGATTTGCCGCCATGCGAAGCCGGTTGGGAAACGGAGGTGGCAAACCCCGCCGACGTCGTCTGCTCGGACGCCGAACCGCCACCGAAGAGAGCGTTGAAGAAGCTGCCGAGGCCGCCGCCAGAGCTGCTGGCCGGCGCCGATGGCGTCTCAGCGGGGCTAGCTGCTGCAGCCCGGCGGCTTTGCCGGCTGGCAGCCACGCGTTGCTCGTCGGCCTCGGCCTGGTCGGTGAGGCCGGCATCCCTGTACGCCGCGGCACGGTTCAGCAGGGCGTCCGCCCGCTGCTCTGCGTCGAGCCCGTTCTTGATCCAAAGGGCGCTGGTGAAATCGGCGATGGCTTGGGCCGGCTTGTTCTGCTTGCGATAGGCGAGCCCGCGGAAATAGAGCGCACGCGCCATCTTCTTCTGGGTGATCTTGCCGCCTGAAATGGCCGAGGTGAGCTCCTGAACCGCCAGATCCGGTTTCCCTGCCTCCAGGGCTGAAACGGCAGTCTCGATGATCTGATCGACTTCGCCTGCTGGAGCCGTCTTGCCCTTCGCCGCTACTGCGGCAGGGATGCCGAACAGGATGAGACCTGCCGTCAGCGCCGCTGCAACGGCCCCGACGACGCCATTCGTCTGTCGTGCTCCGGTCGTGCGCGCTCGCGTCATCGCGTCCCCGTCGTCTGAAGTACGCGCAGCACCTCCACTCGCAGAGGGAACCTATGCCAAGCATCGGTTTGAGGCAATTCGGCGACAGGCCGAATCTCGTCAGTCCCCAGCCTTACTCCACAGTTACCGATTTGGCCAGATTACGCGGCTGATCCACGTCCGTGCCCATCACGACGGCCGTGTGATAGGCGATCAGTTGTGCGGGTACGGCATAAAGCAGCGGATTCGTGAACGGGTGCGCCCGCGGCATCTCCAGGTGCGTGTGCAGATTGCAGCCCGCTTTTGAAGCGGGTGCGTCCGAGACGAGAATGATCTGGCCACCCCGCGCCGCCACCTCCTGCATGTTGGAAACGGTCTTTTCGAAAAGGTCATCCTCGGGAGCGACGACCACCACCGGCACGTTCTCGTCGATGAGCGCGATGGGTCCGTGCTTCAGCTCACCGGCAGCGTAGCCTTCGGCGTGGATGTAGGAGATCTCCTTGAGCTTCAGCGCCCCTTCGAGCGCGAGCGGATAGTTCTGGCCACGACCCAGGTAGAGGACGTCCTTTGCCTTGTGCAGTGCGCCGGCGAGTGTCTCGTAGGCTGCTTCGCTGCGCAGAATCGTCGAGATATGCCGTGGAACCTCGGTCAGAGCCCGGACGAGCTCCTTTTCCTGGGCTTCACTGATGTGTCCGCGCGCGCGCCCCGCGGCGATCGCGAGACAAGCGAGAACCGAGAGCTGGCACGTGAACGCCTTCGTGGAGGCAACTCCGATCTCCGGACCGGCAAGCGTCGGCAGGACGGCGTGAGATTCGCGCGCGATCGTCGAGGTCCGTACGTTGACGACGGAGGCGATCTTCTGCCCTTGCGCCTTGCAGTAGCGCAGCGAGGCAAGCGTGTCGGCCGTCTCGCCCGACTGCGAGACGAAGATGGCAAGGCCATTCTCCGGCAACGGGCTCTCGCGGTAGCGGAACTCGGAGGCGACATCGATCTCGACCGGAACACGCGCGTAGCGCTCGAGCCAGTACTTACCGACGAGCCCTGCGTAATAGGCCGTGCCGCAGGCGGTGATGGTCACGCGGGCGACTTTCGCCAGATCCACGCCGAGGTCTGGGAACACCACCTTGCCCGTTCCCATATCCAGATAATTGGCCAGCGTGTGGCTGATGACCTCCGGCTGCTCGTGGATCTCCTTGGCCATGAAGTGGCGGTAGTTGCCCTTGTCCACCAGCAGGGAGCTCGCCACCGACTTCACCTGCGGACGCTCGACCGGATTTCCGGCGATATCGTAAAATTTCGCGCCCTCGCGGGTCAGCACCACCCAGTCGCCATCCTCAAGGTAGGTGATGGCATCGGTGAACGGGGCCAGCGCGATCGCATCGGAGCCGAGGTACATCTCGCCCTTGCCGTGGCCGACGGCCAGCGGCGGCCCCTGCCGGGCGCCGATCATGAGATCGTCGTGGCCGGCGAAAACGATGCCCAGCGCGAAGGCGCCCGTCAGGCGCCGCAAGGCCAGGCGGGCGGCCTCGACGGGCGAGTGGCCCTGATCGAGATAGTCGGTGACGAGGTGGAGGACGGTTTCGGTGTCCGTCTCGGTTTCGAACGCGTGCCCCTTGGCGACGAGCTCGTCCTTCAGCTCCTGGAAGTTCTCGATGATGCCGTTGTGGACCACAGCGACGCGGTCGTTCATGTGCGGATGGGCATTGCGCTCGATCGGGCGCCCGTGCGTCGCCCAGCGGGTATGGCCGATGCCGGCGCGGCCCTTGAGCGGCTCCTTCAGAAGCCGCGCTTCGAGATTCCTGAGCTTGCCCTCGGCGCGGCGCCGGTCGAGATGGCCGTTCTCCACCGTGGCGATGCCCGCCGAATCATAGCCGCGATACTCGAGCCGCCGGAGCGCATCGACGAGGTCCCCTGCAACGGGTTTCGTGCCAAGAATGCCGACGATCCCGCACATTGCGAAGCATCCTTTTTCAGAAGGTCTGTTGCCCTCCTGCTACGTCGTGGCTGCCTTGGACTCAACTCAAACCGTATTGCTTGGTTTTTCGAATCCTACGAACGCGTCTGCGCTTTCCGGCGTTTCATGATTGTGCGGAATTTGGCCGCCCAACCTTCGCGTGTGATCTGCTCGCTCCGTTCGAGCGCCAGCGCATCCGCCGGGACATCCTTCGTGACCACGCTTCCCGAGCCGATGAATGCGCCCTCCCCAACGGAAACGGGCGCCACCAGGGACGTGTTCGAGCCAATGAAGGCGCCCGGTCCGATCTCCGTCCGGTATTTGAAGAACCCGTCGTAGTTGCAAAAGATCGTCCCTGCACCGATGTTCGCACCGGCGCCGACGCGACCGTCTCCCAGGTAGGACAGGTGGTTCGCCTTGGCGCCTTCCTCGACGGTCGTGTTCTTGACTTCGACGAAGTTGCCGATCTTCGAGCGAGGACCGAGGTCGGCGCCTGGCCGCAACCGCGCGAACGGGCCGATCTCTGCGCCACGGCGCAGGCGTGCGCCTTCCATGTGGCAATTGGCGTGGATCAGGACCTCGTCCTCGACGACGACGCGCGGACCGAAGAATACGTTGGGCTCGATCATCACGTCGCGGCCGACTTGCGTGTCATGGCTGAACCAGACCGTCTCGGGTGCGATGAGCGTCGCGCCTTCAGCCATCACGCGCTCGCGGAAGCGACGCTGGAAAACGGCCTCCGCCATCGCGAGCTGGTTGCGGGAATTGACGCCCAACACCTCCTCTTCCGGGCAGGTGCGGACAGCGACACGATAACCCTTGGCCCTGGCGATCGCGACTGCGTCCGTCAGGTAGTATTCGCCCTGCGCGTTATCGGTGCCGATGGCGTCGAGCAACGGGAGCATCTGCTCCCCTCGGAACGCCATGACGCCTCCGTTACACAGAGTAACCGCACGCTCGGTGGCGCTTGCGTCCTTGTGCTCGCGGATGGCGGCGACGGCGCCTGTGGAATCGCACAGCACCCGGCCGTAGCCCGTGGGATCGGCGGCCTCGAATCCCAGGACGGCGACGGCGGTTTCGGCGTCGAGGCAACTTGACAGGCTAATCAGCGTCCCTGCCGTCAGGAGCGGCGTATCGCCGAAGACGACCAGCACATCGCCTGTGTGCCCCATGATGGCTGCGCGTGCCGCAAGGACTGCGTGCGCCGTCCCAAGCTGCCGATCCTGGATGAAGACCTCAGCGCCCGGCGCGCGTGCCTCGACCTCCGCGTGTACGGCATCCATCTCGGGACCGATCACAACGGCAATACGGTCGCTTCCTGCCTCTCGCACGCTACGGAGCACGTGCCCCAGCAGCGAAAGCCCGCCAACCCGGTGCAGCACCTTAGGTATGGACGATTTCATCCGCGTGCCCTTGCCGGCCGCGAGGACGATGGTGAGCAGTGGACGAGAGGTCATGTGTTCCCCGGCTGAAAGCCTGTCTGGTGACGCGCGGCGGTTCGTTCGAGGCGGCTGCCCCCGCGGCGAACGGTGTCTCATGCGGAAACGCTTTGCAAGCGCACCACGGCACGCCGATGTCATCTGCCGGGGGCGCCCCTGAGTTGCAACGCTTTTGAACAATCCACAGGGCTGCGGCCCGCGGCTCCTCCTGATCCGTTGACCCAATGAACGGACTCGGACGACGGTTTGGCGCAAGCGAATCATTGGCTTGGCCGCGCGATCCGTGCTCCGGATGCGCCGGCCTGAGCGAGGCGAGGTTCGAGCCAACCATGCGAGCGCAAACTTCACCGGATCACTCGCCCGAGCCGGCGGCGGCAAAGGCCTCCTCGGGACTTTACGTGGCCACGTGGGCGGTGCTTGCGGCCGCGGCGTCGGGCTACATGGGCATACTCCTCACGCAGCCCGACTGGGCCGCCCCGCTCACGACCCAGTCGCTCCGCACGGAGGAGTCCAAACCGGCAGCCCCCGAGGTCGTCGCGCAACTGACGGGTGAGATCCATACGTTGCGCACGACGGTCGCAGACCTGCAGCGCGAGCTGATCGAGGTGAAGTCGACGGCTGCCGCCAAGGAGGATATCGAGGCGATCCGAGAGGACGTGCGCGCAGCCATCGCTCCGCCCGTCGTGGAGTCTTCAGCTCAGGAGCCGCCCGGTTTGGAGCAGCCCACTCCAATGGCCGCCGCTGCGGACCACAGCGTGCCCGTTGTCATCAACCCCCAATCTACCGAGCCGCAGCTCAGAGCTACCCAGACAGAGCCGCCCGAGCAGAACATCGTTCGCGTCAATCCTCAGGAAGAGGCTTTTCCTGAGGAAAACCAGGTCGTTCTCGACCACCTCGGGGTCAAGATCGTGAACGCGACTCCGATACAGCACACCCAAGCTGCCCCTGATACCGACCCGGCTGTGCCGGAGGACAAGCTGGCGCGGGCTGAGCGGCAGGATGCCCCGAGGAGCGTCGCGGTCGCGCCGCCACCGCCGCCGCTACCTCTGAAAAAGGTGGCGTTGCTGGACGCGAGCTCCGCCAACAGTGTCACATCCCGTCCGGTCGAGACCATCGCGACCAGCCCACCCAGATCCGCACTGCCTCTGGCGACCGGCAGCCTGCCGCCTTCCGCTCCGTCGCAGATCACCTTTGGTCCGGCGACCGTGACCCCGGCCTCGGAGGCCTACGCGATCCATCTCGATGCCGGGCCGTCGCTGGAAGCTCTCCGGCTGCGCTGGAGCGTGCTGCATGAGCGTCATCGGAGCGCGCTCGGGGACCTTGAGCCACGCTATATCGCGGGTGGCTCACCGACTGCGCCAAGCTACGAGCTTCTGGCCGGTCCCATCGCCTCGCTCGAAGAAGCGAGCCGCATCTGCGCCCTGCTCCGTGCCAAGGCCGTTGCCTGCTCGGTCGGCGTGCCCTTCGAGGGCGAGGCACTCTGAAGATCGGCAGTCGGCAGTCGGCGCTTGCTTCACCCCGATTGCCGATCTGCCGACCTCACGACCGCCGGCAAATCATTCAGCGCTCCACCGGCTCCATCTCCGCTGTCCTTTGCGCCTCATCGCCGCTTTCCGGTGCCGGCAGCATGCGCGGCTCGTTTTTCGGCACACGCAGCTTCGGCGCTGTGCGCAGCAGGCTCCGCACGGAGCGCGAGGTGGCGACGACGCCCTCGTTCGCGTAGGCCTCGTGATTGCGCTCGAACTCCTTGAGGTCATAGCGGTAGTTCACCATGATCCCGTGGGACTCGCGCAATCCCTTGGCTGACGTATCTGCCAGCCAGTTGATGCGTTCCAGACGCGCGCCGTTGCCGAGATGGAATCGCGCCACCGGATCGACCGGCCGCCCGTCACTCGACTTTGCATTGACCAGGTAGTGTGCCGCGAGCTGGGTCAGCGGCCCCTCCAATGTCTGCACCCGCTCCGGATCCCAGATCCAATGCGTATCGGACAGGTTCTGCAGTACCTGCCGCAGCTCCGGCGTGATGAGGCCGGTCTCATCCTCGTTCACCACGGAGGCAAGCCAGCGCGCGAACTGCGGAACCGGGGATAGCGTGACGAACGTTTTGAGCGTCGGCATTTCGCGCGCGAGATCCTCGACCACCTGCTTGATGAGGAAATTGCCGAACGAAATTCCTCTCAGGCCGTCCTGGCAGTTGGAGATCGAATAGAAGATCGCCGTCGTCGGCTCGGTCTTGCCGTCCGGGTCCGACGCATCTTCGATAAGGCTGGCGATGCTGTCCGCCATATCGTCGGCCAGGGCGACCTCGACGAAAATCAGTGGTTCGTCGACGAGCGATGGATGGAAGAAGGCGAAGCAGCGCCGGTCTTTCGGATCGAGCCTGCGACGCAGGTCGTCCCAGCCCTTGATCGCGTGCACGGCCTCGTAGGCGATGATCTTCTCCAGGATCGCCGCCGGCGTCTGCCAGTCGATCCGGCGCAGCACCAGGAAGCCCCTGTTGAACCAGGAATAGAGCAGATGCCGCAGATCCGCGTCGACGACCGAGAGCGAAGGCTCACTCGCCAGCAGCTTCAGCAGATCGCTCCGCATCGCGACGATCTTGCCGGTGGCTCCCGGTGCGAGATTGAGCCTGCGGAAGAACTCCTGCCGCGGGCTTTCCACTGCGGCTTGCAACCGCGACAGCGCCTCCTGCGAAGGTTGCTCCAGGTAGGCCGAAGCCGCCTCCCGGACTTTTTCCTCCCGAGGCTGCAGCGAGTGCGCGAGGAACTGGAAGAACGTACGCTTCTGCTCGCTGGACAGACCTTGGTAGAGCCTCAGGATCTGATCAGCGATGGCAACACCGGACGCCTCGCCGCGTACCGATACAAGCGCCTCTGCGAGCTCGGCGATGTCCTCGCTGGCGTCCCAGCTTCTCCCCGACCACTGCAGCAGCTGCCGCCCCTGCTCGGCAACCGTAGTGAGCAGCTCCTGCAGAAACGAAACATTCGCCACGACCGATCCTTTCGCGCTGCTATGGGTCCTGCCTGGTAGCTTGCTAACGACGTGCCCATCCAGGCAATGGCTGTCTCATCAGCAAATAACAACGGTTCGAAGGAAACGCCATGACAGATGCCGGGGCCTAAAAAATTCTTGATCTCAAGGGCGGCACACTTGCGCAATCGCTTGCGCACCATCCTGGTGCGTACCGGTTATAAGGACTGTTATGCCCCGGCCTTGTCCATGGCCCGGAGATCCACGCGGCGAATCTTACCAGTCACCGTCATCGGCATCTCGGCGATGAAGCGGATGCGGCGCGGATACTCGTGAGCCGCGAGGCGATCGCGGACGAAGGACTGGATCTCGGCGGCCAGCTCATCGGAGGGCTGAACGCCCGGCGCGGGCACGACGAAAGCGACGACGATCTCGCCGCGTACAGGATCAGGCGCGCCGACCACCCCTGCAAGGGCGACAGCCGGGTGCTTCTGCAGGCATTCCTCCACCTCACCGGGGCCGATGCGGTAGCCGGCCGAGTTGATGATGTCGTCATCGCGGCCCTCGAACCAGAAGTAGCCCTCCTCGTCCTTGCTCGCGACATCGCCCAGCAGGCACCAGTCGCCGCGGAACTTGTCGCGGGTCGCGTCCGGACGGCGCCAGTATTCGAGGAACATCACCGGATCAGGCCTCTTCACGGCGACGATGCCGGTCTGACGCGGCGGCACCACGTTGCCCTGCGCGTCGACGATCTCGACGATATGGCCCGGTATCGCGCGGCCCATCGAGCCGGCGCGCACGGGGAAAAGGCGGCCGGAGTTGCCGACGACGAGGTTGACCTCGGTCTGGCCGAAGAATTCGTTGAGCGTCAGGCCGAACGTCTCCTGGCCCCACGCGATCATGTCTTCCCCGAGTTTCTCGCCGCCGGTGCCGATCGAGCGCACGTCGTAGCCGAAGCGCGAGCGTGGATCCGGGACCTGCCGCATCAGCCGCAACGCCGTCGGCGGCATGAAGACATTGCGTACGCCGTGGCGCGCCATGAACGAGAAGGCCCACTCGGGGTCGAACTTCGCCCGCGCCGAGCCAACTACGGCAACGCCGTGATAGAGCGACGGCAGGAGGACGTCCAGCAAGCCGCCCGCCCAGGCCCAATCGGCGGGCGTCCAGAAACGATCGCCCGGTTTCGGGAACATGTCCTGCGGCAGCATCACACCGGGCAGGTGGCCGAGGAGAACACGGCCCGCGTGGAGGACTCCCTTCGGATTGCCGGTCGTGCCGGACGTGTACATCAGGATCGCCGGATCATCCGGACCCGTATCGGTCGCGCGCTCGGCATCGCTGGCCTGCTCCAGCAGATCCCAGAAGACCTGTGCCGAGCCCGTTGCTGATTTCCCGACCGAGATCACATGCGCCAGCGTCTCGA
>DASVDU010000077.1:0-4978 GCA_036380915.1 Hyphomicrobiaceae bacterium | reverse complement strand
ATCGGGCGGCGTCGGCCCGCCCTGCCGGCGACACTGGGAAAGCACAATTCCGTGACCCGGTCGAGCGTTGGATGACATTCGGCTGTCTGCCTGTAGTCTCGCCGGTACCGCCACTCGCGACGTCAACAGCGGAGGACCCATGAAGAAGCAGGACTTCAAAACGGAGCGTCTGGGCTTCGCGCCACAGGCCGGCTTCTCACGCCGGGAAATCATGGTGACGACACTGGCCACAGGCTTTGCGGCTGCGGTGCAGCCCGTGATGGCGCAAACGGCCATCACGACCGATACCGCCGGCCTCGATGCGGGCGAGATCAAGATCAAGGTGCAGGACGGCGAGATCCCCGCCTACTGGGCGATGCCCGCGAAAGAGGGACCGTTCCCCGTGGTGCTCGTCGTGCAGGAGATCTTCGGCGTTCACGAGCACATCAAGGACATCTGCCGCCGGTTGGGCAAGGAAGGCTACATGGCGATCGCGCCGGAGCTCTATGCCCGGCAGGGCGATGTTTCCAACAAGTCGATGGACGAGATCCGGTCCGTCGTCGCCAAGGTGCCCGACGCCCAGGTGATGAGCGACCTCGATGCCGCCGTCGAGCATGCGCGCGCGTCGGGCAAGGGCGACACGAACCGGCTGGCCATCACCGGCTTCTGCTGGGGCGGGCGGATCGTCTGGCTCTACGCCGCTCACAATCCAGGCCTCAAGGCTGCGGTCGCCTGGTATGGTCGCGTTGTCGGAGAGAAGAGCGATCTGACGCCGCGCCACCCGATCGATATTGCGGCCGAGCTGAAGGCGCCGGTGCTCGGCCTCTACGGGGCGGCCGACCAGAGCATCCCGGTCAGCACGGTCGACCAGATGCGCGCGGCCTGCGCTGCTGCCGGCAAGACGTGCGAGATCATCGTCTATCCCGACACTCCGCACGCCTTCCATGCCGACTACCGGCCCAGCTACCGTGCGGGGCCTGCCAAGGACGGCTGGTCACGCATGCTGGCCTGGTTCCGCAAGCATGGAGTGGCGTGAGAAGTGAAGCTAGCGGGAGCCAACGCTTACTCCGCTGGCTCTTGCGGCTAACCTGGGCTCGAACGGCGGACACTGTGCGCGCGATCCCGCCCGCACAGCCGTGCGGCTTCGCGGGTGCGAGCGCTCAAAACATCGCCGGGTGCACGCGATCGGGTGGAGCGTGGCCGTCGAAGAAGGTCTTGATGTTGATGATGACCTTCTCACCCATGTCAATGCGCCCCTCGAGCGTTGCGGACCCCATGTGCGGCAGCGCAACGACGCGATTTGATGCGAGCAGCTTCGGGTTGACGGCCGGCTCGTGCTCGAAGACGTCGAGCCCCGCGCCTGCAATCGCGCCCGCCTCGATCAGCCGCGCCAGCTCGTTCTCGTCGATCACCTCGCCACGCGCGGTGTTGACGATGTATGCGGTCGGCTTCAGCAGCTTCAGGCGGCGAGCTGAGAGCAGGTGATAGGTCGCCGGCGTGTGCGGGCAGTTCACGGAAATGATGTCCATACGCGCCAGCATCTGATCGAGGCTATCCCAGTAGGTCGCCTCCAGCTCCTGCTCGATCTCCTCCGAGACCGGACGCCGGTTGTGATAGTGAATCTGCAACCCGAACGCTCGAGCGCGGCGGGCCACGGCCTGCCCGATGCGCCCCATGCCGATGATGCCGAGCCGCTTGCCGTAGATGCGATGGCCCAGCATCCACGTCGGCGACCAGCCGGGCCAGTCGTTGTTGTGTTGCTTCAGGTACGCCGCCCCCTCCATCAATCGGCGCGGAACGGCGAGGATCAGCGCCATCGTCATGTCGGCGGTGTCCTCGGCCAGCACGCCGGGGGTGTTCGTGACGATGATGCCACGGTTGCGGGCGGTCTCGTAATCGATGTTGTCGACCCCGGTGCCGAAGTTCGCGATCAGCTTCAACTGCGGCCCGGCCTGCGACAGGACCGTGCGATCGATCCGGTCCGTGACGGTCGGAACCAGCACCTGCGCGGTCTTGACGGCCTCGATGAGCTCGCTTTGGCTCATCGGCTTGTCCTCCACGTTGAGTCGCGCATCGAAGAGCTCTCGCATGCGAGTCTCGACGACGTCGGGGAGCTTGCGCGTGACGATGACGAGAGGTTTCTTGGCCGTGGGTGCCATGGGCGATTCTGTCGTTCTCTTGCGCTCGAAGCCGTGCCGGATGGAGGTCTTTGGTGGAGTACCAGGTTCAGGATTTGTCTAACAGAAGGCCAACGCAATGACAAAGAGTTGGAGCAGATCGCTCGGGCCGTCGGGACAGAATGTCAACCACGGGTGCGCGGACCGGCGCGCGGGATTTCTGCACGGAGCTTAGCGGGGAGGGAGTGAATGGCGGGGGTGTTGAGAACCGCAATGGCAGGTCTCCTCGTCCTGCTGATCGCAACCTTTCTGCCTTCTACCGCCGAGGCCCAGCTCGTCGCCGGGCTGCCGCAGAAGAAGGGCAGCTCCAGTGGCCTTGCCATTCCACGATTCGTCAGCCTGAAGGCTGATCGGGTGAACCTTCGGAGTGGGCCGGGGACGGAATACCCCACCTCGTGGGTGTTCAACAGGGCGGGTCTGCCCGTCGAGGTGCTGAACGAGTTCGAGGGCTGGCGGCAGATCCGTGACGCCGAGGGTTCGACAGGCTGGGTTCTGCACTCGATGATTTCGGGCAGACGCACTGCGCTCGTGCTTCCCTGGGAGCTCAAGAAGGGCGAGGCGCCGCCGCGGGTCCCGCTGCGCGACGACGACAGCGCGCGGGCTCGGCCCGTCGCCATGGTGGAAGCCGGCGTGATTGCGAACATCAGCAGCTGCGACGGCCGCTGGTGTCTCGTCGTCATCGGCGACTTCCGGGGTTACATCGAACAGGACAAGCTTTGGGGGGTCTACAGCGGCGAGGTGATCCGGTGACGCCGATTGGGCCACCGATTGAGCAGCCCTCAGCGGTCGAGTGGCCTTTTTGGCACCAGCCGGATCACCACGTCGATATGGGAGATGCGCATTCCTTCCGGCGGCGCCGGCAGCCGCTCGATGCAGACGCACGGGCCGGGAATATCGATGAGACGGCCCTCGGGCTCGATCAGAAAATGGTTGTGATTCGACGTATTGGTGTCGAAGTAGGCCTTCGATCCCTCGATGGCGATCTCGCGTAAAAGGCCGGCGCGCTTGAATTGATGCAGCGTGTTGTAGACGGTGGCCAGTGATACGCGCTCGCCGGCCGCAACCGCTTCCGCGTGCAGCATCTCGGCGGTCACATGACGATCCTCCGAGCCGAAAAGGAGCGAGCCCAATACCAGCCTCTGCCGCGTCGGTCTGAGACCGGCGCGGCGCAGAAACTGCTCCAAGTCGCGGTCGGTCGGGGTCGTCGCCTTTTCTTGCATCTCCAGCAGTCGGCCGAAAGTTTTCTAGGTTGCAACCAACTATAGTCACCGCCATAGCTCGAAACAAGGCACTCCCGTGCGGCCCGAAAGGCTGGACTTTCCCCGTAAGAGGGGGCAAAGCGCCTTGACGCACCTGCCGTTTGCCTTTTTGAAGTTTGGCTGATTGTGCTAGATACGCGCGGACCTTCATTCCTGCGCTTTGCGCGAGGCGGGGCATCCAAGGGGGCAGCACAAAGGGCGCCATGGCGGACAGGCGATCGACATACGAATACGAGGATCTGCTGGCGTGCGGCCGCGGTGAGTTGTTCGGGCCGGGAAATGCCCAGCTTCCGCTGCCGCCGATGCTGATGTTCGACCGTATATCCACCATAAGCGAGGACGGCGGCGCGCACGGGAAGGGACAGGTCAAGGCCGAGCTGGCCGTTGCCGGCAACCCGCAATGCGAGTGGTTTTTCTCCTGCCATTTCAAGGGTGACCCGGTGATGCCGGGATGCCTCGGCCTCGATGCGCTGTGGCAGCTCACCGGCTTCTTTCTGGGCTGGCTCGGCGCTCCCGGTCGCGGCCGCGCCTTGGGCGTCGGCGAGGTGAAGTTCACCGGCATGGTGCTGCCGAGCGTGAAGCGGGTCGAGTATGTCGTCGACCTCAAGCGGGTGATCCTGCGGAAGCTGAAGCTCGCCATTGCTGACGGCAGCCTCTTCGCCGATGGAGAGCAGATCTATTCGGCCCAGGACCTGCGCGTAGGACTGTTCGACGCAGGGCAGGCCCCGGGCGTTTCGCCCGCCTGAAAGAGCTGGGCCCGGTCGCAATCGGGCAGATCAGGCATCGGCCTGCCAACCGAAGGGACCAGAAAGGGTCGGATATGAGACGGGTCGTCGTGACCGGAATGGGCATTGTTTCCAGCATCGGGAATAGTACCCAGGAAGTCCTCGCCTCACTGCGGGAGGGCAAGTCGGGCATCGTCAGGGCGGAGAAGTACGCCGAGCTCGGCTTCAGGTGCCAGGTGCATGGGGCGCCCAAGATCGCCTGGGAGGAGATGGTTCCCCGCAAGCCGAAGCGCTTCATGGGCCCGGGCACCGCCTGGAACTACATCGCCATGGAGCAGGCGATCCGGGATTCCGGCCTCACCGAGCAGGAGGTCCAGAGCGAGCGGACCGGTATCATCATGGGCGCCGGTGGACCTTCGACGAGCACGATCGTCCGGGCGGCCATGGTGGCCCAGGAGAAGGAGCCCAAGAAGGTTGGCCCGTTCGAGGTGCCGAAGGCGATGTGCTCGGGGCCGTCCGGCACCCTGGCCACGGCCTTCCAGATCCACGGCGTCAATTATTCGATCTCGTCGGCCTGCGCGACCTCGGCTCACTGCATCGGCAATGCCGCGGAGCTGATCCAATGGGGCAAACAGGACGTGATGCTCGCCGGCGGCTGCGAAGAGCTCGACTGGACGCTGTCGGTTCTGTTCGACGCCATGGGCGCCATGTCGTCCGGCTTCAACGACACGCCCGAGCGTGCGAGCCGGGCCTATGACAAGGATCGCGACGGCTTTGTGATCGCTGGCGGAGCCGGGGTGATCGTTCTCGAGGAACTGGAGCACGCAAAGGCGCGGGG
>DASVDU010000076.1:0-16901 GCA_036380915.1 Hyphomicrobiaceae bacterium | reverse complement strand
CGGCTTCGGCGCCCGTACGCGCGCCGTTGTCAACCTGTTCAGCTCGATCGGTCTCCTCGTCACCTCCGTTCTCGTCGTCTGGCTCTCTCTCAACTTCGTCAATCAAGCCTACGTGATCGACGAGGGCTCTCCTGATCCCGGCGGTCTGCCTCACCGCTTCATCCTGAAATCAATGATCCCGCTCGGGTTCGGGCTGCTGGCGCTACAGGCTGTGGCGCACATCATCCTTTATTCCAAACGCGCGCTCGGCAGGTGAGTCATGGAAGGTGAGACTCTGGCGCTGCTAATGTGCGCGTCCTTCATCGGCTTGCTGTTCGTCGGCGTGCCGGTTGCGATTGCGCTGCTCATCTCGGGATTTACTTTTGGGTTCCTGGGCTTCGGGCTGACGCTGTTCAATCTGATACCGCTCAGGATTTATGGCGTCGCCACCAACTACACGCTTCTGGCCGTCCCGCTCTTCGTGTTCATGGGGGTGATGCTGGAGCAATCGCGGCTGGCCGAAGATCTGCTCGACGTTATCGGCTTCCTGTGTGGGCCGCTTCCAGGCGGGATGGGACTGGCCATCGTTCTGGTTGGTGTTCTGCTCGGTGCCGCGACTGGCATCGTCGGCGCCACCGTCGTCACGCTCGGCCTGCTGACGTTGCCGGTCTTTCTCAAGCGCAACTACAGTAAGCCGCTCGCTTGCGGCGTCATCTGCGCCTCGGGGACGCTCGGTCAGATCATACCGCCAAGTCTCGTGCTGATTTTGCTGGCCGACATCATGGCCGAGTCCGTAGGCACCATCTTTGCCGCGGCCATGATCCCGGGGTTGGTTCTTGCCGGCATCTACCTCGTTTATGTCTTCGTCCTCGGGCTCCTTCGACCCGAGCTGGCTCCGCCCATTCCAAAGGCAGAGCGTGATCTGAAAACCAGCCGTCAACTCGTCGTCGACGTCTTCAAGGTCGTGCTGCCGCCGATCGGTCTCATTCTGGCAGTGCTCGGATCGATCATCGGTGGCATCGCAGCGCCCACCGAAGCAGCCTCAATGGGGGCCGCAGGAGCCCTCCTGATCGCAGCCCTAGGCCGGCGGCTCGACTGGCCGACGCTTGTCGGCACGCTCAGGAACACGCTCAACATCTCAGCGATGATCTATTTCATCCTCATCGCATCGCAGGCGTTCTCGCTGGCATTCCGCGGTCTCGGCGGCGATGGTCTGGTCGAGGCGATGTTCGAGGCCGTGCCCGGCGGCACGACGGGCGCCTTGATCTTCATGCTGGTGATCTTGTTCTTCCTCGGCTTTTTCCTCGAGTGGATCGAAATCTCCTACATCGTCATGCCGCTGTTCGTGCCGATCTTCCGCAACGCCGGCATCGACATGGTCTGGATGTCAATTCTTGTCGGCATGACGTTGCAGACCACCTTCCTCACCCCGCCGGTCGGCTGGTCGCTGTTTTTTCTCAAGGGCGTCGCGCCACCGTCAATCACCACGCGCCACATTTACGTGGGCGTTGCTCCATTCGTGACGCTGCAGGTGGTCGCTGTGGTCCTCGTCTTCATCTATCCAGACATCGCGCTCTGGCTGCCGCGGGCGATCGGTTGGTGAGCCGATGCGTGCCTGATTGAGAAGGAAGGGAGCATGTTACAGACACCGCGGGCGACGCGCGGAATGGTCGTTGCGCCTCATCATCTCGCGGCGGAGGCTGGTCTCAGAGTTCTGCGAGAGGGCGGCAACGCGATCGAGGCCATGATCGCCGCGCTGGCCACGATCGCCGTGGTCTACCCGCACATGAACGGGCTCGGCGGGGACAACTTCTGGCTCATCCGCGCAGACGATGGACCGCCGGTTGGGATTGACGCCTGTGGGGCAGCGTGGAGCGGGGCCGATGCGGAGTTCTATCGGGCCCGCGGCATGAATTCCATTCCGAACCGCGGGCCTCTGGCTGCGATAACCGTCGCCGGAGCGGTCTCCGGCTGGCAGGCAGCGGTGGAGCTCGCGGGAGGGATGGGCGGGCGGATGCCGCTGGCGCGCCTTTTCGAGGACGCCATTTTCTACGCGCGGGCCGGTTATCCCGTCACCCGGAGCCAGCATGCCAATACAGCCGCGAAGCGCGATGAGCTCGAGCCTGTGCCAGGGTTCGCAACTCATTACCTTTCGGTCGGGGCCGTGCCCGCGGTCGGCGAGATCTTCCGCCAACCAACCCTAGCGACGACTTTGGAGCGGCTGGCCGCGGCCGGGCTCGATGATTTCTACCGAGGCGAGCTGGCGGAAGCGATCGCCTTCGATCTCGAGGCGGCTGGTAGCCCCATTCGCGCCCAGGACCTCGCCGCTCAACGAGCGCGTCTCGTAAAGCCCCTCTCGCTGCACGCATTCGGCGCGACGATCTACAACATGCCACCGCCCACGCAGGGGCTGGCCGCATTGATGATCCTTGGTCTGTTCGAACGGTTAGGTTGCCGCGAGGCGGAAGGGTTCGATTTCGTGCATGGCCTGGTCGAGGCAACGAAGCGGGCCTTTCGCGTGCGCGACGCGCACATATCGGACCCGGCCTATATGGATGTCGACTGTGATGATTTCCTCACGCCGGACGTTCTGGACACATTGGCGGCGGAGATCGATCCTTGCACGGCGCTGCGGTGGGCAGGCGGCCACACGAACGGCGACACGGTGTGGCTGGGGGTGGTCGATGGCGAGGGCCGCGCGGTCAGCTGCATCCAGAGCATTTACTGGGAGTTCGGCTCCGGGCTGGTGCTCCCTGCGACGGGAATTACGTGGCAGAACCGGGGCACGGTCTTCGAGCTCGCGCCTGGGGCCCGCAACGCGCTTAAGCCGGCGCGCAAGCCGCTTCACACGATCCAGCCTCCGCTCGCCGTGTTCGACGACGGGAGGGTCATGGTCTACGGCACCATGGGCGGGGACGGTCAGCCTCAGACCCAGGCGGCGATCTTCACTCGCTATTCCGCCTTCGGGCAGGAGCTCCAGCAGGCCGTGACCGCACCGCGCTGGCTACTCGGCCGCACCTGGGGCGAGCAAAGGATGAGCTTGCGCATAGAGAGCCGATTTGCTGGCGAAACCCTGGACGCTCTCGCCCGTGCCGGCCACGACCTCGAGCCCATTGGCCCCTTCGACGAAGTCACCGGGCATGCCGGAGCCATCGTCAGGACCCCAATTGGAGTTCTGGAGGGGGCTGTCGACCCACGAGGCGACGGCGTGGTGGCCGCGTTCTGATTTTCAGTGCTGCCGAAATCGAGTGGAGCTGTCCCTGCACTGAGGAGCGCAACTGAAGCGCCGCGCTGAGCAAATGCGACGCCGCACGCGAGGCGATAACCGGCAAATAGACATGCAGACGGCGCCACATCTGGCGCCGTCCGGCTTAGCACTACTCCACTGTAATCTCACCGCTGCTCTGGCCCAGGCTCGCCCGGACCGGCATCCCTGGACCGATTGCGCCGCTCGGCCATGAACTGATCGAACTCGGCCTTGTCCTTGGCCATGCGCAGACGGTCGAGGAAGCTGCGGAACTCGCGCTGCTCCTCCTCGAGCCGCCGCAGCGTCTCTTCCCGATACTCGTCGAAAGCGCTGTTGCCTGACGAGGAGTAGACGCGACCATGCAGGCCCCACTTCTCCCTCTTGCGCTCCCAACGCTCGGCCATGCGGCTTTGCCAGCGCGCCAGATCACCGTTCCGTCCACATCCCATGCGTCCGCTCCAGATCAGATAAGCCAGAATTGCGAGCCCGACGGGCCAGAAAATCGCGAAGCCAAGGACCATGACGGCGATCCAGGCCGGCTTTCCCCAGTCGTCTAGGCGTTCGATCACCTCCGCCATCGCTTTCGTCCTCATGTAAATGTCATTTACATTAACATAGGTGCAATGACTGGACCCGGGCGTCAAGAGGGAGCGGGAAGAAAAATTTCACGCTCGGGGTGCAGATCGCAGCACCAGAGTGAGGATGTAGGAAGGCACGGGCGGCCATACCATGCCCGCCGGCGGCGGAGCCAATTCAGCCCTGAGCTGATCCCGACTCGGCAGGGCCGAAGCCGAGGCCTTGCATGTAGACGAGCATCGCCGCCTCCAGCAGCTCTTCCGGCGTCATCGGGATCGGACGGCGCGCCGCATCGCCGCGGCCGAACAGGGAGGCGATGCCGTGTGCCAGCGACCAGACGTGCAGTGCCATCATCAGTGCGGGCGGCCGCCGGGCGGGCGGCAGCGTCGACACCAGCACCTCGCAGGCGCCGCGCAGAACGGCGAAGGCGCTATCTGCAGCCTCCTGAACTGCCGGAAAGCTCTTCAAGTCGAGCCCGGACTCGAACATCGCAGAGAAATAGGCGGGTTCTCTGCGAGCGAAGTCGAGATAGGCGCGGCCCAGTCGTTCGAATGCTGCGGATGGCGTGGGCCGTCCCTCGTCCCACGCCTTGGTCAGAGCCGCTGCGAACTGCTCGAAGCCGCGGCGAGCGACATCAGCCATGAGCGCATCGCGGTCGCGATAGTGACGATAGGGCGCAGCTGGACTGACGCCTGCGTAACGCGCTGCCTCAGCGAAGGTGAAACCGGCCGGGCCCTTGTTCGAGATCAGCTCGAGCGCCGCTTGGATGAGGGCTTCGCGTAGATTGCCGTGATGGTAGCCGCGACGGCGCCGATGATCGTCCCTGTTCCAGCTCATGCGCCGGTTCTACAACAGATATCCGCCACGAGACATAGGGCTGAATGGCAAGGCGAAGGGCCCCGGACAGCGGACACCGAACGAAGCACGGCGGCGAGGCGAGGCGTCAAAACGCATTCCTTACCTGAAAAAGAACCGTGAGCCGACAGTCGGGCGCGCCAGCCCACGTGATCAGATGCGCGCCAGGGCGTGAAGAAGTCCTCGGCGCTCGCCCTCGGCCCTCAACTCACGGAGCTGAGCCAGCGCCTCCGGGCTGGACCCCTCGCGCGCGATGGTCGACAGCCAGCGGGCGCGCCGGACGTAGAACTCGGCCCACGGCAACGGCTCGTCCCGCGTGTAGGCCTCGAGCGCCGCTGCGTACTTCTCCGCACTGTCCCAGTCGTCGGCATCAATCGCCATCTCGATCGCATCGCGCCGAAAGAGCAGATGGTTGTGGCTTACGGCCCCCTCGCTCAACAACCGGTCGGCCTCAGCCATCGCCTCTTGCCGGCGCCGCTGATCCGTTACGGTCCGGGCGAGGACTCCAAGCGCAAAGGGACCCACGAACGCGGGGCCGGTCTCGAAGCTGAGCGCGACGGCCGCCTCCGCATCACGCGCCGCCTCTGGAAGATCACCTCTGGCTCGCCGCACGTCTGCCCGCAGTGCCAGGCCCTCGGCCTCGAAGCGGCGCGCGCGAAGCCCTCGGGCCAGTGCCAAGGCAGCCTCGGCGTGTTCAAAGGCGGCATCGAGGTTCATAAGGGCAAGGCTGATAAAGCAGGCGGCATGTCGGCCGATCATCTCCGCCCTGTGGTGGGCCACGCTTTGTGCCATCTCGATTGCGAGGGCTGCCTCGGCGGCAGCCTTTGCGCCGTCGCCCGCAAACCAGCCCGCAAACGCCAGCATCGGTCGATTGGCCACCTCGATTCGCACCAGTCCATGATCCTGGCAGAGCCTGACGCAGCGCGCGAAGCGGTCGCGGGCAGTCATCATACGACCGCGCATGTATTCGCCGTCGCCCAACCCACCTAGGGCGGCAGCCTCGAGCTCGGCAGAGCCCGTGCGCTCTGCCAGCTCCAGGCTGCGGCCGTGCTCTTTGAGGCATCTCTCGATGTCACCGCTTGGAAAGTAGAGGTTGCCGCGCAGCAGATGCAGGCGCGCCAATTCATGCGTCAGGCCGTGCGTCACGGCGGCGGCTTCGGCATCAATTAGGTCTGCGAGCGCACCGTCGATATCATCCGTCACCCGCTTGACGGCGGCCAAGCCGAGCCAGGCGCGGCAGCGCTCGGCATCGCTGCCGGCTGCAGTCAGAGCCTCCTGGCAGGACGCCAGCGCCGCCGGCATGTCGCCGAGATCGTGCAGAACCTCGCCGAGGAGGCTCGCCAGCGCAAAACGATCCTCGCGCTCGTTCGCCAGCTCAAGGCCACGCCGCCCGAGGGCCTGTGCTGCCGCGTAATGGTATTCTGTTGCCTCTCGCTGAGCGGCCGCCAAGTAGGCGCGTGCGGCTTGGGGATCCCCGGCCCGATCGAGATGGGCCGCTCTCAGCCCCGGATCGAACGCGGCGTAGTGGTCTGCAGCCCGCCGGTGCAGCTCGGCGCGACGGCTCTTCAGCAGGCTGTCGTAGACGGCTTCGTGAATGAGCGCATGCGCAAACAGAAACTGCGTCCCATGCGGTTGGACCATGTGATGAGCGGCAAACCGCTCACTATCGTAGGAGGGCTGGTCCAGCACCGCAGCCAGCGCCTCGCGGTCAAAGCGCTGGCCGAGAACCGAGGCGGCCTGCAATGCAAGGCGGTCGTCCGCATCGAGCCGGTCGAGTCGGGCCTGCACCAGGCTCTGGACCGTCCCCGGGACCTTCGAGGCGTCGCCCTCAACCGCATAGCGCAGCAGCTGCTCCAGATAGAGTGGATTGCCGGCGGCCCGTTCGATGCAGGAGCGGGCCAGGGCGGCATCGACGGCCGGGAACGAGGCGGCCAGTTCGCCGGCCTCATCTGCGTGCAACGGGCCAATATCGATGGTGAGCAGCGGACCGCCGCCAGCTTTGGCGCGCCATGCCTCGTCCAAGGGATTCTGCTCGATGCGCGACGTCATGATCAAGAGCGCGGGGCAGTCGACGACCGCAGCGGCAAGCGGCGCCAGCAGGTCAAGCGTTGCCGCATCGGCCCAGTGCAGATCCTCGATCGCCAGAACGCGCGGCTGGCGTCGGTTCGTGCGTCGCACGAGCTGAACCAGCGTTGCCGCCCTGCCGGCCTCGCGCGCTGCATTGTCCATCGCCTCATACAACACGCGCAGCTGTCCCGAAGGCGCGAGCCCCAGAAGGTCGTGCAGAAAGACCAGGTTCTCCGGGTCGACGAGCGCGGCCGCCGCTGCGGCTGCGGCACCTTCCTCCAGCCGCCCAACATCCGCCGCGGAGTCCAGCCCGAGCAGGCCGCGAACGAGGGCCTTGACGGCATCGCGGCCGGTACCGCTGCCGAAACTGAGCACCAGCCCCGAATGGCAGGCGAACCCCTGCCGCGCGGCAATCGTCAGGACCTCCTCGAGCAGCCGTGTCTTGCCGATCCCAGCTTCGCCGCGCAGGTGCACCGCGCGGCCTCGGCCGGTTTGCCGGCAGGTGTTGAGAATGCTGTGGAACTGGGCCAGCTCGGCGTTGCGGCCAACGAGGGCGCGACGTGCCGCGGCGCTCCGCAGCCGCTGGGCGCGCCAGGCACGGACAGGCTCATGAAAGCCCTCGACCTCGAGCAGGCCGGCGTCGGTGCCATCGAGCCGCTCTGCAAGGTCACGCCAAACGCGATCCGAAACGAGCACCTCGCCGGCGCCAGCAGCGTTAGTCAGCCGGGCCGCCAGATTCACGGCCTCGCCGGTTACCGTGTACTCGCGGTGATAGGAGCTGCCTACGCCGCTCGCCACGACCTGCCCGCTCGCCACGCCAATGTGCACGGCAAGCAGTGGACCAAAGGCCGCCCCGAGATCCGGCACGGCATCTCGTATGGCCAGAGCGGCGGCCACCGCGCGCTCGACATCGTTGCCGTGCGCGACCGGCGCACCGAACGCGGCCATGACGCAGTCGCCGATATGCTTGTCGACCCGCCCGCCATGCTGTTGCACAATGCGATCGACGCAGCCGAAAAAGCCTTCCAACGCTTGATGCAAGTCCTCTGCATCGAGCCTCTGGCTCAGCTTGGTGTAGCCGACGAGATCGGCGAACAGCACGCAGACCGGGCGCCGCTCCGGGGCCGGCTTCGTGGTTCCCTCCTGCCGTACATCGGAGGCGGCCAAGGCGGCCAGGACCTTGCGGCGAGCGCCGAGCGGCAAGCCGATATTCTTGAGGTCGTCATCGGTTAGGTGCCGCAGGGCTGCCAGATCGACCTCGTGCGCCACGAATGCTGACGCGTACTTCTCCAGGCCAATTTGGGCGAGCCAAGCGGTGAGATCGCGCATGGATCTCCCCTTTCCTCGGTGCCTTGCGCGCATTGAGCTTCAAAAGGTCAAACCTGACGATCAGCCGCGGTGTCGGACACCGAGTGCGCGGCGCTGCTCGGGGCTACGCAGCTTGCTCTACCAACGCGCGTTGCCCCTTATCCGTTGCTCCGGGCACGCGGCTTTTGCCCTTCCAGCAACGGCGCCTCGGCCGCAAGCGCGGCGGCGAGGAAGTCGAGGAAGGCGCGGATGCGTGCCGTCCGCCGCAGATCCTCGTGGGTCAGAAGCCAGAGGTCGAGCGTGAAGTCGTCCGGCAGGGGCGCAATGCGCACGAGGTCGGGCTCGAGGTCGGCGATGCCGCAGGGTAGCGGGGCGAGGCCCATGCCGGCCTTGGCCGCTGCTATGGCCACGGCGACCGAGTTCGCGCGGAAGATCGGCCGGGTCTCTGGGAGGAAGTTGGCAAAGCGGCGGACGAGGGCCTCGTGGTCGGAGTCGAACCCGATCCAGTCCTGTTCCGCTAACGGGGTGTTTTCGGTCCCGGCCGTGAAGGCGGCAGCACCGTAGACGGCGAATGCGAGGCGGCCGACGCGGCGTCCGACCAGCGCTCAAGCGGCTGATTGCTCACGCGGAGCGGGACGTCGGCTTCGCGCCGGCTCAGGCTGACCGCGGCGTTGGTGGCGACGACCTCGAGCTCGATGCCCGGATAGGCCGTGCGGAAGGCCGCGAGGTGCCGAGCGCCCGCGTGGCCCCCGAGAGCGAGCCGGCGCGCGCCACCGCGAGAAACAGCCGGAGGTCGTCCCAGTTGGCATGCTGTGCATTCATCCAAATCCACCTTGCGACCTTCGCTAATCCCAGCGCCGCAACGAAAGTCTTAGCTACCTGCCAAGGCGAGGTCCAATTGGGCCGGACCCAAAACGCAAAAGCTGAGGAGCATTGTTATGCGCAGATTAGTGATGGCTACCGTAATCGCTGGCTTTCTCGCCAGTCCCGCTTTCGCCCACTGCGACAGCGTCGACGGGCCGGTAGCAGGCGCCGCGATCGAAGCGCTCGAGACCGGCAACGTGAACTTGGCGCTCCCTTATGCGCCGGCTTCGGCGGAGGATGAGATCAAGGCAGCCCACCAGATGGCCTGGAAGGCGCGAGTGGACGGAAAAGCCGCGGCGGAGGTCGCCGACCGCTGGTTCATGGAGACGGTGGTCCGCCTACACCGGGAAGGAGAAGGCGCAACCTTTACCGGGCTGAAGCCGGCGGGGATCAATTATGGGCCGGTCATTCCGGCCGCCGAGAAGGCGCTCGAAACGGGCGATCCGACGCAGGTGAAAACACTGCTCAGCGGCGCCGTCGAGCGCTTGCTCGAGGAACGGTTCAAGGATGCGCAGAAGGTGCTTGAGAGCACGCGGAAAACTCCGCCCCAAACCGCAGTCGAGGTCGCCGAGGCCCGGGAGCGGGTGAATGCTGAGTTCGCCTTCATCGAGTATGCGGAAGGCATCCATGCTGCCCTCAAGGCCGAAGGTCACGCCCACTGAGCGGCGGAGCGAAAGCTGACTGACAATTTCAGCATTTCCCGACGACGGAGCATCCTGGCGCTCCGTCGTCAATCTTTGTAGGCGCGGAGCCGTGCTTCGTTTTGCCGATCCGGCGGCCCTCCCGTAACCACGGCCCGCATCTGTCGTCTTCAGGCCGACCAGAACTATCGCGGTTCCGCTCGGCAACATGCGCCAGAACCTCGTCATCGCCCTGCTGACTCGCCGGGGTCTTCAGCGGCCATGTGCACAGGGCGGGCGGCATGCTGATGCACCAGCTCTCGGTTCTGATCGTCATCGCCAACGGCATGCGCTTGCTGCGTGTGCCGGCGACGCCAAAGGGCACTGTGCCGCGTCCGGCAGTACCGGAAGCGGGCGTTGCGCAGCCTAAGATAGCACAGCCTGAAGGTGAGCGCCTGCTGGTGTTACGAGTCCCGCGCCAAGGCGCGGGGCTTTCGAGGCTCAGCGCTGTGCGGCTATGTGAACGTCACTGTATCGGCTGGCCCGGTCGCGGCCGGTATCTCGGTAGCGACCAATTCCAGCGCAGGGCGCCCAAGCGGATGATCAGGGCGATAACGAACCCGGCGATAAGGCTGCCGCTCCGCTCCACCCCCGCTTCTGCGAGCGCCACGAACAGCGTGGCTCCCACCAAAGCCGCCGTAACGTAGATCTCTTGTCGCAAGATCGCCGGGCTTTCACCACCGAGGATGTCGCGAACGATGCCGCCGAACGTGGCGGTGATCACGCCCATTGCTACGGCAACGATCTGATCGGCGTTTGCGTTGAGAGCCGTTTCGGCACCCGTGACCGCGAAGACCGCAAGCCCCACCGCATCGAAGCGGAGCACCAGCGCGTAGCGGGATTGCGGGATGTGGGCCAGAAAGAATGCAGCGCTGGATACGACAACGCACGTGATCAGGTAGCGCGGATCGGCGATCCAGAAGACCGGCAAATTTCCGAGCAGCGTGTCGCGGATCGTGCCGCCCCCGACCCCCGTGACCGTGCCGAGCAGAATGAAGCCGATGAGATCCATCTGCTTGCGCGAGGCGACAAGGGCGCCCGTCGTCGCGAAAACGGCGACGCCGAACCAATCAAGCCAGAATGTGACGACGTCGATCATATGTCTGCCTTAGTGGATAGAGGCGATAGCGGGTCATCAGGTGCCCGGGCAACAGCTCCTCGGATGCCCAAGTCTGTTGGGTGCTGAGCAGGAGATCTTGAGCCAAGTTCGGGGAATTTTTATTGTGACTGCGTCGATGCGCTAGTCCTTCCTTGACCGCGCGAAGAGTTGGGAAACGGCGAGTAACAGAGAGCTCACTACGATCATGATGGTCGAGATCGAGGCTATGGTCGGATCGATCTGATCACGGAGCGCGGTGAACATGTTGCGGGTGAGCGTGGAATTGTCGCCGCCCGAGACGAACATGGCGACGATCACCTCGTCGAACGAGGTCAGGAATGCGAGGATGGCGCTCGTGATCACGGCAAAGCGGATCTGAGGCAAGGTCACCAACAGGAAGGCCTTGAGCCGGTTCGCACCAAGGCTGCGGGCGACGAGCTCCTGGTTCATGTCGAAGCTCTTGAGCGCCGAGGTCACGATCAGCATCACGATTGGGATAGCGAGCATGCTGTGGGCGAGAACGATGCCGATCAGCGTATTGACGAGGCTCAACCGAACGTATGCGTAGAAGACGGCGATGCCGACGAGGATCACCGGCACGATAATGGGGGTGATGAGAATGACGTAAAGCAGCACGGTCCAGCGCGAACGGGAGAGAAAGATCCCGTATGCCGCCATCGTCCCCAGCGGCGTCGCCACGAGGCTGGTGAGCGCACCGGCCTTGAACGAGGTAACGGTCGCCTGCATCCAGGAACTCGACGCAAAGTAAGACTCATACCAGCGGAGCGACCACTGGCGCGGAGGAAATTCCAGGTACTGCGAGCCAGAAAACGACATCGGCACGACGATCAGCGTCGGGACGACCAGGAAGGTTAGGACGAGCGCGGCAAGAACATAGAGCCACAGCCGCGACCGGTGCGGGATCTGGGTTTCGGATGCGGGTTCATCGAGCCAGCTCATCAGCCGGGGCCTCCCCCAAGCATCCTGTCCAGCCGTACCAGGCGAGCGGCGAGGGCGATAAACAAAAGGGTCAATATGAGCAGCACGACGCCGAGCGCACTGGCGGCACCCCAGTTGAAGAATAGCTCGATGTCATTGGCGATGCGGTTCGAGACCATGATCACCTTGCCGCCACCGAGCACGGCGGGCGTGACGTAGAAGCCCAAACAAAGGATGAAGACAATGAGAGTGCCGGCCAGCAGCCCTGGCAGCGTCAGGGGGAAGAAGACCAACCAGAATGCCCGCGTCGGGCTGGCGCCGAGGTTGGCAGCGGCCTTAAGGAGGTCCCGGTCGAGCGCGCGCATGTTGCCGTAGACCGGCAAGATCAGGAACGGCAGCATGATGTGCACCATCCCGATCAGCGTGCCATTGAGATTATGGACAAGCGCGAGCGGCTCATCCCACAGCCCGAGATTGATGCCCCAGGCGTTGATGAGCCCCTGGCGCTGCAGCAGCACGAGCCACGCATAGGTGCGCACCAGCAGCGATGTCCAGAACGGCAGCAGCACGGCAATCATGCACAGATTGGCGATCCGTCGCGGCAATTGCGAGAGCACGTATGCCAGGGGATAGCCGAGCATGATGCAAATGGCGGTCGTCAGCAGGCTGACCTCAAACGTGATGAGGAATGTGCGGCCGTAGGACGGCTGCTCGATCATGCGGCGGTAGTGCTCAAGGCTCAGACTGCCGTCGTCGGCGAGGAATGACAGCCAGAACAGCCAGCCGACGGGGATGATCATCGTGATCAGCACCAGCAGGAGCGCCGGCGCGGTGAGCGCAAGTAAAGTCCACCGCTCGAATAGCTGGTCCCGGCGCAGGCCCGCAGCGTTGGGCCGCCCTTGTCCGATCAACACGTCGCTGGAGCTCACGGCCAACTCTCAGGTCCTCGGCTGGTCGGGCAGCAACACCGCATCCTCGGCGCCGAGGCCCAGGCGCACCGGGTCACCCGCCTGCGGCGCTCGCGCCATCGAGCGGCTGCTCGCAATACCCCGGACAGTCAAACGCGCGCCGTTATCGAGCACGACCTGCAGCAGGAAGGTGTCGCCCTGGTAAACCACCGTCGTGACACGGCCCTCGAACACGTTGTCGGCGGAATCCGATTGGCTATCGAGGATTTGAAGCCGTTCCGGCCGCAGCATCAGTAGCAAGCGACCGGAGCTGGGCGGGGTATCCTCGACCTTCAGCGGCTGACCGGCGAGACGGCAGGTGCCCTCGACGCATTCGACCTCAAGAAAGGTCGACTCGCCGATAAATTCCGCCACGAACCGACTGGTCGGCCGATCGTAGACCCGGCGCGGCGTATCCAGCTGCACCACCTTGCCCTGGTTGATGACGGCGATCCGATCCGACATCGTCAGAGCCTCGCGCTGGTCGTGCGTCACGTAGATCGTTGTCGTTCCGAGTTTCTCGTGAAGCTGGCGCAACTCGATCTGCATGGCCTCTCGCAGCTGCTTGTCGAGAGCAGACAGCGGCTCGTCCATGAGAACGATTCGTGGCTCGAAGACGATGGCACGGGCGAGAGCCACGCGTTGGCGCTGGCCCCCAGAAAGCTGGTCGATACGCCGTTCGCCATAGCCGCCAAGCTGGACCATTTCGAGCGCTGCGTCGACGCGATCGGCAATCTCCCGCCTAGGCAGGCCACGTAGCTTCAGCGGAAATGCAATGTTCGCGCGCACATCCATATGCGGAAACAGCGCATAGCTCTGGAAGACCATCCCGACGTCGCGCTTATGCGGGGCCAGGCGGATCACTTCCCGATCGCCGAAACACACGCTGCCGTAATCCGGTCGCGTGAAGCCTGCCAGCACCATCAGCAGCGTCGTCTTTCCGGAGCCGGATGGCCCGAGGAGTGTCAGGAACTCGCCGCTCTCGATATCGAGATCGACGTTGTCGAGCGCGTGCACCTCACCATAAGATTTCGTCAGCTTCCGTATCGTGATAGGGAGCGAGGCGCCGCGCACCATGCGAGACCGTTGGCCTTGAGTTGAACGACAGGCGGGCGGCACGGGACGCGTACCGCCCAACTTCGATTGAGGCAGCAGGCTGCTATTCCGTCAACATGTTCTGATAGGCAGCAGACGCGTCCGCCTCGTGCTTGATGTACCAATCGAGGTTGATCGGCAGCTGCTTGGCGACGTTGTCGGGATGGGACGGCAGCTTCTTGGCGTACGCCGCATCGATTGTGCCGAGATCGTATGCCTTCTTATTGGTCGGGCCGTAGGTGATGTACTTGGTGAATTCGGCCTGATACTGCGGCTTGCTGATCTCGGCAATAAACTTCATCGCCAAGTCCTGGTTCGGCGCACCCTTTGCCACCGCATAGCAGTCATAGTCGAGCAGCGCCTGGTTGAAGGTGTAGGCCACCTTGGCACCGTCCTTGGCAGCCACATCGAACCGGCCGTTCCAGCCGGTGGTCATATCGACCTCGCCGTCCTTCATAAGCTGGGCGTGCTGCGCGCCGGACGCCCACCAGACCGCAATGTGCGGCTTCAGCTCCTTGATCTTGTTGATTGCACGCTCGATCCCGCCCGGGGCGGAGAGCACCTCATAGACCTTCTCTGGAGGAACGCCATCCGCCATGAGCGCCGGCTCGAGCGCCCCAGCGACAGACTTGCGATAGGCCCGTTTGCCCGGAAACTTCTTCACGTCCCAGAAATCGGCCCAACTCTTCGGACCGTTGTCGCCATAGGTTTTCGTGTTCCAGGCGAGCACGGTGGAGAAGACGTCTCCGCCAACGCAATACTCCTGCGCCAAACCAGGGTAAAAATCCGACGTATCGATCACCTTGTAGTCGAGCTTTTCGAGAATACCCTCGGCGCCCGCCCGTGCAGCGCTACCCGAGCCGCTGGTAACGACATCCCAGGTCACGGCTCCAGCCTTCACCTTCAGGCGGAGATCGGCGATGCTGGTGTAGGTCTCCTCCTTGATCTTTATGCCGAGAGCCTTCGCGGCCGGCTGAAACAGGGCCTTGCTCTGCGCCTCCTGATAGGATCCGCCGAAGGACACGACAGTGATTTCCTGGCTCAGTGCCCCCGTGGTCAGTCCCGCTGTCGACACCACGGAAATGGCAGCAAGCAAAAGCAACTTGCGCAAATCAGTCATCGTTCCACTCCCTGTTTGATCCGTTTGCAACGGCTCTTGTTCGTGTTGTCCGCCTCCGCTGGATAGTTTGGTTCCAACAATGGTCCGAAGAAAAGGGCCACTCTGGTATAGATCTCGATACCAATTACGTTTCGACGTGGAGTCTATTCGACCTCGCTGATCTGGTAGGTCGATCGCTCCAGCCAGTCCGGCGCAATTTCGACGCCCCAGCCAGGCTCGCTGGGAATGCTGATCTTCCCCTCCGAAACCTGATAGGGTGAGCTCCGGAACAGACCGTCCTGCCAAGGATAATAATCGGGGCCTTCGATCGACAGCTCAAGGTACTTGCCAGCATTCGGAATGGCGCCCAGGAGATGCATGGTGAACAGCGTCACCATCGAGAGATTGGCGCTGTGCGGGGTGCACGGCATTCCGGCCTTGGCACCCATTTCGGCGACGCGCAGCATCCGGCTGATGCCTCCGAGGTAACAAACATCGGGCTGAATGATATCGACAGCCCGTATTTCGATCATGTGTCGCCAAGTCGGGATCCAGCAGTCCTGCTCACCCCCGGTGACATCGACGTCGAGCGCGTCCCGCACTTCCTTCGTCTGCTCCAGCTCCCAGTAGAGGCAGGGTTCCTCGAAGTGACAAATGCCGTTGTCCTCAAGCATCCGCCCGACCTCGATTGCCCGCTTCGGTGAGAATCCGCCGTTGGCATCGACGAGCAGGTCCACGTCATCGCCCATGGCGCGCCGCATGTAAGGGATGATCTCCTCGGTACGGCCGGGCCACTCGTCGACGTCGTGTCCGCATTCGGCTCCAACGCGAAACTTAAACGCATCGAACCCGAGCTCATCGCGCAGCCGCAGCAGCCTGTCGGCTTCATCCTGGGGGGTGATGTCGCGCTTCATCGAGGACGCATAGGCACGGATCGGCCGGGGCGTGCCACCGAGCAACTCGCAGACGCTTTTCCCCTCGAGCTTGCCGCGCAGGTCCCAAAGCGCCGTATCGAGCCCCGCCATGGCCCGACAGATATAGGATCCCGGAAACTTGTGCTCGCGCTCGATGATCCGATCCAGGAGATCATCCGCCTCGAATACGCTGCGACCGAGAGACCAAGGGGCAATCTGGCGGTGCACGATCTGTGCCGTGATATCCGCGTTGTAGGTTGAGACTTGGCCCCAGCCTTGCACGCCAGTCTCAGCCGTGACGCGCAGAAAGCCGACGAACTGGTTGCAAAACGTCTCAATGCTCTTGATCCGCATGGGTCATCCCGCCCGGGCACTGGTGGTTTCCTCGGGCGGGAACATTCCAGCTGAATGGATCACATCGATAGATCCATTCTCGATATTCTGTGATACCGCTTATCAAAGTTCGCCCCGGGAGCCAGCCAATGGTCAAGCGTGTCGGCGGAGCGCTGTTGCATTCTATCGTCATCGATCCTCGTGCCCGCCGCCCGGTGAGCACGCAGGTCTACGTCGCCTTGCGCGACATGATTCTGACGGGAGCGTTCGCCGCCGGAGAGAGATTGCCCGCTACACGAACCTTGTCACGCGAGCTCGGGCTGTCGCGCACCACCATTATCGAGGCCTTCGAACGGTTGGCCGCAGAGGGTCTCATCGAGGCGCGGGTCGGATCGGGTACGTTCGTCAGCGCACTTCTCGCAACTGATCGGCCGAAACGTGCCACCCCATGGCATACCGCCGCCGATGCGAAGCCTGCGCGGCTTTCAAAGGCGATGACCCACGCCACCACCCGCTTCAGCGAACGGCAACGGTTGCCCTTCGTCCCTCGCGCTTTCACCACGGCGCTTCCTGCCTTTGATGCATTCCCGATGGCGCAGTGGGCGCGCCTTTCCGTCAAGCATTGGCGCGGCAACCGCAACGACGTCATGGGATACGGGGAACCCAACGGCCATCCGCAGCTGCGGCGCGCGATCGCCGCTCACCTGCGGGCCAATCGGGGCATTTCGTGCGACGCGGAGCAGATCTTCATTGTCGGTGGCGCGCAACAAGCCTTTCACCTCATCGGCTCGATGCTGCTCGATCCCGGCGACAAGGTTTGGTTCGAAAATCCTGGCGCCATTGGCGCGCGCAACAGCATGATCGCCTGTGGGGCCGATCTCATTCCGGTCGCCGTCGAC
>DASVDU010000075.1:0-25122 GCA_036380915.1 Hyphomicrobiaceae bacterium | reverse complement strand
CTCGGACGTATACCGGTCATGCCGCTCGTCTCCGGTATCTTCGTCGTCGCGTTCGGCGCGCTGACGCTGATCCTACATGACGCGGTGTTCATCAAGCTGAAGCCAACGATTGTCAACGCCTTATTCTCAATCATTCTATTTGGCGGCCTATTGTTGGATCGCCCGCTGCTGCGGCCCCTGATGGGCGACATGTTTCAGCTTACGGATCGAGGCTGGGTAATCCTGACCGTGCGGTGGGCGTGTTTCTTCGCCTTCCTGGCAGTCTTGAACGAGATCGTCTGGCGAAACTTCTCCGAGAGCTTCTGGATCAGCTTCAAGATTTGGGGGATCATGCCCCTCACGATGGCCTTCGCTCTGGCGCAGATGGGCATTCTCAAGCGGTATCAAGCGGAGCACCAATCCAGCTGACCGTCTCGCAAATTTCGCCTGCTGAAACGCCACATCCCGATTTAAAATTGATTTTTGCGTCTGGTTCAACAATCTTAATCTGGACGCGGATCGTTTCGTGTGATCATTTCGATTTGCCGGTTGGCAAATCGAATCATGAGCTTACCGGGACCCCCGGTGAGAACACCTGGACAGGATAGATGTCGCGACAATCATCAATGGGCCGGCTTGACCAGTCCCCCATGCATCTCCTGCATCGCGCCAGCCAGTGCGCCAGCGATATCTTCCAGGCAGAAATTGACGGGGACCTGACCCCGCGGCAGTTCGCAATTCTGCTCACGGTGGCGCAGAACGAAGGCCTTAGTCAGACGCATCTGGTCGAACGGACAGGCATCGACCGGTCGACGCTGGCCGACGTCATCCGGCGGATGCTCAAGAAGGGCCTGATCCAGCGCCGCCGCACCCGTGAGGATGCGAGAGCCTACGCGGTACGGCTCACCGATGAAGGCTGGCGCGTTTTGAAGAAGGCCGAGCCGCTTGCGCGCCGCGCGGACGAGAGGCTGCTTTCTGTGTTGTCCGGCGCCGAGAGAGACCGCTTCTTGAAGAGCTTGACCGAGATCGTGCGCTTCCTCGAGGCCGAAGAGGGCCTCCGGCGGGAGGCGAAGTCGGCGTGAGGGTAGCAGGAGCGTGTGCAAAACAGGCAGGCGATGGGAATCGCCTGCCTCGTTGATTTGAACCGATCGCGGTGTCGGCGCGTCAAGCCGCGTTGGCCAGAAGGTTGCGGTTGATCAGCGTTTCGGCGATCTGAACCGTGTTGAGGGCGGCCCCCTTGAGCAGGTTGTCCGCGACGATCCACATGGCGAGCCCGTTCTCGACAGTGGCATCCTCGCGGATCCGGCTGACGAAGGTGGCAAACTCGCCTGCCGCTTCGACCGGAGTGACGTAGCCGCCAGGCTCGCGCTTGTCGACGACCATCACGCCGGGCGCCTCCCGCAGTATGTTGCGGGCTTCCTCGACCGTAATCGGCTTCTCGAACTCTATGTTCACAGCCTCGGAGTGGCCGACGAAGACGGGCACGCGTGCGCACGTGGCCGTTACCTTGATCTTGGGATCCAGGATCTTCTTCGTCTCGGCCATCATCTTCCATTCCTCTTTCGTGTAGCCGTCCTCCATGAAGACGTCGATGTGAGGAATGACGTTGAAGGCGATCTCCTTCGGGAACTTCTTCGGCTCGACCTCCTGGCCTGGGACGTACTTGCCCTTGGTCTGGTGCCACAGCTCGTCCATGGCCTCTTTGCCGGCGCCCGAGACGGACTGGTAGGTCGAGACGACTACGCGCTTGATCGTCGCGTAGTCGTGCAGCGGTTTCAGGACGACCACCATCTGTGCGGTCGAGCAGTTCGGGTTGGCAATGATATTCTTCTTGCGGAAGTTCTGCACCGCCTCCGCATTCACCTCCGGCACGATCAACGGCACGTCCTGGTCGTAACGCCAGGCCGAGGAATTATCGATCACCGTGCAGCCGGTTGCGGCGATCCTCGGAGCCCACTCCTTCGAGACGCTCCCGCCCGCCGACATAAGGCAGAAATCCGCTTTCTTGAAGTCGAACTGCTCGAGGTCGAAGCATTTGAGCGTTTTCTCGCCGTAGCTGACTTCCGTGCCGATAGAGCGCCGCGACGCGATCGGGAAGACCTCGTCTGCAGGAAATTGCCGCTCCGCCAGAACATTCAGCATCTCGCGGCCCACGTTGCCCGTGGCGCCGACAATAGCGACCTTGTAGCCCATCTTGCTTCTCTCTGAGAATTGGGCCGGCTCCACTGCCGACCCCGGCCGCACGACTTAGACCATCTACGACAGGAATCAATAGATCGGCGCGAAAAATCGCGCCATTGGCTGCCGGTGGTGTTGCAGGGCAGGCCAAGTTGCAGTCTGATGATCGGGAAACATAAGCTCGGCCTACATCCAAATGGGAGGAAGCTTGCATGAGCATTTCCGGCGCAGGCGAGCACGGCTCGGTAACTCTCGTCACCGGCGTCAGCCGCGGAATCGGCACGGCCATCGCGCGGGAGCTGGCGAAGCGAGGCCACCACGTCGTTGGTCTGGCGCGCACGCAGCCGGAGGCATTCGAGGGCGATTTCTATCCTGTCGATCTGGCGGATGCCGGGGCAACTGCAGCGGTGCTGAAGGAAATCACGCGCAAAAAGCGCGTCCTGCGCCTCGTCAACAACGCCGGCATCTCCCGGATCGCCGGGGCGGAAGCGACGACGCTCGACGACTTCGATGCCATCATGGCCGTGAACGTGCGCTCGGTGATGCAGTGCATGCAAGCCGTCCTGCCCACCATGCGCGAGGCGAAGTTCGGCCGCATCGTCAACATCGGCTCGCGTGCAGCCTTGGGAAAGGATGGCCGGCTCGTCTATGGGGCCTCAAAGGCAGCGGTCGTCAGCATGACACGGACGGTCGCATTGGAGTACGCCGCCTACGGCATCACTGCGAACTGCATCGGGCCGGGACCGATCGAGACGGATATGATCCGCAAGGGCTACCCGGTCGGTTCGGAGGCACGGACGGCGTTCACGCGCCAAGTGCCGGTGGGCCGCTTTGGCCAGCCTGAAGAAATCGCCCACGCATGCGCCTACTTTCTCTCCGAGGAGGCCGGATTCACGACCGGGCAGGTGCTATATGTCGACGGCGGCGTGTCGGTCGGGCAGGCGCTGATCTGACCCGGGGGACGCAGGGGAGGAAGATCAGGTCAGTTCTGATCTTCCGGCAGCCGTGGCAATGGGAAGAACTCGACGCCTTCGTCGATCAGCTCGCGTGTCTCGTCGGGCGTCGCTTCGCCATAGATGCCGCGCTTTTCCACTTCCTCGTAGTGCATCTTGAGGGCTTCTTCGGCAAAGCGCGGTCCGACGTATTCCGCGTTCTTCTCGACCTCGGCCCTGAGCCTTCTCAGCAGGGCCATGAGCTCTCTCCTCTTTTCCAATGCTGCGGCCGCCTCCGGATTGGCGACCGTGACTTCGCCGGACTTCGAGCGGCCCGTCGAGACATTGGGCGCCATGAGCGCCTTCGACACCTTGGTCGAGCCGCACTCCGGGCAGGTGACGAGATTGCGCCTCGCCTGCAAATCGAAGTCGGTGCTGCTCTTGAACCAGGCCTCGAACGTATGCTGCTTGTTGCACTGCAAGCTGTAGCGGATCATGACTCTCCATCCGAATCTGCTGCAGCCTGGGCTTGGACGATCTCAAAGGCCCGATCGTGCTGGAGCGAGGGTATACGCCTGCGCGCCTCGTCCACCGCATCGACATCGACGTCGGCAAGGATCACCGACGGGTTCTCGCCATCGGCTTCGGCGAGCACCTCGCCCCATGGCGACACGATCAGGCTATGGCCGTAGGTTTTGCGGCCATCTTCGTGCTGTCCAGCCTGAGCTGCTGAAAAGATGAAGCATTGCGCCTCGATAGCGCGGGCCCTGAGCAATGCATGCCAATGCGCCTGCCCCGTGGGCACGGTGAAAGCGGACGGTACCGCAATGAAAACTGCACCCGCCTTGGCGAGCGCCCGATAGAGTGAAGGAAACCGCATATCGTAACAGATCGTCAGGCCGAGCTTGCCCCAGGGCAGATCGGCGACGACGGCCTGGCTGCCAGGCTCGAAACGGCGGCTTTCCCGGTAGCTCTCGCCGCCCGGTAGGTCGACATCGAACATGTGGATCTTGTCGTAACGCGCCGCGATTCGCCCTTCGGGTGTGAAGAGGAACGAGCGGTTGGCGATCTTGTCCGGCTTCACCAAGATGCCCATGGATCCGAGATGCAACCAGATGCCGAGCTCGCGCGCCAGCGCCTGGCAGTGCGCGATGGCCGGATTGCCCTCCTCGCGCCGGGTTTCCACGAACAGCCGGTCGCGATCCCGTTCCATCAACACGGACACTTCGGGCGTCTGCACATACTGGGCACCCGCCGCTACGGCTTCACGGACCAGCCGGCTCAGCTCGGCAAGATTGCGCGCGACATCTCTGCCCGTGCACATCTGCACGATGCCGGCCCGGAATTTTCGTCCATTCGTTGCGGCGGGCATGTCGAACCCCCCTGCCTGGAGCTAATCCGCGAGCATCCGGTCTAGTTGCCCCGTCCGGTCCAGCGCGTAGAGGTCGTCGCAGCCACCAACATGGGTACGTCCGATCCAGATCTGGGGGACGGTACTCCGGCCGCCAGCCTTTGCCGCCATCTCTTGCCTCAGAGCCGGTTTGCCGGTGACGTCGATCTCCTCGAATGTCACGCCCTTACGCTTCAGGAGCTGCTTCGCCATCACGCAATAAGGGCAGAAGATCGTTGTGTAAATCGTGATTTTCGACATTTCTGCATACTGGTCCGAGCCGCGAGCAAAAGGTAGTGCCCGGGCGTCGCGGGTAAAAGATGTCCTATGAGGAACCATCGCCGCAGTCCTTCACGGCGTGATCATGCTATCCGGGGTGACGAGCCCTAGGGCCAGGACATCGACGCGCGCGGCGCCGGCTCGCTTCAGCACCCGCGCGCAGGCTTCGACAGTGGCACCGGTCGTGATCACGTCGTCAACGAGGACGATAGCGCGATTCTCAACCGCATTGGCCCGTGCGGGATCGACCGAGAAAGCCCCTTGCACATTGCGGCGCCGCTGATCCCGGGTCAGCCCCACCTGGGTCGCTGTTCGCTTCGAGCGCAACAGCACGAGCGGATCCCAGGGAGTGCCCGTGAGCCGATGAAGCTCCCGTGACAAAATAGCCGCTTGGTTGAAGCGCCGCTTCAGTAGACGCCAACGGTCGAGCGGTACGGGGACGATGAGGTCCGCATCCCGCAGCAGCTCGGCCCCGGCTTCGGCGAGCCAGCGTCCAAACAACCGGCGGGCGATGTGGCTGTCGGCATACTTCAACTGGTGGATGAGGTCGCGAAGCACGCCATCGAAGTGGGCAACAGCGCGGGCGCGGTCGTATTCCGGGGGATGGGCCTCTGCCTGGGCCGAGATGGCGCGACCACCGATGTCGTAGGGCAAAGGGATGCCGAGCCGGTCACATAACGGCGGGCGGATGAACTTGATGCTTCGCCAGCACTGCGCGCATAAGGCATCGTGCACTGCGAGCATCCGACGGCAATAGAGGCACGTGGGCGGCACGACGATATCGGCGAACGCATTGGCTGCTCGCTTCGAATGGTGGCGAATGCGCTCGAGGATGGTCATGAGAATTCGGCCCCGGTCATCCTAGGACCGGCCAGCCGCTTTGGGGAGATGGTATCGAGATGAGTTCAACAGATCCGCTCTTGGCGCGTTGGTCGGCATGACCAGTGACGTCCAGCTCTTCGACCTTGGCCTGCTGGCGCGCCGGCGGGATCGTGCCGCCCCGAACTTGGCGGAGCACGATTTTCTGCTGCAGCGCGTGGCGGAGGATTTCGTTATCCGGATCGGGGCCGTGCAGCGCCAGTTCGCGTCGGCGGTGGACTTGGGCGCCCACACCGGGCTGCTGTCCCGCAGCCTTCGGCAGCTTCCCAATGTTTCGCCCCTGGTCAGCGCGGAACTCTCGTGGCAGATGCTCGAGCAGTGCCCGCCGCCGCGGGTCCTGATCGATTTCGAGGCGCTGCCGTTCGCAGACGAATCGCTCGACCTCGTCGTCTCAGCCCTGGTGCTGCAGTACGTGAACGATCTGCCTGGGACCCTCGCTCAGATCCGCCGCGCGCTGAAGCCTGATGGACTGTTGCTGGCAGCCGTCCTCGGCGGTCAAACCCTCCAGGAGCTGCGCGAGGCCTTTTTGCTGGCCGAGGCGGAAGTGGAGGGCGGCGCCAGCCCGCGGATCGCCCCGTTCGCGGACGTCCGCGACTTCGGAAGCCTCCTGCAGCGAGCGGGCTTTGCGCTACCGGTCACCGATACGGATGTGGTGACGGTGACGTACAAGTCGCCGCTGGCGCTGATGCACGAGCTTCGTGGAATGGGGGCTACCAATATGCTGGTGGCCCGCCGCCGCACGCCGTTACGGCGCTCCACCCTCATCCGCGCCTGCGAAATCTATATCGAACGGCACGGCCGGCCTGACGGTCGTGTCCCTGCAACTTTCGAGATCATTACCTTGACGGGCTGGGCGCCGCACGAGAGCCAGCAGAAGCCGCTCCGGCCCGGCTCAGCCCAGGTCCGGCTCGCGGACGTGTTGGGCACGCGGGAAATTTCGGCCGGCGAGCGGGCACCACTGGCTCCGCCCAAAAAGCCGTAAGGGCTCAGGCCGGCCTGCGCGCGACCAGAATTACTTCATCGAGCGTGAAGTAGAGCGCCCCGTCTCGCTGCTCAGGCCGCAGATATGCGCGCAGAGCCGGGGAGCTGTCGTTCAGTATCGCTTGCAGGCGTGCGATGGTCTCGGGACCGGCGCCCATCCGCTCCGCCCAGGGGGCAAACTCCAGCGATTTCGACAGCTTCTCGAGATGCTCGATCACGAAGCCCGCGCCGACCGTCACGTCGCGCCACTCGCCGATCGTGAGGCAGCGGCCATGGCTTGGATCGCGGATCTTTTCGAAGTCGTTGTAGGCATCGGCGGCCGCGCGCAGCGCTTCGGCACCGAAGCCCGGCGTCGTGTTTTCGTCGGGCGCAATGTTGTCAACGAGGCCGAACACGCCACCCGGCTTGAGGACACGGTACGCCTCGGCGACGAACTTCGGTATGTCAGGAAAATGGTGCGGGGCGATGCGGCTGGTGACGAGGTCGAAGCCGCCGTCCGGAAACGGCAAGGTCTGGGCATCTGCCTTTTCAAAGCTCACATTCGCAATGCCGCGGGATTTGGCGAGCTTTTCGGCTTCAGCCAGCATCTCGTCGGTGATGTCACTGGCTGTGACATGGGCGACCTGCGATGCGAACGTGAGCGCCGTGTGGCCAGCCCCGGTGGCGATATCGAGCGCCCGCCAGTGCTTCTCCGGCCTGGTGAGATCGACGAGCCGTTGCAGGCTTTCGCCCTTGGCATGCACGACCGAGCTGACATAGCCCGCAGCGTGGGCCCCGAACTGCTGCTGGACCAGTGATCGCGGCTCAGACATGTCCGACGCACCGCCTACGTGAAGTTGTACAAATACGCCCGGTGAAACCACCGGGCGTCAGGAAGGAGTTGACTCAACGCCAGGTTCGGACATCAACGAAGTGTCCGGCGATGGCCGCAGCCGCCGCCATGGCCGGCGACACGAGGTGCGTACGACCGAGGCGGCCCTGCCGGCCCTCGAAGTTGCGGTTCGAGGTCGAGGCGCAGCGCTCGCGCGGCTTCAGCTGGTCCGGATTCATGCCGAGGCACATGGAGCAGCCGGCCTCGCGCCAGTCGAAGCCGGCTTCCTTCAGAATTTTGTCGAGCCCCTCGGCCTCGGCCTGCTGCTTCACGAGGCCGGAGCCTGGCACGATCATCGCATAGACGTGCGGCGCGACTTTCTTGCCCTGGGCGATGCGGGCAACCTCACGCAAGTCCTCGATGCGGCCGTTGGTGCAGGAGCCGATGAAGACCCGGTCGAGCTTGATGTCGGTTATCTTGGTCCCCGGCGTCAGGCCCATATACTCGAGAGCGCGCTTCATCGAGGCGCGCTTCGCCTCGTCGGCGACGCTGTCGGGATCAGGCACGACGCCTGTCACCGAGACCACGTCCTCGGGGCTCGTACCCCAGGTGACCACCGGCGGCAGGTTCGCCGCGTCGAGCTTCACTTCTCGGTCGAAGACCGCGCCTTCATCCGAGTGAAGCGTCTCCCAGTAGCGCATGGCCATGTCCCACGCCGCGCCCTTCGGCGCCTTGGGACGGCCCTTGATGTACTCGAAGGTCTTCTCGTCCGGCGCGATCATGCCGGCCCGGGCACCGGCCTCGATCGACATGTTGCAGACCGTCATGCGGCCTTCCATTGACAGCGCGCGAATGGCCTCGCCGGCATACTCGATCACGTGCCCGGTCCCACCGGCGGTGCCGATCTCGCCGATGATCGACAGGATGATGTCTTTCGCGGTCACCCCTTTCGGCAGCTTGCCGTCGACGGTGATGCGCATGTTCTTAGCCTTGCGCTGAATGAGCGTTTGCGTGGCAAGCACGTGCTCGACCTCGGAGGTGCCGATGCCGTGCGCCAGTGCGCCGAACGCGCCGTGGGTCGACGTGTGGCTGTCGCCGCAGACGATCGTCGTGCCCGGCAGGGTGAAGCCCTGCTCCGGGCCGATGACGTGCACGATCCCCTGCCGGACATCCAGCTCATTGTAATATTCGATGCCGAAGTCCTTGGCATTCTGGGCCAGCGCTTCGACCTGCGTCCTGCTCTCGGGATCGTCGATCCCGCGGCTGCGGTCGGAGGTGGGGACGTTGTGATCGACGACGGCCAGGGTCTTTTCCGGCGCGCGCACCTTGCGGTTGGCCAGTCGTAGACCCTCGAACGCCTGCGGCGAGGTCACCTCATGCACGAGGTGACGATCGATGTAGATCAGGCACGTGCCATCAGGCTGACGGTCGACGATGTGGTCTTCGAAAATCTTGTCGTAGAGGGTGCGCGCCATTCTCGTCTCTTGCTCCCAACTTCGCTGCATTCTGATAGCCGTTCGCAGCGCGGCTGAAAAGCCCGAGTGGCTGTGATCCGTTTGCGCAGCTTGAAGAAAAAAGACCGGGCCACCTGGGGCCCGGTTCTCTAGTCGAGACCGCATCCGGAAGGATGCGTGAAGGCGTCAAAGGGAGGGTACGGCCTTCATCAGCTGTCCGTCACAGCTGCACAACACATAAGCAGCATGACCCGCAAATCAGCAAGCTGCCTACTCGCATGTTTGCCATGCGGGACCCGCATGACCTTGTTTCGAAGCTGCTCAGGTTTTCAAAGACCTGGCCTTGCTGACCAGAAAATCGCGCAAAACCTGGATCTTCTTCGATGTCCGCAACTCCTCGGGGTAAACGAAAATGATCTGAATCCTTGGAAACTGGACATCATTGAGCACCGTAACGAGATCGGTGTCGTCGCCCGTGAGGTAATCCGGAATCAATCCAACCCCGATGCCGGCGCGGATCGCATACTTCAATGCGACGATGCTGTTGGCCGTGAAAACCGGCACGCGCGGCTCCTGCCCGTCACGGCCGATCGTCTCGAGAGCCCGGATCGCTGATAAGTGCATCGCGGGTGTGCCGCTGTAGGAGACGAAGCGGTGCTTTTCGAGGTCTTCGAGGGACTGGGGGGCGCCGTGCATGCGCACATACTGGGTCGAGGCGTAGGCGCGCACGCTCATCGTGAACAAGGGCCGGCGGATCAGGTCGGCGTGCTCCGGCTCGCGCGTCCAGATCGCGACGTCGGCCTCCCGCATCGAGATGTCGATTTGATCGTCGTTGAGCACCAGTTCGACGCGGATGTCGGGATAGAGCTCCATGAACTCCCGCAACCGCTGCGTCACCCAGACCGTGCCAAGGCCCACCGGTGCGGCGATCCTGAGATCGCCGCTGGGCTTCGTGGTCGTGTCGGACAGGAGCATCTCGGCTGTCTGCAATTTGTTCATGACCTCGGTGGCGGTGCGGTAAAGCATCTCGCCCTGCTCGGTCAGCACGAGCCCGCGTGCATGCCTGTGGAAGAGCGCGACGCCCAGATCCCGCTCGAGAGCGGAGACCTGACGGCTCACGGCCGACTGGCTCATGCGCAGAACTTCTCCAGCATGCGTGAAACTGCCGGCCTCGGCCGCAGCGTGGAAGATCCTCAGCTTGTCCCAATCCATGACGTTCCTGGCTACGGTCGCGCGAGCGCGTTCCGGCAGAACCTGACCAGCGGTCAGCGGCGGCATTGCATTCAATTCCTGCAGCTTCAGACGGATGGCTCTTCGCTTGACGCGCGGCCAGCTTGCAAAAGTTTAGCGGCGCAGCTTAAGCTAAATCGGTTCAAAAACAAAGGGGGCGAACAACCCTCCGCCAATAGCTGGCTACCAAGCGGCGATCGAGGCGGTCCCGGCTTGGCCGGCCAGGTAGCGCTCCGCCTCGAGAGCAGCCATACACCCCATCCCGGCTGCTGTGACTGCCTGCCGGAAGATGTCGTCCTTCACATCGCCCGCCGCGAACACGCCGGGGATCGAGGTGGCCGTCGAATCGGGCTTGGTAATGATATAACCCGACGGTTTCATCTCGAGCTGGTTTTTGAACAGCTCCGTCGCAGGCGCGTGCCCGATAGCGATGAATACCCCGTCCACGGGCCGCTCGCTCAGTGTGCCGGTCTTCACGTTCTTCAGGCGCACGCCGGTTACCGTCTTGGGATCGGTCGTGCCGAGGATCTCCTCGACGGTGGTGTCCCACAGCACCTCGATCTTCGGATTGGCGAACAGCCGTTCCTGAAGGATCTTTTCCGCGCGGAAGCTGTCCCGCCGGTGGACGACGGTGACCCGGTTGGCAAAGTTGGTCAGGAACAGGGCCTCCTCGACAGCGGTGTTGCCGCCGCCGACGACGATGACCTCTTTCCCCCTGTAGAAAAAGCCATCGCACGTGGCGCAGGCGGAGACGCCGTAGCCTTTGTAAGTCTCTTCGCTGGGGAGCCCCAGCCAGCGCGCCTGCGCACCCGTGCAGATGATGAGAACGTCACAGGTGTAGATGTCGCCGGAATCGCCTTCGAGCCGGAACGGGCGCTGCTTCAGGTCCACTTTCGTGATGTGGTCCATGATGATCTCGGTGCCGACGTTCTCGGCCTGCGCCTTCATCTCCTCCATCAGCCAGGGGCCCTGGATGGGCTTGGCAAATCCCGGGTAGTTCTCGACGTCGGTCGTGATGGTCAGCTGCCCGCCCGGCTGGATCCCCTGGATCAGCACCGGCTTGAGCATGGCGCGGGCCGCATAGATGGCCGCGGTATAGCCGGCCGGGCCGGAGCCAATGATGAGGACTCTTGCGTGCTTCGTCTGGGTCATGAGGCGCTCACGATCTGATCGGTTGAGATGCCCGCCTTTGGATGGCGGGTCATGAAGACTCGCAGTTTCGGCCACGTCAACGGTTGCCTTGGCGGAGCCCGCGCCCGCAGGCTCATTCTGATACACGGCTGCTCGGGCCACATCGCTCATATAAGGCGCAGCCCTCGAAGGCTAACGTAGCCCTCGCGCCCCACGATAATGTGATCGTGGATCGTGATGCCCAAGGGGCGCGCGGCCTCGATGATCTGCTTCGTCATCTCGATGTCGGCGCGCGACGGGGTGGGATCGCCGGATGGGTGGTTGTGCACCAGCACCAGGGCGGTTGCCGAAAGCTCGAGCGCTCGCTTCACCACCTCGCGCACATAGACGGGCGTATGGTCGACGGTGCCTTCCTGCTGGACCTCGTCGGTGATGAGCTGATTGCGCTTGTCGAGAAAGAGAATGCGGAACTGCTCCCGCGCCTCGAATCCCATGGCCGCGCGGCAGTAGGCGACGACCTGATTCCATGAGGAGAGGGCCGGGCGCTTGATGATCTCTCCGCGCATCAGGCGTAGCGCGGCGGCCCTGACGATCTTGAGCTCGGTGATGACCGCCTCGCCGACGTCCTTCACCTCTGCAAGGCGATGCTCCGGCGCGTTGATGACTTCGGCGAAGCTGCCGAAGCGGGCAATCAGGCGCTTGGCCAGCTCCTTCGTGTCCCGGCGTGGAATGGCGCGGAACAGTAAGAGCTCGAGAAGCTCATAGTCGGGCAGCGCGTCGGGGCCGCCTGTCTTGAACCGCTCGCGCAGTCTTTGGCGGTGTCCGACATGGCTCGGTAGCGGCGCCTCGAAGAAGGCGCCTTGCCGGGGCCTGCCCGTGAAGCTGCTTTCATCGGAATTCGACACTGGGCTTGCTCCCCCCTCAGCAAACCCGGCCCCGTCCTCAGCGGCCTGGCTGGTGCAGGCCCGCTGGCGAATAGGTAAAGACCTCACACCCGGTCTCGGTCACGCCCACCGTATGCTCGTACTGGGCGGAGAGCTCACGATCCCGCGTTACGGCGGTCCAGCCGTCCGACAGGATCTTCACGTGCGGCTTGCCGAGGTTGATCATGGGCTCGATGGTGAAAATCATCCCCGGCTTGAGCTCCGGTCCTTCGCCTGGGTTGCCATAGTGAAGGATGTTCGGGCGGTCATGGAACACCCGGCCGACGCCGTGGCCGCAGAAATCCCTGACCACGCTGCAGCGCTCAGCCTCGGCATAGGTCTGGATCGCCGCGCCGATGTGGCCCGTCGTATGACCCGGCTTGACCGCGGCAATGCCGCGCATCAGTGCCTCGTAGGTGACATCGAGGAGGCGCTGGGCCCTCCGGCTGATTTCGCCCACGGGATACATGCGGCTCGTGTCGCCGTACCAGCCATCCACGATGAGAGTGACGTCTATATTGACGATGTCTCCTTCGCGCAACGGCTTGGGGCCGGGAATACCGTGGCAGACGACGTGGTTGACCGAGGTGCAGATCGATTTCTCGTAGCCCCGGTAGTTGAGCGTCGCCGGAATGGCCCCGTGATCCATGGCGAACTCGAAGATGAGCTCGTCGAGGTACTCCGTCGTCACCCCCGGCTTCACGTGAGGGACGAGCATGTCCAGAGCCTCAGCCGCAAGCCGGCCAGCCTTGCGCATAGCTGCGAAATCATCCGGGCCGTAGAGTCTGATGCGGCCGTCGCGCTGGTCAGCGTGACTAAGGTCAAGATTGGACATGGAAACTTGCTTTATGATTGAGCCATGGCGCACCCTTCGAATTTAGTGCAAATGGTTCATAGCGCAATGAGCGATCCGTTGCCGGATCCCTATTCCTGAGGGGGAATCGAAATGGTCACACGTATCCTCGCAGCGGCCGCCGCCGCTTTTCTCGCGATGCCTGCTTCTGCGGCGAATTTGCCGGATTGGGACGTCACAGATGTTTGCCGCCAGGACAGTGCGCCTGGCCAGTGTCGTATTTTCGAGGCGCAGGCGCGTAATGCCATTACAGGCAGCTGGGCGGTCCTGCCGACCCAGGTGCAGGACGCGTGCATCGCAGCGACCAGCGACCCGGCCGATCATAGCTGGCGGACGCTGGCGGACTGCATCGAGCTGGAGGTGCTGCGGGCAAAGGCGAAGCGGACCATTGCGACCATGGCAACACCGACCGAACCGGAGCCGCCCGCGCCGGCCGTAACCGAGCCGACGACCATTGAGCCGCAAACGATGGAGCGTGCGCCGCAACCCGCGGAGATGACATCCGGCTCGGCTGAACCGGCAACCACTCCGCCTGCGCCGGCCGCCGGGATGGCGCAATAGTCAAGCGGCGAGCATCGATCTCTCGGGCACCGTGTCCGCGTGATTGCGGTCGGTGGTGTAGTAATTGCCCATCACGAGCACATCGAGGCCGGTACGGAGATAGCAGGAGACGGCGTGCTGCGGCGTCTCGACGATGGGCTCCTGGCGGTTGAAGCTCGTGTTGAGCAGCACAGGCACGCCGGTCAGCTTCCCGAAGGCTTCGATGACGCCGTAGTACCTGGGATTTGCGCTCCGCTCGACGGTCTGAATGCGGCCAGTCCCATCGACGTGGACAGCGGCTGGGATCAGGCGTGCCTTCTCAGCCCGCACCCGCGGCGCGAGGGTCATGAACGGATCAGGCTGGTCGATGTGAAAGAACTCTGAGGCCCGCTCGATCAACACTGCCGGGGCGAAGGGCCGGAACGGCTCGCGGTGCTTCACGCGCGCGTTGATGATGTCCTTCATCTCCAGCCGGCGCGGGTCGGCGAGGATCGACCGGTTACCGAGCGCCCGCGGACCCATTTCGGAACGCCCCTGGAACCAGCCGACGATCTTGCCAGACGCCAGATCGCGCGCCACCCGGTCGAGCAGTTCGGGTTCGCTCATACGGCGGGCCGAAAGCCCCGCTTCCGCAAGGGCCTTCTCGATATCGCTGTCATCGTAGAGCGGCCCGTAAAAGGGGTGCGTCAACTCCATCCTGCGCTCGTTGCCGAGCGTCTGGTGATAGTGCCAGAGCGCACTCCCGAGCGGGGCGCCCGTATCGGAGGCGCAAGGCGGAACCCAGATGCGGTCGAAGCCCGCTTCCTCCAGGACACGAGCATTGGCGACGCAGTTAAGCGCAACACCGCCGCTCAGGACCAGATTCCGCGAACCGGTCCTGCGACGCAGCTCGCGAGCCATATGCAACACGATTTCCTCGGTGAGCGTCTGCAGCCCGCGCGCAATGGCGCGGTGCCTGTCGTTCAGCTCCTCTCCGCTCTGGCGGGGTGGGCCGAACGCTTCGAGAAAGCAAGGCGTGAAAGGACGAAGCTCACCGAAAGCATCGTAGCTGAAGTATTTGAAGTTCACCTGGTAGCTGCCATCCGGCATCGGCCGGATGAGATTGCGAAAAGCGTCGACATAGGTGTCATCGCCGTAGGCAGCCAGCGCCATCACCTTGCCCTCCTCGGAAAACCCGAATCCGAGGTGCATGGTGACGAAGGTGTAGACCATCCCGAGGGAGTTGAAGATGCCGGTCCGCCAGAGCCGCGTCAGACTGCGACCTTGTCCGATGTATGCGCTTGTCGAGGCATCGTCGCCGTAGCCGTCCATCACGAGCACGGCGGCCTCGTCGAACGGGCTCACGAAGTAGACGGCAGCATGGGAGTCGTGATGGCCGACGTTCACGATCGGCGGTAGTTTCCGTATACCGAAGTAGCGTTTGAATTTGCGGGCGAAGTATGCGTTCAGCAGGACGATGTCGTTGTCCTGCAAGGAGCGCGCGGAGCGGCGGACCAGGCTGAGGCTCCACGGCAAATGACCGACCAGGGCTTGCAGGAAGGTGAGCCGCAGGCGCGAAACGTCCCACGGCGTCGTGATCACGTCGATCTCGCGCAGGCGCTGAGCAGACCCTTCCAAGGCGAGACTCAGGGCGCGTCTGGGGAAGCTTTTGGTGCGCTTCCTACGGCTGAACCGCTCTTCCTCGAGCACGATCGCGGGAATACCGTCCTCGAGAAGCGCCAGGCCGCTGTCGTGGGTGGCTCCGACCAGTCCGAGTATCCGCACCTGATCTCACCATGGCAGCAGTGTGTGGAGGGGCGGCTTCTAGTACGTCGTACGACGACCGAAGAGTTCGCCGATGCTGGCGCTTCGCCAGCGAGCGAGCTCCTCGATCGCGGGTCACCTTAGCAACTCAATCTTTCAGTGTCCTTTTGATTCCGGATGCCCGCTCCCGAGCTGACGACGAAATCGGGCGAGCTGCGGAATCTGGGACACTTATCCTCAACTGTGCCGCCCGTGACAGTGCTTGTACTTCTTACCTGATCCGCAGGGGCACGGCGCATTGCGGGAAACCCTGCCCCAGGTCGCCGGGTCCTTGGGATCGATTCGATCCGCGCCGCGCCGGCTCTGCAAGGGTGCGCGACGATCGGGTCCGTTGGCATAGGCCAGCTCTTCCGCCGCGAGTGCCGCATCGGCCATTGCGAGCTCGTCGACGCCTGAGACGGGGTCTATGTGATGAGCCTCCATCGGCGGCAGCTCGGCGGGCTCGAACATCGACTGCTGTTCCTGGGGTGTCGCCAGCTCCACGTGCATGAGCTGTCCAGTCACCGCCTCGCGCATCTTGGCCAGCATGTTCTGGAACAGGATGAAGGCCTCGCCCTTGTACTCGTTCAATGGGTCGCGCTGGCCGAAGGCGCGGAAGCCGATCACCTGCCGCAAGTGCTCGAGCGTGACGAGATGCTCCCGCCACAGGTGGTCGAGCGTCTGCAGCAGGACCATCTTCTCGATGTAGCGGAACATCTCGGGGCCGATGTCGGCCTCCTTCTGTCGAGCCTTGGCGTCGGCCGCCTCGATCAGGCGCTCGCGGATCTCCTGGTCGGCAATGCCTTCCTCCGCCGCCCACTCCACGATCGGCAGGTCGAGGCCGAAGATGTTCTTGACCTCGGTCTGCAGCCCTTCCGCATCCCACTGCTCGGCGTAGGCGTTTTCGGGAATGTGCCGCTTGACCAGCTCGTCGATCACCTCGTGACGCATGTCGGTGATCGTCTCGCTGACGTCGTCCATGCCCATGATGTCGATGCGCTGGTCGAAGATGACCTTGCGCTGATCGTTCATCACGTCGTCGTACTTGAGGATCTGCTTGCGGATGTCGAAGTTGCGCGCCTCGACCTTGCGCTGGGCCATCTCGAGCGACTTGTTCATCCAGGGATGGATGATCGCCTCGCCTTCCTTCAGGCCAAGCGTGCGCAGAACGCCGTCCATGCGGTTCGACCCGAAGATGCGCATCAAGTCGTCCTCGAGGGACAGGTAGAATTTCGAACGGCCAGGGTCGCCCTGACGGCCGGAACGGCCACGGAGCTGATTGTCGATGCGGCGGCTCTCGTGCCGCTCGGTGCCGATCACGTAAAGCCCGCCGGGCTTCGTGATGGTCTTGGCCGGCTTGTTGCCCTTCGCCGGCTCGATCTCGACCACTTCCTCGGCCTTCAGCACGATCTCGCGGTTGCGCTCGATTTCCGCCTTGATCTCCTCGATGCGCTTGGCCTTTTCCTCGTCGCTGAGGCCGGCGGTCTCCTGCTGGATGCGCATCTGCGCGTTGCCACCGAGCTGGATGTCGGTGCCGCGGCCGGCCATGTTGGTGGCGATCGTCACGGCGCCCGGCACGCCGGCCTGAGCGATGATGTAGGCCTCCTGCTCGTGATAGCGAGCGTTGAGGACCTGGTGCGGAACCCCCTTCTTCTTCAGGCGCTCCGACAGCAGCTCACTCTTTTCGATCGACACGGTGCCGACCAGCACGGGCTGCCCGCGCTTCTGGGCCGACTCGATCTCGCGGATGATCGCGTCCCACTTCTCGTCGGCGGTGCGGTAGATCTCGTCGTCCTCGTCGAGCCGGGCGACAGGCAGGTTCGTCGGGATCTCGATCACGTCGAGCCCGTAGATCTCGAGGAACTCGTCAGCCTCCGTCGCGGCCGTGCCGGTCATGCCGGCCAGCTTCTCATAAAGGCGGAAGTAGTTCTGGAAGGTGATCGAGGCCAGCGTCTGGTTCTCAGGCTGGATCTGCACCTTTTCCTTGGCCTCGAGGGCCTGGTGCAGGCCTTCGGAATAGCGCCGGCCGGGCATCATGCGGCCAGTGAACTCGTCAATGATGACGACCTGGCCGCCCTTCACGATGTAGTCGCGGTCGCGCTGGAAGAGCGTGTGCGCCTTCAGGGCCTGGTTCACGTGGTGAACCACGGTCACGTTCTCGATGTCGTAGAGCGACGAGCCCTTGAGCAGGCCGGCCGCTTCCAGCATCTTCTCGATCTTCTCGTTGCCGGACTCGGTCAGCGATACGGAGCGCTGCTTCTCGTCGAGCTCGTAGTCCTCCTTCGACAGCCGCGGAATGAGCGCGTCGATGGCGGTGTAGAGATCGGCACGGTCCTCGACCGGGCCGGATATGATGAGCGGCGTGCGGGCTTCGTCGATGAGGATCGAGTCCACCTCGTCGACGATGGCGAAGTAATGGCCGCGCTGGACCATCTCATCGCGACTCATCTTCATGTTGTCGCGGAGATAGTCGAACCCGAGCTCGTTGTTGGTGCCGTAGGTGATGTCGCAGGCATACTGGGCGCGCCGCTGGGCGTCGTCCAGCTCGTGCACGATGCAGCCGACGGACATGCCGAGAAACTTGTAGATCTCGCCCATCCACTCGGCGTCGCGTTTGGCCAGGTAGTCGTTGATGGTGACGACGTGGACGCCGCGTCCGGCGAGCGCATTCAGGTAGACCGGCAGCGTTGAGACCAGCGTCTTGCCTTCACCGGTTTTCATCTCGGCGATCTTGCCCTGATGCAGCACGATTCCGCCGATGAGCTGCACGTCGAAGTGGCGCTGGCCCAGCGTACGCTTGGCTGCTTCGCGCACGGTCGCGAAGGCCGGTACGAGGATGTCGTCCAGCGACTTTCCGGCCTTCAGCTGCTGCCGGAACATCTCGGTGCGGGAGCGCAGCTGCTCGTCGGTCAGCGCCTCGAGCTCTGGCTCCAGGTCGTTGATAGCCGCAACTGTGGCGCGATACGACTTGACCTTGCGATCATTTGCTGAACCGAAAATCTTGGTCGCGATCGTGCCGATTGAAAGCATGTGTATCGTTCCTTGCAGGCAATTCCAGCGCCGTGGACGTCCCGGTCATAGGTGCTCGCGTCCGGAAAGGAGCACGAAGCTGACCGGATAGAGCGCAAACAGGGCGCGAGCAGGGTACCGGCGGCCGGAGAATGCCACTCGTTGGGGGAGAGATAAGAAGCCGGGCCCGCAAATGTCAATCAATCGAACGCGACAGTTGGTCGTGCCGCCACTTCGCCGAAATTCCGCCACGTGAGCCAAAGTTAACTTGGCAAAGCCACGAGGCCCGTCTAACCAACGGGCTAACTTGCGTTCTAACCAACGGCGTTCAGGTCGCCCGGCTATGTTCGTGGCTGCCCGTCCGATCATCAACAAGGAACCTCGCACGTGATCTCTAAAGTGAGATTGGGCATCCTGGCTGCCGCGCTGGCGGGTGGGCTTGCCTTCGCCCCGATCCACAGCTCGGTGGCAGACGAAACGGTGGCTACCGTGAACGGCAAGACCATCACGGAAGCCGACATCAGGCTCGCCGAAGCGGAAATCGGCTCCGACCTCGGGAGCCTGCCGGAGGCCACGAAGCGCCGCGTTCTCGTCGAGTACCTCATCGAGAACCAGCTCTTCGCGGAGGCGGCGGAGGGCGACAAGCTCGGCTCCACCCCGGAGTTCGACGGCCGCATGCAGTACTGGCGCCGCCGCGCCCTGCGCGACGCCTACTTCGAGAAGAGCGTCAAGAACGCGGTGAGCGAGGCGGATGCCAAGAAGCTCTACGACGAGCAGGTCAAGCTGCTGAAGCCCGAGGAAGAGGTGAAAGCGCGCCACATTCTCGTCGACACCGAGGATCAGGCCAAGGAGATCGCGGAAAAGATCGCCCACGGGGCAGATTTTGCCGAAATGGCGAAGCAGTACTCGAAGGATCCCGGCACCAAGGACGAAGGCGGCTCCCTCGGCTATTTCAGCAAGGGTCAGATGGTGCCGCAGTTCGAGGAGGCGGCGTTCAAGCTTGACAAGGGCGACGTCTCGGACCCGGTGCAGACCCAGTTCGGCTGGCATCTCATTCAGGTCGAGGACCGCCGCGAGCGTAAGCCGCCTTCCTTCGACGAAATCAAGGACCGTCTGATCGCCTCGATGATGCACCGCAAAGCCCAGCAGATCGCCGCTGATCTGCGCAGCAAGGCACAAATCGAGTACGTCGACCCGGCCATTAAGGAGCAGGTCGAGCGCGAAAAGGTGCCCGGCGCACCGGCTCCGAAGCAGTAGCCGCGGCGAGCTGGCGATAGCAGTGTCAGGGGCCGTCCTCAGGGGCGGCCTCTTCTTTCATGCCTATTGATTTACCCCGTCCGATCTGGTTCGTGGTGGCCGGTTCGGCGTCGCCTGCTCGTTCGAAGCTCGACCGCGTGCTCACGGCTCCTTCGACCTGGTTTGGCGATACCTCGCTGGGAGGTGAGACGTTGGGCAGCACCGCCAAGATTTCCCCGTTTGCGCCGGCAAGCCTGCCGGAGGTTCCCGAGATTGCGGGTGTGCGCTTTGCCACCGCGCAGGCAGGAATCCGCTACAAGGGCCGCACGGATCTGCTTTTGGCCGTCCTCGATCCTGGAACGGTTGCCGCCGGGGTCACCACGCGATCCAAAACCTGCTCGGCTCCCGTCCTCTGGTGCCGCCAGCAGCTCGCGCACGGCCGGGCTCGTGCGCTCGTGGTAAACTCTGGAAATGCCAACGCTTTCACCGGTCGCAAGGGCCACGAGGCGGTAGCGATCACGGCGGAGGCGGCCGCCAAGGCCGTGGGCTGCAGCCCCGAGGAGGTCTACATCGCCTCCACTGGCGTCATCGGAGAGCCGATGGACGCCTCGCGTTTCGCGCACTTGCTGACGGATCTCGCGGCCGCGGCTCGTCCCGAGCGCTGGGAGGATGCGGCCCGCGCCATCATGACCACGGACACCTTCCCGAAACTCGCTGTCCGTCGCGTGCCGATGGGTTCCGGCGAGGTCACGCTTGCGGGGTTCTGCAAGGGCGCCGGCATGATTGCGCCGGACATGGCGACGATGCTCTGCTTCATGTTCACCGACGCGCCAATCGCGCAGCCGGTGCTGCAGCGGCTCGTGGCCTCCAGCGCCGACCGGACCTTCAATTGCATCACCATCGACGGCGACACCTCGACCAGTGATACGGTTCTGCTGTTCGCAACCGGTCAGGCGGCAGGGCGCGGCGTCCCCGAGGTGCGTGATGCAGCCGACCCGGTCCTCGCACCCTTTGCCGAGGCGCTGCACAGCTTGATGCACGAGCTGGCTCTGTTCGTCGTGAAGGACGGCGAAGGCCTGTCGAAATTCGTCACGGTCGAGGTCCTCGGCGCCGAGGACGATCGCGCCGCCCGGCGCATCGCCTTTTCCATCGCCAACTCCCCGATCCTGAAGACCGCGATTGCCGGCGAAGACCCGAACTGGGGCCGCGTGGTCATGGCGGTCGGCAAATCGGGAGAGGCGGCGGACAGGGACCGGCTCGCCATCTGGTTCGGCCCGCATCTCGTTGCCCGAGAGGGAGAGCGCGCGCCGGATTATTCGGAGCCGGTCGTTGCCCAGTATATGAAGAACGGCGAGATCACGATCCGTGTCGATGTCGGTGTCGGGGCTGGTCGGGCGACGGTCTGGACCTGCGACCTGACGCACGATTACGTCTCGATCAACGCCGATTACCGGAGCTGACAGGGCGCCGCGAACCGCCAAACACGAATGGCCAAGCCTCTTCTCCTTGTCGCCGCTGCCGCGCTCGTCGACCGTGACAAGCGGGTTCTCATCACGCGGCGTCCGCCCGGCAAGCCTATGGCCGGGCTGTGGGAGTTCCCGGGCGGCAAAGTGCACGAGGGGGAAACGCCGGAGCAGGCCCTCATCCGTGAGCTGTTCGAGGAGCTCGGCATCGACGTGTGCCCCACTTGCCTCGCGCCGCTGACATTCGCGAGCCACGCGTACGAGGACTTCCACCTGCTGATGCCGCTCTACCAGATCCGGACCTGGGACGGCGTGATCACCCCGCGGGAAGGCCAGGAGATCAGGTGGGTGCGAGTGAACCGGCTCGCCGAGTATCCGATGCCCCCGGCTGATCTGCCGCTGATCCCGATGCTGCGGGATCTGCTTGGGTGAGTGCGCACCCCAAAATAGTCATCCCGGTGCTTGTCACCGGAATCTACCCCTATGCTTGCTCCGGCATCTGGGGTCAGGTTCATCCCGGCGACGAGGCGCCGGGATGACCGGAATTGGACGGTCAATCGGTTCGGGTCGACTGCTCGGCCAGCAAAGTACAGAACTAGTTGAAGTTCTCTCAAGCCGGCGCTATTCTCTCGCACATGCACACCTCACTTCGCATCGCGATCATTCGGCGAATTAGCGCCCCGGTTGCCTAAGGGCTGCCGGGATACGTTTTCGCGCTTTTCTCCTCATCGCATGTGAAGGATTTCTCGTCATGGCTGCGAATGCCACCGTGTCGGCTCAGTCCGAGCCGCGCGCTTCCGTCCCCTCCTCATTCAAAGCTCTGTTCTACGTCGTGGGCGTTGCCGATCCCGGCCTCCTGCCGCGATTGATCGAGCCCGTCGCCAAGATGGGTCACGTGCCCTCGCGCGTGCATGCATCTCGCGAGTCGGGCGACGGCTCGGAGGTGGTGGTCGATCTTCGCCTAGTGGACGTCAATGCCCGTACGGCCCAGCTCGTCGAGAACGCGCTGAGAGCCACCGTGGGCGTGCGCCAGGTGATCTCCGTGGTCGAGCCGGCCTGACGCGCGATCCTGCTCTGCTCAAATCTTCGTGCTCGGCGGATCGGAGCCGAAGCAAAGCCAATGCCATGGAATAATCCGCTCGGCTCGTGCGTTGACTCCCGGCAGCAACTCCGGGAGGAAAGGTATGAGCAAGGACGAAAAGCGACCTGAGCAGTTGGGACTTCACGAGTTCTTTGCGAAGGACCCGATCGCTGCGGACAAGGCCTTCTTCGGCCGCATCTCGCATGCGGACCGGCGCGGTTTCCTGCGCAACGCAGGACTTGCCACCATGGCGGCGATGGTGGGCGCCAACATCCCCTTCCACCGCAACATGCCGGCGGGGCTGATCCCAGCGGCGTTCGCTGCTGAAGACGTGCTGGTGGGCAAGGACGGACTGAAGCTCTTCAACGATCGGCCGGTGAACGCCGAGACGCCGGCGCACCTGCTCGATGATCCAATCACTCCGACGAATCGTCACTTCATCCGCAACAACGGCGTGCCGCCGGAGGACATGGATCCCGCCAAGTGGAAGGTGAAGATCGACGGCGAGGTCGAGAACGAGCTCAACCTCAGCATCGACGACCTGAAGAACCAGTTCGAGGTCGTCACGATGGCCCTGGTCATCGAATGCGGCGGGAACGGCCGGGCATACTTCAACCCGCCGGTGTCCGGCAACCAGTGGACCGTCGGCGCAGTCGGCTGCGCGAACTGGACCGGGGTCCGCCTGAAGGACGTGCTCACGAAGGCCGGGCTCAAGTCGAGCGCCGTCTATACCGGCCACGAGGGGGCTGACACGCACCTGTCGGGCGACCCGAAAAAGGTGCCGATCTCACGCGGCGTGCCGATCGCCAAGGCCATGGCCGACGACGTGCTGATCGCCTTCCAGATGAACGATGGACCGATCCACCCGATGAACGGCGCGCCCCTCCGACTCGTCGTTCCCGGCTGGCCGGGCTCCTGCTCGCAGAAGTGGCTCACCCGCATCTGGGTCCGCGACAAGGTCCACGATGGCGAAAAGATGAAGGGCACCTCTTACCGGCTCCCCAACCGGCCGGTGGCGCCAGGTGAGAAGGTCGCGACCGAAGACTTCGTGATTCTCGAGCGGATGCCCGTGAAATCGATCATCACATTCCCGGAAAACAACGCCAACGTAAAAGGCGAAACGGAGGTTCGCGGGCACGCCTGGTCGGGCGACCGGACCATCGATGCGCTCGACATCTCGATCGACTTCGGCGCGACATGGCAGCGGGCCGAGCTCGACAAGCCAGTCAATTCGGGCGCGTGGCAGAACTGGCGCACGAACGTCAAGTTCCCGAAGCCCGGTTACTACGAGGTCTGGGCCCGCGCCACTGACAGCGCCGGTGTCGCCCAGCCGTTCGCCGTCGACTGGAACCCGCGGGGCTATGCCAACAACATGATGCACCGCGTTGCGGTACGCGTGAGCTGAAACGCATTAGCGGGGCGGGCGAGGCGCCCGCCCCTGAACGCAGACTTCCGGAAGGACACATGGTTCGAAAGACTTTTTTGGCCGCGGTCGCCGGCGCACTAGTGTTCGCGATGTCGGCTGATGCGGGCGAGTTCGGCCGTCTTGTGGACGGCAAGGGCGCCGAGGAGACCTATTACGCGTGCACAGGCTGCCATTCCGATATGCTCGTCGCTCAGCAGGGGTTGACCCGCGAGCGCTGGAACGAGCTGATCGACTGGATGATCGACGAGCAGGGCATGCCCGAGCTCGAGCCGGAGGAGCGCGAGCTGATTCTGGATTACCTCGCCAAGAATTACGGCCCCGACCGCCCCAACTTCCCCCTGAAGTGAAACTCAGCAACAGAGTTTAAGCACAGGGTCGTGCGTGGTCCGTCGCCGACCGGAGCGCGATGCGCATTTCCTTCCCGCCGCCCTGATGCAAAGTTTCTGCCCGCACGTATGCGGCGATCGCCTCGAAGCGGTTCCTGTCCATACCCGAGGCGACGACGTGGAAGTGATTGCCGCCGGCGGTCCAATGGGCCTGGAGAGCATTGGAGGACCGCGCTGAAACATGCTTCAGTGCGGACTGGGCGGCCACGGCAATGGTGAGGCTGCACCCACTCGGCCCGCGATAGTGCATGGCGACAATGGTCGATCCGCTCACCTGCACGTTCCTCGCGTCCACGAGCGTGAGCCGGGAGTCCGAGAGATCGAACGCAGCAAGATCACCCATGCGGCCGGTCGAAACGGCCACAACAGGGTTCGCGGGCGCAAGCACATAGGCGTTTCCGGAAAATTGCGCATGCAGGTTGGACGTGACCTCGTCCCAATCGGCCGCCGTTGAAGGTGGCAGAAGTTGTGCCATGGCGAAGAGGGCCGCCGCCACGGCTGCCGCGGCCCCCCCCATCGGAACAGGTCGAACCAACTGCCGCTGCCGTGCTAGCCCTGGATGCGGCTGTACAGCGGCGGGTTTCAGCGCCTGCAGGTTAGCCTTGAGGCTTCTCACTTCGTGAAGCGCGGCGGCAAAGGCACCGTCGCCAGCAAGTCGGCGTTCGACGGCCCTGCGGTCTTCCGCAGGCAGCTCATCATCGGCATATGCGTTGATCAGTTCCCAGTCGCTGGGCTCCAGCGGGGCCATCGGTTTCACTTCGCTTGTTTATGCTTCCGTAGAGGGCGAACGTTCGAGCCTTCGATGATGTCCAGCATGGCACGCCGCGCGCGGCTTATCCGGCTCATCACCGTCCCTATCGGGACGTCCATCACTGCACTGGCTTCTGCATACGTCAGCCCGAGAATGTCAATCAAACAAATCACTTCGCGGTCGTGAGCGGAGAGGCTGTCGTAGGCTTGGCGGACAATCAATGCTTCGACCGGATCTAGGCTCCTATGGGCGGAGGCATGATTGAGGAGTGCTTCTTCTCGCGCATATCCGGCACGAACCTTTTGCCTTCGCCGCACATCGAGAAACAGGTTTTTGAGGACGCGAAACGCCCAGGGCCGCACCTCGTCGGCCTTCCGCGGAACCGCCTTCGACTGCAACGCCCGCACCAGGGCATCATGGACGAGGTC
>DASVDU010000074.1:0-17288 GCA_036380915.1 Hyphomicrobiaceae bacterium | reverse complement strand
AGAGCCGTCGCGTGCCCGCGTGGCGGCGGCGGAGGCGCTGCTGGATCGGGCGTGGGGGAGGCCGGCGCAGGCGATCACGGGGCCGGATGGCGAGGGGCTGGAGATCGTCGTGAGGATCCCGCGCCCGGGTGATGACGGTGCAGACGGTGGCCATTGACTACACGCCGCTGCCCCGGCAGGCGGAGTTCCACCGCTCGCCGGCGCGGTATCGGGCCTACATCGGGGGGTTCGGCTCGGGCAAAACGCGCTGCGGCTGTATGGAGGCGCTGGTCACGGCGCTGGAGCACCCGGGCAGCCTGGGCGTCATCGCCCGGCAGACGTATCCCGAGCTGCGAGACACCACTCAGCGGACGTTTTTCGAGGAGTGCTTGCCGCAGGAGCTGCTGCGTCTCTCGACGTGGCGGCGATCGGAGGGCCACCTGATCCTCCCCAATGGCAGCGAGGTGCTTTTTAGATACCTCGAAAATGCGGACGAGACGCTGAAATCGCTCAATTTGTCGTGGTTCTACATCGACGAGGCATCGGAGGTGGCGGAGACCGTTTTCCTGATGCTGCAAAGCCGGCTGAGGAACCCGATCGGGCCGCGGCGGGGATGGATCACCTCCAACCCGGCGGGCCATGACTGGATGTACCGGCGGTTCGTCTCACGGGAGGCGATACCGCCGGAGGGGCGGCAGGACTACGCCCTGATCCATGCGCCCACCCGCGAGAACGTTCATCTGCCGCCGGGATACGTCGAGTCGCTTCTCTCGTCCTACCCACCGGAGTGGGTGAGGAAATACCTGGATGCCAGCTTCGACGTGTTCGAGGGGCAGATATTCACGGAGTTCGATGAGTCGAAGCACGTCATCGACCCACTTCCCGACGGCATTCCGGAGGGATGGGAGAAGCTGGCAGGCTTCGACTACGGCCTGCGCAACCCGACGGCCGTCGTCTGGGCAGCAGTGGACTGGGACGGCAATGTGATCATCTACGATGAGCACTACCAGGCCGAGTGGCCGCCGGAGATGCATGCCAAGGAGATCCTCAGGCGCGGGAAGGTGCCGATCTACGCCGACCCGTCGGTATTCAACCGCGGTCCGACGGGAGAGGCGGTCGGCAACATCTATCACGAACAGGGCGTAACGCTGATCCCTGCTCAGAACGATGTGGACGCCGGCATCAACCGCATCCACGAGTGGCTGTCGGGAGACCCGCCTCGGCTACGCATCTATCGGACGTGCTCGAATCTCATCCGGGAGCTCAAGGGATACCGATGGGCGCCGCGGCGGACCGCGGTCGGGGACGAGCCGGAGAGGCCGCTGAAGCAGGACGATCACGCCGTGGATGCCCTCAGGTACCTGCTGATGGCTCGCCCACAGCCGACACAGCGCCCGGAGGAGCCCAAGCCGAACACGGCAACGACGCGGGCTACTCGTCATATTGAGCGCCTGGTCGCTGCCCGAAACCGCACGAACGATCCCGGATACTGGTGAGGTGAACGCCGATGGCCGAAGAGAGGAAGCCCCCGCTCGGCACGGGGGAGCGGTTCCGCGCGCTTGTGCGGAAGCTCCGTCGTCGCGGCAACGTGCGGGATCCGGAGGCGCTGGCGGCTCACATCGGGCGGCAGGAGCACGGCGCCTCGCGGATGGCGGAGCTGGCCGCCCGTGGCCGTCGCCGCCGCATGCGTCAGGAGGGAGCATCGTGAGACTCATCGACGCCCCGGACATGCATCCGGGGTGCTGTCTGATCTGCCGCTGCACGCCGCAGGGGCCGTTTGTGGACTGCGAGACGGAGGTGGAGGAGGAGTGGGTCTTTATCTGTTCCGGATGCGTCTCCGAGATCGTGGCGACGGCGGCTCAAGACGATCGACTCCTGAACCTCGTCCTCGACCGGCTCCGAAGCCTGCGCCCAAGCCTGCTCCGAGGCGACCGCCCGTCCGCCGATACGGCCACCGTCGAGTGCCCGCAGTGCGGGCGGGTCTACACCGGGCGGCTCGCCGGGCACAACCTGCGGCGGCACATGGAGTCGGTGCACGCAGAGGAGGTGGCCGTCGGTGCCTGATGCCTACATCGTGCTGGCGATCGTGGTGGCATGGGCGGCGTGGCGCGAGTGGCTGCAGCTTTCTGAGCGGAGGATGTGGGACGCCGAGCGAACGGCACTGCTCAACCGGCTGATGAGCCGCAGTTTCGGCGAGTACGTTCAGGCGCAGATCGCTGCCGGTCATTCGAGCCGGGCTGAGGAAGAAGACGCCGAGCAGAGCGCTCTGAGGCAGCTTGCTGAGCGGTATTACAACAGCTAGGGAGGTGAGATGGGATGGCGATCATGACGCCCGGGGTGAAGGGATCGAGCCCGATCGCGCTGGTTGAGGAGCGCTACGAGATCGGCAAGGAGCATCGCCGGCCCTATGAGGAGCAGTGGCGAATGAACCTTGCCTTCTACGTGGGCAAGCAGTGGCACATCGTGCACCCGGCCACCGGCAAGCTGATCGAGCCGCCCTCGCCGCCCTGGAGGGTGCGCATGGTCGCCAACTACCTCCTGTCGTTCGTGTGGGCTCTGTTTGCGAAGCTCACGAAGAACCGCCCCGTGATGGTCGCCAAGCCTGCTACCGGAGAGGAAGACGACATCAATGCCGCGCGGCGGGCATCGAAGCTGCTCGACTACCTCTGGCGGCACCTTGAGCTGGACGATGTGCGCAATCTCGCCCTGCTGTGGATGCTCACCTGCGGTAAGGCGTTCATGAAGACATATTGGGATGGGCAGGCGGGTCCGCAGATCGACGAGTTCATCGGAGATCGGGCGATCACGTTCTTCGTCGGTGAGGTGGCCGTGGAAGCGGCCTCTCCGTTCGAGGTGGTGGTCGATCCAGCGGCGGACTCCACGGGCACGCTAAAAGGCGCGGAGTGGATGATCCACGAGAAGATTCGCACCGTCGAGTCGATCGAAGAGCAGTACGGCGTACGCGTGCCTCCGGAGGACGTGTCGAAGGCCGACTTTGCTGACTTCGTGGCCTCCGGCTTCACCCGGGGCTTCGACGTCGAGGACCGCACTTCGTCGAGCAAGAAGCTCGACCATCACGCCATCGTAAAGGAGTACTGGGAGAGGCCGTCGCCACGGTTTCCGAACGGGCGGATGATTGCGGTGGCGTCCGGGAAGCTCCTGGTTGACGGCCCTTTTCCGATGACCCAGCGGCGCAACAGTGATCCGAACGTGCCCTTCCACCCCGACAGGCGCTTTCCGTTCGTCGAGCTTCAGCACATCATCGTTCCCGGCCAGTTCTGGCCGATGTCGCTGGTTGAAGGCTGCATCAGCCTTCAGCGCCAGATCAACCGGGTGATCTCGAAGCTCCAGGAGCAAGCACTGATCCTCTCCTCCGGCAAGATTCTGTCGCCTTGGGGTGCGATCGACGAAAAGCGGATCACGGACGAGCCGGGGCAGGTGGTCTCTTACCGAGGTGCGGTGCCGCCGACGTTCTGGACGCCGCCGCCCTTGCCGCAGTCGCTGTTCAACCTGATCAGCGTCTATCTGGAGACTATGCGAGACATCATGGGCGTTCGGGAAACCTCGCTCGGTGCTCCGCCTCCGGGGGTTCGGTCCGGCGTGGCGCTGAGTCTCCTTTTGGAGCAGGACGAGACGAAGCTCGGGCCGGTGGTGGCCAACGTCGAGAAGGCGTTCTCGGGAATTGGCAGCCGCATCCTGTGCTTGGCTCAGCAAAACTACCTGGAGCCGCGCACGGTGGAGATCGCCGGGCGCAACGGGATCGCTGAGACGATCGACTTCTACGCCGCCGACATCCGGTCGACGGACGTGGAGGTCCAGGCCGGGAGCGCTCTTCCGAAGCTGAAGAGTGCGCAGCAGCAGTTCATCGTCTCGCTGGCCGAGTCGGGCTTCATCGACATCCGCGACCCTGAGGAGCGGCGCCGGGCGTTGAAGCTGATGGATGCGGGCATTTTCGAGCCCGAGGTGGACGAAGAGACGCTGGACGAGCAGCGGGCCGAGCTTGAGAACAAGCGCATGGCCGCGGGCATAGGCCAACTTCCGAACCACTGGGAGAACCACCAGGTGCACATCCGGGAGCACAATCGTTTCCGGAAGACCGATGACTTCGAACGGCTTGATCCCTTGACGAAGCAGCTCTTCGAGATTCACGTCCGCCAGCACGAAATGCTGGCCATGCAGCTTGCCCAGCAAGATCTACAGAGAGCGGCGGTGATCCAGGGTGCCGTTCAGCAGCCTGGCGCAGTTTCACTTCCTCCGGAAGCGCAAGCCGGAGGTGTTCCGGCGGTTTCTCCGGCACCACCGGGGCTCGGAGGAGGAAGTTCTCCGCCGGTTGGCCCGCCGGGAGGCCCGCCGCCGGCGTAACAGACGCAAAGATTGACGCCGCTCCTTTCGGGGCGGCGTTTTCGGTTTCCGCCGAGGGCGTTTGCCACAGCGGATCACGCGCGCCGAGGGCATTTGCTACAGCGCAAGGGGGACTTACCCGATGCCGGATGACGTGCAGACGTTCGAACAGGCCGGAGAGGCCGCAGAGCAGGCGCTTCAGCAGGCGTTCGCGGACGAAGAGGCCGAAAGCTCGGCTTCTGAGGCCGAGGGCGACAAGCCACAGCCTGAGCAGGAGCCGAGGCGGTACAAGATTCGTCACCGCGACCGAGAGCACGAAGTCACCGAGGAAGAGCTGATCAACCTTGCGGAGCAGGGCTTCGACTACCAGCAGAAGCGCCAGCGAGACGCCCAGGCGCTGCGGGAATACGAGCAATTCAAGCCTCTCGTCGATTACATCCGCTCCGACCCGCAGTTTGCCGCCTACCTTGCCGCCTACGACCAGCTTCGAGCACGCGGATTCACCGCCGCCCAGGCCCAGGCCGGAGCGGCTCAGCAGACGGGGCTCAACCTTCCGCCCGAGCTGATCCAGGACTACACGCAGCTCAAGCAACAGGTAGCCGAGATCAAACGGGCCGAGGAGGAGCGCGAGACCGCCCGGATCGAGCGGCAGATGCGTGAGGAGCTGGAGCGGGCGCGCAAGGAGTTCGAGGGCGTCAAGATCACGGAGAACCGGATCGTGGACCGGATCGAGCACCTTTTGGACGATCCGGTGATGCAGGTGCGGGCCGCGGTGCTCCTTGAGCACTTCGACGACATCCGCAACCTGGTCATTCAGCAATACCTCAACTCGAAGACGAGAGGCGGGCCGCCCGTTCAGGGAACGAGGGGTGCCTCGCCGGCCAACCGGCACCAGCCGCCTCAGACGATGAAAGAGGCGGATCAGGCCGCCATTCGGTTCCTGGAGCAGATGGCCCGCCAACAGTAGCGGGAGTGAGAAAGCATGGCCCAGAACCTCACGAACTTCGACGCGGTCCTGAAGGATTTCTATCTCGGACCGATCCGCCGGCAGCTCAACGACCGGGTGATCTTCCTCCGCCGCATGGAGCGCAGAACCGACGTCTTCAGCGGTCGGCAGATCGTTACGCCGCTCTCCTTCAGCCGCAACGCCGGGGTTGGATCGCGTTCCGACGGCGGAACGCTGCCGACTCCGGGAAACCAGCAGTACAGGGACCTGATCTTGAAGCCCAAGTACATCTACGGCTCGATCAAGATCACGGGACCGACGATCGCGGCCAGCCGGAACAACGCCGGCGCATTCGTTCGGGCCGTCCGGGCGGAGATGGACGGCATGATGCGCGATTTGCGCCGCGACGTGAACCGGCAGTTCTACAACGACTCGTTCGGCACGATCGCCGGCTGTGCCTCGAATACGTCTACAACGACGCTCCAGCTCGACGCCGACGCGAACATGAATCTGTTCTACGAGGGCATGAAAATCGACATCAAGAACTCCTCGGGAGCAGACATCACCGGCGGCGGAGACCGTACGGTCGTATCGATCGACCGCGCCAACAAGACGATCACGATCGACTCTGCGGGCGGAGCCGTCACTACCGCCGATACCGACGCGATCTTTCTCTCCGACAGCCGCGGCCTTGAGATCGAGGGGCTGGAAGCGTGGGTCGGCTCGGAGACCAACACGGTCGGCGGAATTGACCGCAGCGACGCCGCCAACGGCTGGTTCCGCCCGAACGTGCTTGACAACGGCGGGACGCTTCGCAGCCTGTCGCTCGATCTCCTGCAACAGGCAAACGACGAGGCGGAGGCACGGGCCGGTGGCCGCATCTCGATCGGCATCACCAGCCACGGCGTGCGGAGGAAGTACGTGGCGCTGGTGCGGGCCGACCGCCGTCACGTGAACACGATGGAGCTTGACGGCGGGTTCACGGGCGTCGAGTTCAACGGCTATCCGTTGATCGTGGACTCGCAGGCGCCGCTGAACACCGTCTGGCTGCTTGATGAGTCCACGTTCTTCATCGCCCAGATGGCCGACTTCGACTGGCTCGACGAAGACGGCCAGATTCTGCACCGGATCGTGGGCTCGAACGCTTCCGAGGACGCCTATGAGGCGACGCTCGCCTTCTACGGCAACCTCGTCAACACGGTCCCGGCGGCGAACGCAGCGCTGAAGGACATCACGGAGTAAGGCATGCGGATGGCGGGGAGGGCCTTCGGGCTCTCCCCGCTTCGGATTGTGAGGAGTGATCCGATGGCAGTCACGTTCATCGACGAAGCCAGCCAGCTCCCCGTCGATCGAGTGTCGCTTTTTGGGAGAACCGTGCAGCCCGAAGTCGTGACCATTACCACGACGCCCCTGGCAGCTGGTGGGATCCGCAGCTCCGGCGTGATTGACCTGATGGCGTCGCCCGGTATCGCCATGCTGGCCTACATAATTAACGGCGATACCGTGACACAGTTCGATTGGATTCCGGGGGACGGTACCGCAGGGGAGAATCCTGCCATCTCCCGCGCCCGTGTGACTGTGCCGAAAGCCCTTGGGGCTCAGGACGTACAGTTCATTCCGCCGTTCAGGCCTATCGGGCGGAACTATGTGGTAACGGTTCGCAACCAGACTCCAACTCCGCAGACGAGGCTGAGAGTGTTCGAGCTGAGATACCGCGCGTTGGAGCAGATCACCCCGCAGAACCTGCGGGGCGTGCTGGCTCAGGATCTGGCGATCAGGGACACTGCCACCCACAGCAAGTTCACCGATCCGCAGTTCGTGTTCGACTTAGTCCGCACGGTGTGGGGCGGCGGCAAAGTCCCGATCTATGTGGACAATCAGCTAGACCAGGAAGTCACTGTCACGGTGCGGCTGCAAATGCTGAACGTGATTACGGCCTCGTTGGGGACCATTGCAGTCCCCGCCGGGTCCAAGAAGGTCATCACGAACCAGGACTTCCCCGGCCTCGATGTCCCCAGCGAAGTGATTGACCTTCTGTTCACCTGCTCCGTTGCCCCCACGTCCGGAGTGGTCAACGCCTACATCGACACCTTGGTAGGAGGCAGCGCCTGATGACCGCCGCGGAGTGGCTCGACCAACGGTTTGGGACCGACGACACGTTTTCCCCGATGTCGAGCTACACGGCCAGCCGGCAATTCTTCCTCGACGTGTTCGGACCGACCTTCGAGGCGGCCTACAACGCGGGAAAGCGCGGGCAGGAGCTGCATGATGCGCTTCTGCAGACGTCCGGAGGAACGCGGGGGTGGGAGTTGTACTTCGCCGACTGGCTGCGGCGGGGATTGTTCGACGACTGACGCCGAAGGGCGATATCACGGCACTTACCGGGCCAGCACCATGAGCGAGTATCAAACGAGCCGCTGCTCTCCATTGAAAAGGGCACCCAGGAGGGTGTCTTTTCGCGTTTGGGAGTGATGTGCATGCCGGTTGGCGATGTCTACGACATCGAGCGCAGGGTCCGGGAGGTTTACCCGGACCTCCGCATTTTTGGCGAGCCCGGCTGCTGGCTGGTGAAGATGGTGAAGCCGGTCCTGGTGCAGCTCAAAAGTGGGCTCGCCTACGCCACGGACCGGCTGGAGCACGTCCTGACGTGGAAGAAGCCGGTTCTCGACGCCCGGCTGCTCCATCACCTGCGCTACACCGACCAGTGGAGCGGGCACACCGACGTACTGGAGGAGCTGGAGGAGGAGGAGTACCTGAGGCGGCGTGCCGAGGAGCGTGCAGCCGACGAGGTGGCTGCGGCCTTCGCCAAAGAAGCCAGGAAGGCGCTGGCCATGGACTTCGGCTGGAGGTGAGACGGTGACGCGCGACGAGCTGACCGATGCGGTCCGCAAGCTGTACGGCGAGGCATCGACGACTCATACAGACGATCTCACCATCCACAACTGGCTGAATCGGGCCATCGAGGAGCTGCTCGGCGATGCCGGGGCCGAGGAGAAACTCGCCACGTTCATGTCCGTTCCCGGCCAGCAGGAATACGGAGGTGCTGACGTAGGCTTCCCAATCGACTTCATGCGCCCCTTGGCCGTCTACTACGACGGGCTCAAGCTGCGCCACATAGACTTTCGGGAGATCGTCGATGCAAGCCCAGACTTGCAGGGGACGCCGCTTGGGTATTATCTGCGTCTGAACCCCGTCAAGCTCGGCTTCCATCCCATCCCCGCCGATGCCAAGGAGATTCGGCTCTTCTATCAGGCAAGCCCGACTCTGATGGCGGCGGGAACCGACGAGCCGGCCATTCCCGCTCCGTATCACTACGCACTGGCATACTGGGCCGCGGCGCAATGGGCGCTCGCGGACGAAAACATTCAGCGGGCCAGCGCCTTCATGCTCCAGTTCGAGCGGCGGAAGCTGGAGCTTCTGGGCGCGGGGATGTCACGGACTGCCGAGACGTATCCCACCGTGCGGTGGACGGGGGACTAGGCGATGGCGCGTCCTGTCCTGCTCAATGTCCGGGACCTCTCCGGCGGGGTGAATCGGACGATTCACCCGCACCTTCTCAAGGACAACGAGGTCATCAACTGCCGAAACATGGTCTTCCGGACCGGGGTGCCCGAAAAGCGCGGCGGCAGCCAGCGGTACAACGCCGTGAGCCTGGGAAGCGACCCGGTAAAGGGGATCGTCCGCTTCTACCGCTCAGACGGCACCAAGCGGCTTGTGATCGGCGTCGGCACGACGCTCAAAGTCGGAGACGACGTGAACGGCACGTTTTCCGACATTGCGACCGGCCTCACCGCCAACCGTGAGTGGCACTTCGAGCAGTGGAAGGACCTGCTCTTTGCGACGAACGCGGTGGACCCATTGAAGCAGTATGACGGCACCACCGTGACGGATGTGGCCGGGAGTCCGCCGCGTGCGCAGTTCATCGTGCAGCACCAAAACCGTCTCTTCTTGGCCGGCGATCCTGCCAACCCGTCGCGGCTGTACTTCTCGGAGCTGGACGATCATCAGGCTTGGCCCGCCTCCAACTTCATCGACATCGAGACCTCCTCCGGCGCCGGCGACTGGATCACCGGGCTCGCCTCCAGCTTCGGCGACCTTGTCATCTTCAAGCACCGGAGCACGCATCTATTGATCGGCGACCGGCAGGAGAACTGGGTGCGCCGAGAGATCTTTCCGGGCATCGGCTGCGTGGCGCCGCGCTCTGTTACGACCGACGGCATCTGGACGTACTTCTTGGGGGCCGACGGCATCTACCGGATGCGTGGAACGACCTTGGAGCACCTCTCACACAAGGTGAACCTAGACCTTTTGCGCAGCGGCAATCTCAGCGTCGCCGCGGCGGCGGTGCACGACAACTTCCTGTGGCTCACCACGCCGATCGAAAGCTCGGTGGACAACTCCGAGGCCCTCACTTTCGTCTTCGACCTTGAGACGAAGACCTGGACGATCTTTTCGGGCATCCGGGCGCACGCGTACGCCGTATGGGACGGCGCCGGCGACGGGCATGAGATCACTTGGGGCGACGCATCGCAGGGACTGGTCTTCTTCGGAGATCGCGGCACTTCGGACGACGGGCAGCCGATCGACGCGCACTTCACGAGTAAAGCTTACGACTTGGACTCGTTCACCGTCATCAAGGCGTTCCGGCGCTTCTGGATCGATGTACATTCCTCCGGAGCCAAGTGGACGGTGTCCTACCAGATCGACCAGAGCGGCCCGGGAGCAACCATGGATATGAGCAGCGCAATCATCGGCGCCTCCGGCGCGACCTTCTGGGGTCGGGCTATATGGGGAGTCTCGCGCTGGTCTACCTCGCGCATTCAAACATTCTCGGAATCGTTCAGGCGGGAGGACTTCGGGGCCTCAATCACAGTGACGATTCGAAACAACTCATCAACCGATTCAGGATCGATTCACGGATTCGCCGTCGAGGCGATTCCCCGACGCGTGCTGAGGAGGGCCTAACGTGGCACAGATCAACAAGCCGTACAACTTCATTGAGGACACGGTCATCGATCCGACCCAAGTCAATGCGAACTTCGACACGATCTACAACGAGTTCAACGGGAGCATCAGCGCCGCCAACCTGGCCAGCGACCGGACGGCGTTCAACAAGGTGACGGGCGGCTTCTGGAGCATCGACGCCTCGGGGAACCTTTCCGGTTCGGGCGACATCCTGCCCGTGAACGACCTGACGCAGGCGCTCGGCGACGCAACGCACCGATGGGACGTGTACGCCGACGGCATCAACGTCAATACGCTCACCACCGACCTGAAGCCCGACTTGAACCAGACGAGGAACCTCGGTTCGTCCAGCCTGAGATGGCTGAAGGTGTGGGCGAAGGACATCGACCTGACGGGGGACCTCCTTCCGGCGGTGAACGCCGTGCAGGCGCTGGGCAGCGACACGCTGAGGTGGGACGTTTTCGCCGATGGCGTGAACACGACGTCCCTTCTGCTGGGCACGGGCGGCGTGACGAGCGACTTCTTTCCCGATGCCACCGCCAGTCAGCGAAAGAACGGAACTTCCAGCAACCGCTGGGCGGAGGTGTGGGCCGAGCGCCATCCCTTCGTTCCGATCTCGGAGCCCGCCGCACCGGCAACAGACAACGTCGTCTTGTTCGTCACCGCCACGGGCACGAGTCCCAACCGGGAAGTCGCGCTCAAGGCGAAGTTCCACACCGGCGCGGTGCAGATCCTGGCCAGCATCACCTATTGAGGAGGGCGTGCTCCGTGGCGCAGGTGAGAAAGCCCACCGCCTTCGCGGCGGCGGACGTGCCTTCGGGCTCGCATCTCAACAACAACTTCGATACCCTCTACAACGAGTTCAACGGCAACATCGACAGTGCGAACCTCAAGAGCGACCGGCTCTCGATGGCCAAGGTGTCGGGCGGCTTCTGGAACGTCGATGCGTCCGGGAACCTGATTCCCGACACGGGGTTCTCGCGTTGGATCGGCTCCCCCAGTCTGCCGGTTGCCATCTCCCATGAAGGCGTCTTGAAACTCGTCGGCACCACCAGCGGCGGCGTCACCACGCACCAGCCGTTCATCCAGTGGCTGAAAGACGGCGTTCGCCGATGGGAGATGGGATTGGACGTCGCCAACTCGGTCATCGAGGACTTCTACATCGCCCGGGACATCGGCGCGGGCGTCTCCGACATCGTCTACCTGCGGGAGTACCTGGAGGGAGGCAATCGCCGCGTGGCGATCGGCCTGAATTTCACCCCGCCGCCTTCGGGCGCCCGCGTCTCGATCAGCGGCGCGGACAACTCGGCGTGGCACGACTTGCTCCTGCGCGTCGCGTTCGGGCAGACCGGCGACGCGCTAAAAGTGACGGATTCGGGAGGCGCCAGCATCTTCGACATCGATGCCACGGGCAAGATCGGCTACGCCGCAAGCAACACGACCGGAACCGCCGGAGCCCAGGAGGGATTCCTGCTGGTGAAGGTCGCGGGCACCGTGAAAAAGGTGCCCTATCATGCCGCGTGAGGGGAGAGAGGGTCTTGGAATCGAGAGACTGGCTGCAACAGAAGTTGATGGAGGTGTCGTCGGAGGAGGTTCGTCTGAAAGGTCTCCTCTACGACATCGAACAGAACCTGAAGGCGCTGCGCGCCCTGAAGGCTTATCTGGAGCAATCGGCCCGGACCGGCGCGGCGCAAGGGGTTCCCGATGCACCTGACGCCGCTGAAGCCTGAGGAACTGCCGATCCTGCGGCGCTGGATGGAAGATCCCGCTCTTTTTCGCCTCGTCCACCTTGAGCCGGTCGATCTTTCGAGGCCGTGGTTCGTGTGGATGATCCGCACCGAAGACGGCAGGCCGGTAGGCTGGATCGACCTTTTTCACGTCGATTGGCAAAATCTCCGGGCCGAGGTGGGAATCGGCATTCCCGACCCCCGGGGCAAAGGGCTCTCACTTTTCGCGGCCAGGGCGCTTCGGCGCATCGTCTTCGACGAGTGGATGCTGCACCGCGTGACGGCGAGAGTGCGCGCCTCGAACGAGCCGGTGATCCGGCTGCTCAAGGCCGTCGGCTTCGAGCAGGAGGGCACTGAGCGCCAGGCCCTGCGGACCCGCGACGGCTGGGAAGACCTCCTTATCTTCGGCATCCTGAACCCCAAGAGCGACGACGAAAGCGGGTGATTTGATGGCATCAGTGATTCCGGCGGCGCTTTCGGCCATCGGCCAAGGCGTCGTGGCCGCGGCTCCCGCGGTCATCGGACAAGCTCTCGGGGCGGTTGCCAGCAACGCCTTTCAGCGCTCAGGCCCTCAGCCGCCCCCGGTGACGCAGGCTCTCTCGCCGCAGGCGAACACACTCATCAACGAGCTGGCAAGGCGATCCATCCAGCGGCTGCGAACGGCGGACGACCTGGCCGGGAGCACCGTCGGCCAGGCGTTCGGCGTGGCGAGAGAACGGGTGACCGAAGCCGCCGACGAGGCGCAGCGGCGGCTGCAGGACATCCTCAATGCCCGCGGGGTCCTGCGGTCCGGGCTCTTGGCTGAGAACGCCCGAGAGATCGAGGAGAGGCGCCTGCAGAGCCTGCGCGATCTCGCTGCCCAGGCGGCGCAGGCGAGGCTGAACGTCGGCTCCCAAATCCAGCGGGAGGCGCTCTCGGCCCTTCCGGCCATCGCCTTGCCGGGGCAGCTCGCCTTCCAGCAGGCACAGCAGCAGTTCGCGCGCCGGCGAGGCGAGTTCGAGGCGTTCCGTCCAGCCATCTCGACCGGGCTGGAGGCGATCGTTGGCGGCTTCGAGAGCGGCCTATCGGAGTTTCTCAGACGCAGAAGACTGTCTTCGATCCGCGGAGGCGCCCCGATCCACAGTGGTGGCGGTACAGTCAGATTCACCTTCTAAGGGAGGATGATCGCAATGGCGATGAATGCACCGACGACGGCCCGGCAGGGATTCCGGCAGGTTTTCGGTTCCACCGGCCTTGGAGCGCTGCTTCCGCAGCGGCCCAGTGTGACCGACATCCTGCAACAGCTCGGAGTGAGCGTGCCGCAAGCCCTGCAAGGACTGGGAGCGGACACCTTGCAGGACGTGCTCGGCATCCAGCGGCAGCTTACTCAGACATCTCCCACGTTCCAGACGTTCTTCCAGGACCCGGCGGAGGCGGCGCGGGTGGTGCTCTCCATCTGGCGGGAGTTCAACCGGCTGGTGCGGGACGAGGGCGGCGATCCGGTGGGTCTCCTCCAGTTCGTTCAGGAGGCCGGGTTCTCTCCCCAAATCCAGCAGATGTTCGCGACGCTCTTCGCCGGAGGCGGCACAAGCCTTGCTCCCGGTGCCTAAGGAGGTGTCCTGATGGCGAACGGTCGGCCTCAAACCCTGCTGGAAGGATTCCGGCAGACGTTCCGGGCACCGTTCGGCTCGGCCGGGCTCGGGCAGTTCCTTCCTCAGCGGCTCCCCGTCACCCAGCTCCTGCAACAGGCGGGCATCAACGTACCGGCCCCCTTCCAAGGACTGAGCGCGGAGCAGATTGCTGACATCGCCCAGGCAGCTCGGGCGCTGGAGCCCTTCCAGCCGGCGCGCTCGCCCCTGCAAAACCCGGGAGAGCTGGTCGATTTCGTCATCTCTCTCTGGCGCAGTGACAATCAGCTTCGTTTCAACGCCGGCCAGCCGCAACGGGCATTCTTCCAATTCCTAGAAGAGGAAGGCTTCCGCCCAGACATCCGGCAGATGTTCACCGTGTTGTTCGACCCGCAGCGGCTTGCCCGGCAGCAACAGCAGCAGCAAAACCGACCGAATCTGTTCGAGCGCATTCTCGGCATCGGAGGAGAGAGGTAGATGGCAAGCGATCCTTTGAGCACCCGGCTTCTCTCGGGTCTTTCGGGTCCGCTGGAGGCGGGCGGGAATTTGCTCGGCGCGGGGCTGAGGGGCTTCGAGAACGTCGCCGACATCGCCGCCCGGCCCGACTTTGCCCTGTTTGGCGCGGTCAGGGACATCCTCCGGCTCCAGAATCCCGTGCGAGGATTCATCCGCGGGCTTGCCCCGCGCTCCGACGAGGATCGGGCCAACACGTTCACTCTCCTTCGGACCGTCGTTCCGCGGGGCTCGTTCGAGGAGATGGCGCTCGGCACGGTGCTCGGTCTGTCGCCGAGGGCGATCGACACCGCCTTTCGCATCGCCGGCTTCGTCGGAGACATCGCTCTGAGCCCCACCGACGCTGTGACTCGTCTGATTCGCGGCGCTCGTCTTGTTCCACGAGGCATCGCTGCCGGCACACGGGCTGCCGAGCAGGCAATCCGCGCGCTGAGCGCGAGCGATCTGGGGCGGCGAGCCGTCGAGGCGCAGACGAGGCTCGGCGAGCTGATCTCCGGTCCGGCCCGCACGGGCAAGGAAATCCTCCGGCAGCACCTCAGCACCCGCATCCGGCTGCCTGATGGCGAGAACATCCCGGTGAACGTCACGGCGGCCGAGCAGGAGCAGGCCATTCGTGAGGCGCTGATCCGGGAGACGGGGCTGTCGGTGGCCGAAAGGCAAAGGATGGCGCAGCGACGTATGGAGCGGGTCCTGGAGATTCCCGAGAGCCTACGGAGCGCCGAGGCCGCGCTGAACGTGACGGTGCAGAACGCCCGCTCTTTTCTCAACTTCCGCCGGGCGCAGGTGATTGAGCAAGGGAGCCGTCTGGAGCGGCGCGTGCAGCGTGTTGAGAAACGATTCGGCGTCTCCCGGGACCGCATCTTCGACCTCGTGGAGGAGTCCGGCCGCGATCCTGCGGCTATCGCTCAACAGCCCGCCGAGGTGCAGGCGCTGGTGCGGGACATCAGAACGCTGAACAAAGAGCGTCTTGCCCGTGAGGTGGCCGCCGGCGTCCCGGTGCGCGAGCTTGGCGACATCCTCGAATATATGGCGCATCTGCTGACCCCCGAAGCAAAGGACGCTATCCAGCGCCAAGCCAACTTCCGACCCCAAAGCTTCGCCGAGTGGACGGTACGCAACCGTCATCAGCTCGAAAGGCAGTTCCGCGGCAAATCGGTGCGGCAGATCAACGAGCTGGTGCGAACCCAGGGGCTTGAGATAGACGGTCGCCTCATCCGGGTGGACAAGTTCTTCGAGGACGATCCGGTCAAGGTGCTGGTCGCCCGCGGGCTTGCCGGCGAGCGGGCGATCGCCAACGCCCAGTTCCTCGACGACATGGCGCGGCTGTACGGCCTACCGCCCAGCGATCCGCGCGCCGCGGACTGGGTGAGCCTTGATGACATCCCGCAGTTCGGCAACCTGATGAAGGGGCTGCGATTCCATCCCGTGATCGCCCGAGAGATCGTTCGCATCGTTGAGCGCGCATCACCGAACGCGGCCGACCAGTTCGCCGGCCTGCTCAGGCGATACACACAGCAGTGGAAGGTGGGAACGCTTGCATTCCGGCCTGCGTACCACTTCCGCAACGTGATGGGGAATCTCTGGAACAATTGGCTGGCCGGGGTGTCCGACCCGCAGGTTTATGCCGACGCGGTGCGGGTGCTGCGGGACGATGCGGCGACGGTGCGGATCGCCGGCTTTGACATGCCGGCAGCCGAGATTCGCCGCGCCGCCGAGGAACGCGGTGTCGTCCGCCAGGGATTCTACTCGATCGAGACGCAGCGGGAGTTTGCCCAATTCGCCAACACGTCGAAGCGGTCGATTCCTGCCGGCACAGCCTTCCGGTTGCAGCAGATGTATGAGGATTGGTCGAGGTTGGCGCATTTCATTGACCGGCTGAAGAAGGGCGACACGGTCGATGAAGCCGCGCTGTCGGTGAAACGGTATCTCTTCGACTACAGCGACCTGACCGACACGGAGAAGAACATCCTGCGGCCTGTATTCCCATTCTACAGCTGGTGGCGAAAGAACATCCCACTTCAGCTCGAGAAGCTGATCGAGGAGCCCCACAAGTTCGCGGTCCTTGAGCAGGCGAGGCTCGCTTTCGAGCGCGATCGCCAGACGGTGCCCGAGCCGATCACTCCCGAATTCCTGCGCGGCGTTCGCGGCATCGAGGTGGCGCCGGGCGCATTCGTCCGCCTGGCGGGGAACATCCCCTCCGCCGAGCTGGCGGAGCTGTCTCAGCCGCTTCGGTTCCTCGTCTCGGCGACTCATCCGCTGATTCAAGCGCCTTTGCAGCTCGTCTTCGGACGCACCGCGTTCTCCGGCCGCGAGATTTCGCCGACTCGCATCCGTCCTGGCCTGGAGCCGCTGACGGAGACAGAGGCTTCCCTTCTGGACGTGGTTCCGGGGGGTGTTGCGGTAGCCGAAGCCTTCCGGGTGCTCAGAGAGCCGACACCGGTTCGGGCTGCGCTGCGGGCCATCGGTGTGCCGATCTTCGAGGTGGATCCCGGTCGCCAGCGGGGGATCCTCCGTTCTCAGCTGATGGAGGAGAGACGTCGCCAGCTCAGGGCGATCCAGCGGGCCGAGACGGAGGCGGAGCGGCAACGGCGGCGCCGCATCCTGGAAGACATCAATCGGCGGCTGCGAGAAGTGCTCGGCGCGGGAATGACGACGCCGCAGTCCTTCATCGGGTCGCCGTCGCAGTAAAGGCAGAGCCCCCGGGCCGTCGCCCGCGGATTGGAGCCCAGCGGCGACGGCTGTTGCGCGTTCGGCGCGTGTGCAGACATTCCTTCCTCGGGGGTGGTCGGGTTTGGGGGAAGACCGTATCGATTGGCTGGCAGCCCGTCTGGACCGCCTGGAGACGAATCTCGGCGGGCGGATTGACTGCCTGCAAGAGACGTTGGAGGAGCGGCTGCGCAAGGTGGAGGGCGCCCAGGCGACCATGCAGGGCGCCATCGGGGCGCTGAAGTGGCTGTTCGGTACGCTGGTGGGCATCGGCGGGCTGGTGGTCGCCATCATCGCGCTGGGGGGCTGAGACGGTGGTGTACGAGATCGACCCCTCCCGCTACACGCGCCACGACTCCCTGATCGATGCCGCGGCACAGCGGCACCGGGTGAGCCAAGCGCTGATCAAGGCCGTCATCATGGCGGAGTCCGGCTTCAACGCCGCGGCCTATCGCGAGGAGCCGCAGATCAAGGACGCCAGCCGCGGGCTGATGCAACTGCTTC
>DASVDU010000073.1:0-3017 GCA_036380915.1 Hyphomicrobiaceae bacterium | reverse complement strand
ATGGGCGATGATCACCGCGATCAGAAGCAACCCGACGATCCCGTGCCAGATCTGCGAGAGCTGCATCTCCTGGATCGGCGCGAGATTCGTGGGCAGGTCGAATCCAAAGAGATTCAGGAACGCGAAGGTCTTCGAGAACAGAGAGAACTCGAACGGGAACAACAGCGCGATGCCGGAGAGGCTGACGGAGGCACCGCCAAGAATGACCAGCCAGAACATGATCTTCTGGCCGGCGTTGAACCGTCTCGCCGGAGGATGCGTGCCCTTCGTGAACAACCCGCCGCCCTTGGCGATCCACTTGACGTCGTTTCGATCGGGGATGTTGTCCCTGATCCACAACGCGAAGATCAGCACCAGCCCCACCATGAAGGCGAAGGCCAGAAAGTTGTGCGCGTACTTGCCGCCCAAGGTCACGGCCGAGAAGATCTCCGGTCCGAGGATCGGCTTCAGGACATAGCGCCCATAGAGCATGTTGAGCCCGGTGAGGGCGAGAACGATGAACGACGTTGCGGTCAGCCAATGGCCAAAGCGTTCGAGCCCATTGAAGCGCTCGACCGTGCGCCCGCTGCGCCCATGCTCGATCCGGATCCGGCCCCGCAAGGCGAAAAACAGCGCCAGCAGGGCGATGATGCCGAGCAGCGCCCAGATGCCGTAGGTCGAGAGGGGACCGTTGCGGATGGCCCGCCAATTCTCGCCTTCCGACTGAATGAGGGTGGCGGCCCGCTTATCGGGGATCGAGACGTAGCCCTGCTCGCCCTGGCGAATGGCCCGCCAGAACTCGGCGTCGCTGGTGTTGCCGAGCGTACCTCCCGGTACGTGCCCCTCCTGCTGGGCCATGGCCGGATGGCCGAGATCCGGCGACGCCGGAAGCGCCACGATCATCAGGCAGGCCAGCGCAAACACCATCGCCGCGCCAAAGCCGGCCAGGGTTCGTCGGTTCCGCCGCATCGAAAACCTTCCCGTGCTTACATTTGCTGGTTGGAGGTGCGCTGGCGAAGGGCGCGAAGCTGATCCTCGGTCAGCGGCTGGTCGGCCTTGCCGAGATAGGTCCCCTTCTCGAAATACAGGATCCGCCCCTGCTCCTCGTCCCGACAGGCCTGCAAGGCCAAGCCCACGACGAGGCAACAGGCGCCAATCACCAACCCTCTCGTTCCGACCGCCTTTACCCGCTTCATGCCCCTGCCCAAGGCCGACGAAGGCAACACCGATGCCTCGTCCGCACACTCATGCTCTCTGCTTCAAACGGCCGAAGCCGCGGCGGGCGACCCGTCGTCGCCCCCCGCGGTCCTCTGCGGTTGCAACCTTCCCTCAGCCGCCGGCCTTCAGCTGGTAAGCGGTGCCCCAGCCCCAGGCGCCCGAACCGAAGCCGCGGGCGACAACGCGTTCGCGATAGATGTTCGAGACCACGTCGCCGTCGCCGGCGAGGAGCGCCTTGGTTGCGCACATCTCCGCACAGAGGGGGAGCTTGCCTTCGGCGAGACGGTTGCGGCCGTACTTCTGGAACTCGGCGGGGCTGTTCGCCTCCTCCGGGCCGCCGGCGCAGAAGGTGCACTTGTCCATCTTGCCCCGGCTTCCGAAATTGCCGGCCTGCGGATATTGCGGCGCGCCGAACGGGCAGGCGAAGAAGCAGTAGCCGCAGCCGATGCACAGGTCCTTCGAATGCAGGACCACGCCCTCTTCCGTGTTGTAGATGCAATCGACCGGGCAGACCGCGATGCAGGGCGCGTCGGAGCAGTGCATGCAGGCGACCGAGATCGACCGCTCGCCGGGCTTGCCGTCATTGATCGTCACGACCCGGCGCCGGTTGATGCCCCAGGGCACATGGTTCTCGTTCTTGCACGCCGTGACGCAGGCGTTGCACTCGATGCAGCGCTCGGCGTCGACAAGGAATTTCATCCGTGCCATGGCTTCGCTCCCTACGCTCTCTCGATCCGGCACAAGGTGGTCTTGCTCTCCTGCATCTGGGTGACCGAGTCGTACCCATAGGTCTGCGCGGTGTTGGTCGATTCACCCAGCACGTAGGGGTCGGCCCCCTCCGGGTACTTGCTCCGCAGGTCTTGCCCCTGGAACCAGCCGCCGAAATGGAACGGCATCCAGGCGACCCCGCGTCCCACCCGTTCGGTGACCAGGGCCATCACCCTGACCTTGCCGCCTTCCGGCCCGTAGACCCAGACCATCTCGCCGTCCCGGACTCCGGCCTGGTTGGCGTCGTACGGGTTGATCTCGACGAACATGTTCTGCTGGAGCTCCGCGAGCCACGGGTTGGATCGGGTCTCGTCGCCGCCGCCCTCGTACTCGACCAGACGTCCCGACGACAGGATGATCGGGAAGTCCTTCGAGAAGTCCTTCTCCTGGATCGAGCGGTAGAGGGTCGGCACCCGCCACGCGTTGGTGTCTTCGTAGGTCGGATACTGTGCCACCAGATCGCGCCGCGGCGTGTAGAGCGGCTCGCGGTGTATGGGCACCGGATCGGGGAAGTTCCAGACGACCGCGCGGGCCTTGGCATTGCCGAAGGGCGCACAGCCATGCGCGATCGCCACCCGCTGGATTCCGCCCGAGAGATCGGTCTTCCAGTTCACGGCGCCGATGTTGTTGCCGCCGATCCTGGCGATGACCTCCCTCTCCTCGGCCGTGAGATCCTTGTCCCAGCCGAGCTTCTGGAGCATGGCCATGGTGAACTCGGGATATCCGTCCTGAATCTCCGAGCCGACCGGGTAGGAGCCCTCGGCGAGCAGATTCTGACCGTCCCGCTCGACGCCGAAACGGGCGCGGAAGCAGAGGCCGCCCTCCGCCACCGGCTTCGAGGTGTCATAGAGGATCGGCGTGCCGGGATGCTTGATCTCCGGCGTCCCCCAGCACGGCCAGGGCAACCCATAGTAATCGCCGTCGCAGGGTCCACCATTGGCCCGCAGCGTCGTCGGGTCGAAGGTGTACTGGTTCTGCATGTGCAGCTTGAGCCGCTCCGGCGACTGGCCCGTGTAGCCGATCGTCCAGGTGCCGCGATTGAACTCGCGCGT
>DASVDU010000072.1:0-2678 GCA_036380915.1 Hyphomicrobiaceae bacterium | reverse complement strand
GGGCGGCCGGCGAGAGATGGGAATACCTCGCTTCGCCATTCAAGGGACCGCAACGGTCCATCGCCCGTGTGGGCCCTCGGGCACTCAATGATGAATAACAATAACCCACGCGGCATCGGCCCGGTTCCGCCGGCTTGGCAGCATCGAACCCACGCCATATGGGAACCACGTCATGCGGGAAAACACGAGGCGCCAGGTTGGAACCGTCGAGCGCCGCCCCGAAGCCGCGATGCATCGCATCGTCCGAAGGCCCGACCTGTGAAGTTCCAGAAAGTTCAGGTCGCGATTCTGGAATCCAGCAGGATCATGCTCGCATAGGTACCAATCCTTGAGATCCAAAACTCATTCTAGTTGACGCGTAAGGTAACACTATCCAAGGTAGTGGCGCTGCGTTGGTACCGCGCCCATGGCCGACAAGATTTTCCTGGTTCGAGATGGCCAATCCCCGGTCGCCGTGCCCAGCATGGCGTTCGAGGCGGAAGAAGTTCTGCAAAACTTGCTCGTGCAAGCACCCGATCTCCTCGCTGGTGTCACGGAGGGAGGCACCTCGCCCCGGCGTTGGATGCTGGTGAAGCGTGAGAAAGGCATCCCCGACGCGGAGGACGGGGCGGACCGGTGGTCTCTCGACCACCTCTTCCTCGATCAGGATGCCGTGCCCACGCTGGTCGAAGTCAAACGTGCCTCCGACGAGCGGTCCCGGCGCAAGGTCGTCGCGCAGATGCTGGATTACGCCGCGAACGCGATTCGCTTTTGGTCCATCTCGAGCATCCGCGAGGCGTTCGCCCAGACCGCCGAAGCCGAGGGACAGGACCCGGATCAGCGACTGAAAGCCCTCATCGGCGATGCCGACCCGGAAGAGTTCTGGAAGCGGGTCGAGACCAATCTGCGCGATGGGCGCATCCGTATGATCTTCGTGGCTGACGAGATCGCCCCGGAACTCCAGCGCATCATCGAGTTCCTGAACGAGCAGATGCGCTCCGCCACGATGGCGGCCGTCGAGATACGCCATTTTCGCGCGGACGGAACCCGTCTGCTCGTCCCGCGGGTGGTCGGACAAACGGCACGGGCGCAAGCGGCCAAGTCCGCGGGGGCATCGACAACGTTGCCGCCGATCAGCGAGAGCGAGTGGCTTCAGAAGCTGGCGGAACGATCCCCCGAATTTCCAAAGATCGCTCAGGATCTGATCGCCTGGTTCCGCACTCTGCCTGTGGAAACAGGGCTTGCGAGCAAACAGGCTGCACTCTACATCCGCGTCATCAATCGAGGCACCTGGCGGTATCCGTTCAGTATCTGGAGCAACGGCTCTCTGTCGGTCAATTTCATGTGGCTTCTCAGCAGCGAACCTTTCGCTGATGAGAGCGCACGTCGCGAAGTCCTGAACCGCCTCAACGTCGTACCAGGTCTCAAGCTCACGAACCAGAACATCGCTGGGCTACCAATGATAAGCCTCAGCCAGTTCAAGGACGGCACGATCATGACCGGCTTCAAGGACGTCGCCCGCTGGGTCGTCGAGCGGCTCTACGCAGGATGAGATCAACGTAATGGGATCAATCCCATATCGCGGCTCATTTGCGCGCCGGGCTCCCGGACTCGGTCCTTACCGCCGCGTCCTACGTGCGCGGACCGTCCGAGATCATGGCCTGTCCGTCAGCCTTACCCTTATTCCCGTCCGGTAACGACCGAGATGGGAAATGGGGTCGGTCCACGATTCGGATTGATGACCTGATACTTCGAGCCGTCGGTAAAGAAGGTCAGGCAGTACTCGTTGGGCCGCTTGGACCATTTGATGCACAGCGCGTCGTCCCCAAGCCGCCATTGTCCGGTGTCGCTATAGTTGCCACATTTGGCCGTGGCCGAGCCGTCGGCAGCAAAGCGGTCGAAGAACGTGCAGTTGCCGGCGCGGCCAGAGCCCGTGAGCGTCTTGCCGACGATCTGCTCGCGTATCTCGGCCGAGGTGAGACGCCTGAACTCTTGCGCCAAAACTGTGTTCACGCTCGCCAAGAAGAGTGTCGCGACGGCCAGCGAAGCAGCCAACGCACGCGTCGTCTTCAACATATCCCCCCCTTTTCTCTATTTTCTATGGTCAGCGCTGTGACGTTCAGCGCGGCAGCGTGAGGATAGCCCGGCGCTACGGTGATGTGAATGCGTGCGACCTATTCGGCCCGATCCCCCTTCCGGCTGTAGGTGCGCTCTTACTGATCGCCGGGGCTGATCTCGCCGTCTCAAAGCGGCTGTCGATGCTCGCCCCGCCTGCTGGCGCGCGATCGGGTTGACCGTAACCCTCGTCGTGTTCGTCGATCCGGCTGTCGCCCTTGCCTTTCGGATGGGCCCGGGAGACGGCATGCCACCCCATGAGGTGCTGCGCCAAAGCGCCGCGGCCGAGAGGCGGGGCCATAACGCTGATGCCTGAGCAGACAGGCGACCTATGCGCGGAATCGGCTAAACCGCCCTGTTCCCTCACGACGCCGGTGTCGCGCGCGAAACGTCGCAGTCGCGTGTCGCGACCGCTGGGCCAGTCCGGATAAGTGCTTGATTGCGGCGGGAATGGTGGAGCCGAGGGGAATCGAACCCCTGACCTCCTCATTGCGAACGAGGCGCTCTCCCATCTGAGCTACGGCCCCGCCGGTGCGGTGGGGCGGAATATGGGTGGGGGCCGACGCGGAGTCAAGAACGAAGCG
>DASVDU010000071.1:0-9681 GCA_036380915.1 Hyphomicrobiaceae bacterium | reverse complement strand
TCGGGCTCCGCCTGCACCGCGCCGATGTAGCTGCCGCAAGTGGCGCAGAGAAGATAATCCGCCGTCCTCAGCCCAAAGCGATAGCGGCGGATCTGATCAGGCGACGCGGTCGAGATCACCACCGAGCCCGCTGGATCGGCGATGGTCCGCGTGCCGTGCCTGCGGCAGAAGCCGCACTGGCAAGCCCGAACGCGCATCTCGGATGCCGGCCGCGAAAGGCTCAGCACGACGGATATGGCTCCGCAGTGGCAGCTCCCGCTATAGTTATGCACGGACGGTGCCAATGCTCTCTCACCCCGACGTGACGTCGTAGTATGGCTGTTTTCCCACGGCACTATACGTACAGCACGCGCTTTGCGGCCTCCACGACCTGCTCCGCGTTAGGCAGCGCAAGCCGCTCCAGATTGGCCGCGTAAGGCATCGGCACGTCGGCGCCGGATATCTTGGCGGGAGGAGCGTCGAGGTAGTCGAATGCTTGGATAGCAACCTGGGCGCAAATTTCGGAGCCCACGGAGCACACCGGCCAGGATTCCTCGACCGTCACGATCCGGTTCGTCTTGCGGACGGAGGTCAGCACCGTTTCGAGATCGAGCGGCCGCAGGGTGCGCAGGTCGATCACCTCGGCCTCGATGCCTTCCTTGGCCAGCCGTTCCGCCGCATCGAGCGCGTAGACCATGCCGCGCGACCAGGAGACGATCGTCACGTGATTCCCCGGCCGTGCGATCCGCGCCTTGCCGATCGGCACCAGCCAGTCGTCCACCTTCGGGACCAGACCGGAGGCGCCGTACAGGATCTCGTTCTCCAGGAAGATGATCGGGTTTGGATCGCGGATGGCGCTCTTGAGAAGCCCTTTCGCATCGGACGGGTTCGACGGCGCCACCACCTTCAGCCCGGGCACGTGCGCATACCAGGCCGAAAACTCCTGGCTGTGCTGGGCGGCAACCCGAGCCGCTGCGCCGTTGGGTCCGCGGAACACGATGGAGCAGCCCATCTGCCCGCCCGACATGTAAAGCGTCTTCGCCGCCGAGTTGACGATCTGGTCGATCGCCTGCATGGCGAAGTTCCAGGTCATGAACTCCACGATCGGCTTCAGGCCCGCGAACCCCGCGCCGATGCCGATGCCGGCAAACCCCTGCTCCGTAATCGGCGTATCGATCACGCGCCGGCTGCCGAACTCGTCGAGCAGGCCCTGACTGACCTTGTAGGCGCCCTGGTACTGGGCGACCTCCTCGCCCATAAGGAAAACGTCCGGATCGCGGCGCATTTCCTCGGCCATGGCATCCCGCAGGGCTTCGCGCATGGTCTGCGTGATCATTTCCGTGTCCGGAGGAAGCTCTTCCTCGCCTACACCGCGCGCAGGCGGGGGTTGCGGAGGTGCGACGGGCTCCCCTCCTGGTGGTGCAGCCGGGCGGGCCTGTGCCGGCAGGGCCTGCGCGTCCGCCTGCTTCAAGTCGCGCGGCGCTTGCGGCGAGCCCGGCACCGGCGTACCAGGCGCCTCGCCGTCCTGCAGGATGACGGCGATCGGCGTGTTCACCTTGACGCCTTCCGTGCCGGCGGGAACGAGAATGCGGTCGAGCCGGCCTTCGTCGACGGCCTCGACCTCCATGGTCGCCTTGTCCGTCTCGATCTCGGCAATCACCATGCCGGACTTGACCTCGTCACCTTCCTTGACGAGCCATTTCGCAAGCTTGCCCTCCTCCATGGTGGGGCTCAGTGCAGGCATCAGGACTTGGGTGGGCATTTCGGCAGGATCTCTCAACATTCGCTGCACATCCTCCCCCGACCGGGGAGGGAGACATCAGCGGCAGGTGCAAATAGGTTTGGCGGCGCTCATTGGCCTATCTCAAAACATCGGTCCACAGCTCAGACGGATCAGGTTCAGGATCGTTCTGCGCGAATTCGGCAGCTGCATTGATGATACCGCGGATCTCGGCGTCGATCGCCTTTAGCTCTTCCTCACTCGCATACTTCTTCTCCAGCATGCGCGCCCGCACCCGCTCGATGGGATCACGTTCCTCACGCACCCGCTCGACCTCCTCACGCGTGCGGTACTTGGCCGGATCCGACATGGAGTGGCCGCGATAGCGATAGGTGAGCATTTCAAGAATGTAGGGGCCGTTGCCCTCGCGTGCCCACTTCACGGCCTTTTCGCCGGCCGCTTTCACCGCACGCACGTCCATCCCATCGACCTGCTCGCCAGGAATGTCGAACGACAGGCCGCGCTGGGAGAAATCGGTCGTGGCCGCGGAGCGCTCGACCGACGTGCCCATCGCGTATTTGTTGTTCTCGATGATGAACAGGATCGGCAGCTTCCAGAGCTTCGACATGTTGAAGGTCTCGTAGACCTGGCCCTGGTTGGCGGCGCCGTCGCCGAAGTAGCAGAAGGTGACGTTGTCGTTGCCGCGATACTTGTTGGCGAACGCGAGCCCTGCGCCCAAAGGCACGTTCGCGCCGACGATCCCGTGCCCTCCGTAAAAGTTCTTCTCGACGGAGAACATGTGCATCGAGCCGCCCTTGCCCTTGGAGTAGCCTCCGCGGCGGCCCGTCAGCTCTGCCATCACGCCCTTGGGGTCCATGCCGGTCGCCAGCATATGGCCGTGGTCGCGATAGGTCGTGATGACCTGATCCCCCTCGCGCGCGCACATCTGCATGCCGACGACGACCGCTTCCTGGCCGATGTACAGGTGGCAGAAGCCGCCGATGAAGCCCATGCCGTAGAGCTGGCCAGCCTTCTCCTCGAATCGGCGGATGAGAAGCATCTCGCGGTAGGCGTGCAGTTCCTCCTCGCGGGTGAAATCCGCTACGTCCCCACCCGTAGGCGAAATCTCCGCAACTGCGGTTCCCGAGCCGTTCCTGGCCGCGGTCTTGGCCGACCTGGCGCCGGTCGAACCCCGCGCCTTGTCCGCAGGTGCCATGGGACCTCCTAAGCGTCTGGAATTCGGGGCGAACGTGTGCTCCGCCGCCAAACTACACATCCGCCCCTGCCTTTGCCAGAAATTCGGCCGGCAGGGAAGCGGTCAAGCAGTCCGCCACCAATTTGCTGAACCAACCGTTAAGGAACGTCGGAGCCGACCAGAACGATCCTGTCACCCGGCCGGGCCATGCCGAGGACGCCGGTCGCGATCTCTTCGATGAGATCAGGATGGGGCGGATCGGGCCGCAGCAGCAGCACGTCGCGCATGAGCTCGGCATGCACGGCGTCGAGACCGGCGATCTCCCGCTCCAGTGCTTTGGAGCGCTCGACCAGCCGCGATCGCGCCTCGAGGCCGTGCTTGCCGGTGATCGTGTGATGGACGAAGTAGGCCGTCATCGACAGGCAGCCAAGCAGTACCAGGATATGCTGCCGCGTCCTCCTCATCCGCCGATCTGGTGTTGTGCGACGCAGTACCATCCAATGACTCGCTTCAACCCGTTCGTTGTAGGCCGGCCTGCGTTAAAGGCGGGTAAAGGGGTGTTCCGCGATATGATGGAGCCGCAGATGGCGGGGCGGGCGCCGATCTAGAGGACAGCGAATCCGGCGACGCCCGCTGCGATCACCACCGCCCATGCGGGAACCTGCCATGCCGCCAGCGCCACGAACGAGGCAGCGGCCAATGCCATGGCCGTGTGCGACGTGATGCCGTCTGCGAAAACCGGATCATAAAGGGCCGCTGCGAGCAGGCCGACGACTGCGGCGTTCACGCCGGCAAGGGCTCGCTGTGCCAGCGGTGCACTGCGAAGGCGGTCCCAGAACGGCAGTCCGCCGAGAATGAGCAGCGCCGACGGAATGAATATCGCGACAAGCGCGATGCCTGCACCGGTGAGACCATTCGGGGCTTGCTGCATGACTGCGCCGAGATAGGCGGCGAACGTGAACAAAGGCCCTGGCACCGCTTGAGCCGCGCCATAGCCTGCCAGGAATGCCTCGCGGCCGACCATGCCGGTCTCGACCACCTCCGCCTGGAGCAGCGGCAGGACGACGTGACCGCCGCCGAAGACGAGCGAACCGGCGCGATAGAACCCATCGATGAGCCGCAGCAGGCCATTCCCGCTGACCGACGCGAGGAACGGGAGCAGCACCAGGAGTGCGAAGAAGATCGCCAGGAAGAGAATTGCCGCGCGCTGGCTGACGGCGATGGTCAGCGATGCGTCCTCCTCCACAGGTCCAACCTTGGCGCTGAGCCAGACCAGCCCTATCAGTCCGCCAATGGCGATCACCAATACCTGCCCGAATGCGAAGGGGATGAGCATCGCGCCGATCATGCCGATGACGGCGATCGTCGCCCGTTCCCTGTCCGGTGCAAGGCTGCGCGCCATGCCGAGCACGGCATTGGCGACCACGGCGACCGCGGCCGCCTTCAATCCGCTGATCCAGCCTGTGCCTGCGGCCTGCGCGAGCGTTCCGGCGCCATAAGCGAAAGCGACGAGGACAATGGCTGATGGCAGGGTGAATGCCAGCCAGGCCGCGAGCAGCCCCGTATAGCCAGCCCGCAGAAGGCCGATTGCCATGCCAACCTGGCTAGATGCCGGCCCCGGAAGGAACTGGCAGAGCGCGACGAGATCCGCAAAGGCATTTTCGCTCAGCCACTTGCGCCGAACGACGAACATCTCCCGGAAGTAGCCGATGTGGGCGACTGGGCCACCGAATGAGGTCAGCCCCAGCCCGAGGAACACCCGGAAGACTTCGGCTGCGCTCCCGGGCTTTCCGGTGCTGCCTGCCGTTTCGTTCCTATCCATCTCGCGCCCCAGGGTGCTGCCGTTCGGCGCCCGACCAACGCGGTCGCCAGTCCGCCACATTAGCTCAGCGGATCAGCTGCACCACGCCGCGGCCGTGGACGGCCCTGGCAATTGCCATCAAGACGCGCGTTTGCGCAGCACGCTGCGGCCAGCGTAGCAGGCGACCCCGCCGAGCTCCTCCTCGATGCGGATGAGTTGGTTGTACTTGGCGAGCCGGTCTGAGCGGCTGAGAGATCCGGTCTTGATCTGGCCGGCGTTGGTGGCAACGGCAAGGTCCGCGATCGTGGCGTCCTCGGTCTCCCCAGAGCGATGAGAGATGACGGCCGTGTAGGCTGCCCGCTGCGCCATGGCGATGGCGTCCAGCGTCTCGGTCAGCGTACCGATCTGGTTGACCTTGACGAGGATCGAGTTGCCCACGCCCTCGGCGATGCCTTGCGCCAGCCGCTTCGTGTTGGTGACGAACAGGTCGTCGCCGACGAGTTGAACGCGCTCGCCGAGCTCTGCGGTGAGCTGCTTCCAGCCCTGCCAGTCGTCCTCCGCCATCCCGTCCTCGATGGATACCACCGGGTAGCGGCTGACGAGGTCGGCGAGATAGCGGGTCATGGCTTCCGAATCGAGCGTCTTGCCCTCGCCGGCCATGTCGTATTTTCCGTCTTTGAAGAACTCCGTCGCCGCGCAGTCGAGCGCCAGCATGACGTCGTCGCCCGGCTTGTAGCCTGCCTTTTCGATGGCGCGCATGATGAAGCCCAGCGCCTCGTCCGTAGACCGCAGATTCGGCGCGAAACCGCCCTCGTCGCCGACGTTGGTATTGTGGCCGGCATCCTTGAGCGCCTTGCGCAGGGTGTGGAACACCTCCGCTCCCATGCGAATGGCGTCGGCGCAGGTCGGCGCCGAGACCGGCATGATCATGAACTCCTGGATGTCGATCGGATTATCGGCGTGAGCGCCGCCGTTGATGATGTTCATCATCGGCACCGGCAGGATGTGCGCTGACGTCCCTCCGATGTACCGGAAGAGCGGAAGGGTGCAGGCGTCCGCAGCAGCCTTGGCGACCGCCAGCGACACGCCCAGGATGGCGTTGGCGCCGAGCCGGCCCTTGTCCGGCGTCCCATCGAGATCGATCAGCGCCTTGTCGATGGCGCGCTGGTCCTCGGCCTCATGGTCGCGCAACGCGTTGTAGATCTCGCCGTTGACCGCGTCGACGGCCTTGAGGACGCCCTTGCCATTGTAGCGCGCCGGATCGCCATCCCGCAGCTCGACCGCCTCGTGAGCACCCGTCGATGCGCCCGAGGGCACGGCCGCACGGCCCATGGAGCCGTCCTCCAGCACGACCTCGACCTCGATCGTCGGATTGCCGCGACTGTCGAGGATCTCCCGGCCGGTGATATCGATGATGGCTGTCATGAAGGCCTCCTGCTCGAGTTTGGGGGATTACGCGGCAACTCGGGCGCGGGTTCTAGCCCACCCATGTCCATTGACAAGAGCCGCTTGCACCTGTGTCGCTGAGAGGCTATCGCGCGGTACACAAGCCTGCGACAACCTCGGGAGCGAAAGCCATGAGCGAAGCCAGGACCTACACGGGCGGTTGCCACTGCGGAAAGGTGCGCTACGAGGTGGAGACCTCGCTTACCCCCGTGCTCGACTGCAACTGCTCCATCTGCCAGAAGCGCGGCGCGCTGTGGACCTATGTCGATCCGCCGGCGTTCAAGCTGCTCACCGGCGAAGGCGAGCTGACAGACTATCAGTTCAACAAGCACAACATCCACCACCTTTTCTGCGCGACGTGCGGCGTCGCCTCGTTCGCACGCGGATCGAGCACCGAGGGCGGTGAAGGTATTGCCATCAACGTGCGCTGCCTCGACGAAATCGACCTTGCCAGCCTGACGCTGACGCCGTTCGACGGCCGGAGCCTGTGAGCCGATGCGAGCGCTGGTCCTGTTCTCGGGAGGACAGGACTCGACGACGTGCCTCGCCTGGGCGCTTTCGCGCTACGACCACGTCGAGACGATCGGGTTTGCCTACGGCCAGCGCCATGAGGTCGAGCTGATTGCGCGGAGGCGGGTGCTGGCGGGGTTGCGCGCCGACTTTCCGGAATGGGGTCAGCGGCTGGGCGAGGATCGCGTACTCGATCTCGCCGAATTTGGTGCCATCAGCGACACGGCATTGACCCGCGAAGCCGAAATCGAGATGACGGCAGCCGGCCTGCCATCGACCTTCGTGCCTGGCCGCAACCTCGTGTTTCTCACCTATGCCGCGGCGGTGGGCTACCGACGCCGCATTCCCGTGCTGGTCGGAGGAATGAGCGAAACGGACTATTCCGGCTATCCCGACTGCCGCAACGAAACGCTTCAGACGCTCGCCCGCGCCCTCAGCCTCGGTCTCGACTGGGCAGTAGCGATCGAAACGCCGTTGATGTGGATCAGCAAGGCCGGCACTTGGGCGCTGGCGCAGGAGCTCGGCGGTGACCGGCTCATCGAGTTGATCGTCGAGGAAACCCACACCTGTTATCTGGGCGATCGCAGCAAGCGCCATCCGTGGGGCTACGGCTGCGGCACCTGCCCTGCTTGCGAGCTGCGCCGGAAAGGATGGGACGAATGGCAGACCGCCAGGATTTGATTCGCGCAGTCGACCTCGCCCTCGCGGGCGACTGGGATGCGGCTCATAAAATCGTCCAGAAACATGAAGACGACGCGGATGCGTGCTGGATCCACGCCGTCCTGCACAAGATGGAAGGCGATGCTGCGAACAGCCGCTACTGGTATCGCCGGACGATGCATGCGTACGAGGCCTACCCCGACCCCCGCCAGGAGCTGCAGGCGATCAAGGCGGCGCTGACGTACTAAGCAAGTGCGCTGATCAGGAAAATTCCAAACGACTCCGTTTCAACGGCGGAACGGCGTTTCCGCTGAATGGCCTTCGCCCTGTTCTGAATGCTTTCCAGGGACCCTATTTAGCACTCATCTGGGTACAATCATCCTGCATTCCGGTAGCTGAAGCTCCCGATGATAGTTCCGCCTGGATTTCCTGGCGCGATTTAGAACCAGGTCGAGCTGATTTGCGAATGGGGAGAGCGGGCCGCAGACTCGGCTCCACCAATCAGATTTGTCGATTACTCAATTCTTCGATTAGGGAGGCCAATAGGCCAATTTCAGGCGCATCGATTGCCGAACCATCTGCGACGCCTGCTCACGTCTTAACGCTACTTGCGAGTGTTTGGTGTGCCTGCAATTCGCCGGTTGTATACCTGTGCTGCCATCAAAGCCCACCTCCTTGAAACGAGAAGGTGCTATGCGCGCGCTGAAGCTAGCAATCCTCGCTGGGCTCATGGTCATCCTGGCAGCACCGACATCCGCCAAGAGCGACCTCATTTGGGGCGTAAACGGTCACCCGTTCACCGCATATCCGGGCATTCCCTTTCAGCAACAGCTCGAGCTGGTGAAGGATCTCGGAATGAAGTCCTACAGGGTGAACATTTCCGTTCCGAGCCAAGCGCCCTTGCTGGCGAAACTCGTAGCCGCTGCCAAGCCGCTCGGCATCGACATCCTTCCGGTCTTCACGCCAGCCCTCAACCTCAAGACCGAGAGCACCGAGCAGCTCTACGACAGGGCGTACAGGATGGCGGTCGCGCTCATCTCGCAGTTCAAAGACGATATCCGCGTCTGGGAGCTCGGAAATGAGCTCGAGAACTTCGCCATCATCAGAGCCTGCGAAATGCGCGACAACGGCGAACAGTACAATTGCTCATGGGGCCCGGCCGGAGGTGTTGACCCGCTCGATTACTATGGGCCGCGTTGGGCCAAGGTGAGCGCTGTGCTCAAGGGGCTCTCAGACGGAGCGATGGCCGTTGATCCGACAATTCGGAAAGCCATCGGTACGGCAGGTTGGGGGCATCTCGGCGCTTTCGAGCGCATGCATCAGGACGGAATCAAGTGGGATATCTCCGTTTGGCACACCTATGGCCAAGATGTGGAATGGGCCTTGAAGGCGCTCGCAAAATATAACCGACCGGTATGGGTGACAGAGTTCAATAATCCCCTCGGCAGCAAGAACAGTGAAGACGAGCAAGTCCATGGTCTCGTAAAGCAGATGAAGCGCATGCGGGAGTTGCAGAAGAGCTACGATATCGAGGCAGCGCACATATACGAGCTTCTGGACGAGTCCTACTGGGCCCCGGACTACGAGGCCTACATGGGGCTGGTTCGTCTGGAGAGAAAAGATGACGGTCGCTGGAAGATAGGCGAGCGGAAACCAGCTTACGAGGCAGTTAAACAGCTCATCGCCCACGCCGAGGATCAATCTGTGCAACCGCCAGGCGGCGTGGTGGAAAAACAGGTTCAATCTTTCGCTCGCAAAAACTGCAATCTCGAACAGCTCGCAAGGACAGGGCAGCCAATCACCGCAGAGGCCCAAGTCGAATACGCCTATTGCCTGATCCTTGACCGAGAGGCTGATGGCGGAGGTCTCGAGAGTTGGACGGCTTCCCTCCAAAGTGGGACTTCTGGGTCTCAACTGATTTTGGCAATGCTCCATTCGGATGAGTTTTCTGAGAAACATGCGGTTTCGGCACTCGACAACTCGGGCTTCGTGTCATTGGTACATAGAGTGCTGCTCGATCGCGAGCCCGACCGAGGCAACCGCACAGCGCTCGTCGATCAACTGGAGGGTGGCAAGGTGGGCCGCGTGGATATTGTGAAAGGCATCCTCGCGTCCGACGAATTCCGCTCCAAACACCCGATCCTGTTTGCGTCGGTTGCAACCCCCACTGCCCGTGGGACACGGCCCACAGAGATAAAGAGGAACTGCGACCTGGGCGCCTTTGATCCTGTCCAGTCACGCGTCGAACAACGGGCGGCCTATATCCACTGCCTGGTATTCGGCCAAGTGGGCAATACCAAAGACCGCGATGCGTGGGTCGCGAATATCGGTCGGGGAACGCCTCCCTGGGAGATGCTGGCAACGCTCTTG
>DASVDU010000070.1:0-8336 GCA_036380915.1 Hyphomicrobiaceae bacterium | reverse complement strand
CGTTTCAGCAAGACGAAGCCGAGCTTTCTCCTTAAGCCAGCGCACAGCGCCTACCCGCTTGTCCACCTATTCGACGAGCCGCAGTTTAACACGCAGGATGGCCTTATCGGCTTCATGCTCGATTTTTTCGTCGGCTGCGGAGCGAGGGTCGCCTCGTTTTCGTCTGCCTGCACCCGACGGCGACCTTCCAACTTGATATCCTGCGGGAGATTTGCGACCAGTTTATTTTCCTCAACCGCGGCCAGGTCCGATCGTTTTCCGACTTTCGCATGATGACGCGTGACCCAGACGTCACGCACTATCTCGGAGCTCTCGCGGCCTGAGTGGCGGCAGCCGGCGAGGGACGTCAATGTGGCGCTAGAGGCCATGCATCAAGACCGACAGCCCGATCAACGATGCTGCGGGCATCAACTGCATCATGGATCTGGCAACAGGCGATCTCGCTGTGGCAGGTGCCATGTTTGAGCGTATCCCAGGCAGCCAGGATTTGGCGCTAAAGTACCGGCGTGATTCCATCAGGAAGCAGCGGGATTGGCCGACACGGCGCTACTGCGTTTCGGACCTGCTCGACATGAAGCGCGGCACCTTCCTGGCCCTCCAGACGATGAAGCCGCTTCACCTAAGTTCCTGCAGAGCTTGTTCCTACCCACCAGCCCCCTCCGATGGTCAGCGCGGCGGGCAAGATGTAAATGATCCCGGGTGCGGCTGGTTCTGGCTCCCTGGTGGTGGGAAGTTGTCATTGTCAGCAGACGGATTGACCGCCTCTTTTGATCCTGATCTGTAGCGTGAACCCAATCGTCCCGTCCTTTGGTTCCGCGCCGTGATGGTCCAATAAGCCCTCCAGATTTGCTACATAAACGGCGAGCACCTTCCGCAGCTCGCGCAGCTAGCACATCTATCGCACCGGACGAGGGATAAGAGTGGAGGCAATCAGGGGGTCGAATTGGAGCCAAGGCCCACGAAGGACGAGGCGTAAGTGACTGATCTTGACAATCAAGTTGATCTTTCCTGTAGCAGAGTCAGCGTGGCGCCCATGATGGATTGGACGGACCGGCACTGCCGGTTCTTCCACCGCCTGCTGACTCGGCATGCCTTGCTCTATACGGAGATGGTCACCGCCGAAGCGGTCATTCATGGCGACCGCCAGAGGCTGCTCGGCTTCGATCCGGCGGAGCACCCGGTGGCGCTGCAGCTCGGCGGCTCCGATCCCGAGCGGCTCGCCACCGCGGCGCGGATCGGCGCGGATTTCGGCTACGATGAAATCAATCTCAATGTCGGCTGCCCGTCGGATCGGGTGCAGGAAGGCCGCTTCGGTGCCTGCCTGATGGCGGAGCCGGACCTCGTTGCGAGATGCGTCGCGGCGATGCGGGATGCGTGCGATGTGCCGGTCACGGTGAAGTGCCGAATCGGCATCGACGACCAGGACAGTGAGGCCGATCTCGAGAAGTTCGTTTTAACCGTCGCGTCCGCGGGCTGCACGAGATTCATCGTGCACGCGCGCAAGGCTTGGCTCCAGGGCCTCTCGCCGAAGGAAAACCGCGATGTGCCGCCGCTCGATTACGACCGTGTCTACCGCCTGAAGGCGACCCACCCGGAGCTGACCATCATCATCAACGGCGGCATCCGCTCGCTCGATGAGGCGGAAGCGCATCTTGGCCGTGTTGACGGCGTCATGCTCGGCCGCGCCGCCTACCAGACGCCGTATCTTCTGGCCGACGTGGATCGCCGGTTTTTCGGCGCGGGCGAGCCGCAAATCACGCGCCGCGAGGTGATCGAAAAGCTGGTCCCCTACATCGAGCGGCACTTGGCACGCGGCGGCAAACTGAACAACGTGACCAGGCACCTGCTCGGACTCTATCATGCCGAGCCCGGGGGGCGTCTTTTCCGCCGGCATCTGAGCGGCGCCGATGCGCGCGACGGCGACGGATTGGAGCCGCTGATGCGGGCACTTGCGGCCGTGGAGCAGGCCGATCCACAATCGCGCCGCGCGGCCGCATAGGACAATTCGCATGGACACGGGAATTTCGACTGGCGCGGTGGTGCTGCTGGCGCTGGCGTTGGGTGCTGGCGGCCTTATGTCGGGATTTCTGGCGGGATTGTTCGGCATCGGCGGCGGCGCCATCCTGGTTCCCGTGCTGTACGAGGTCTGGACGGCGGTGGGCATTCCTCCCGAAATCCGCATGCACATGGCCGTCGGCACCTCGCTTGCCGTCATGATCCCCACCACGACGAAATCGCTCATGTCGCACAAGGCGCGCGGCGGAGTCGACATGAGCTTCCTGAAGCGCCTTGCCGGGCCAGTGATCGTCGGCGTGCTCGTGGGGGCTTTGATCGCCAGCCTCAGTCCCACCGCCGTGCTCAAGTGGATCTGGGCGATCTTCGCCTCGACCATGGCCGCCCGCATGCTGTGGGGCCAGGATAACTGGCGGCTCGGCAACGACATTCCCAAGAGTCGTCTGGTCGAGCTCTACGGCGTGTTCGTCGGCCTGATTTCCACCCTTTTGAGCATCGGCGGCGGGGCCTTCATAACCATGCTCATGACGCTTTATGGCCGGCCGATTCATCAAGCCGTCGGCACGTCCTCGGGTTTCGGACCGCTCATTTCTATCCCGGGCGCCATCGGATTCGTGGTCGCAGGCTGGGGCGCGGCCGGCCTGCCGGTCGGCTCGGTCGGCTACGTCAACCTGATCGGCGCCGCCGTCGTCATTCCGGCGAGCGTCTATGCCGCCCCCTGGGGCGCGCGCCTGGCCCACGGCATCTCGAGGCGCAAGCTCGAGATCGCATTCGGCTGCTTTCTCGCGGTGATCGCGCTACGCTACATCACCGATCTGGTGCTAGGCTGATTTGAGTCGATAGACGCGTTCACGGAGGAGTAGATCCGATGCGCTTCCTGCTGGTTTTGGCCTTGGCCCTGGCTGTTGCCGTGCCGGCCATCGCGGCGGAGCCCATGCCGCCGCTTTCCGGTCCCGCTGAGCCTCGCGTCGAACCGCAACTGGGCGAGGACGGCATCTATCATCAGGACTGGTTCGCCCAATCGTTCCTGGATCTCCGGGAGGACCACGCCGAAGCCAGGGCGGCCGGCAAACGGTTCGCCATCTTCTTCGAGCAGCGCGGCTGCATCTACTGCGCGAAAATGCACAAGGAGGTGCTCTCGCTCCGCTACATCAACGACTACGTGCGCGAGAACTTCCACATCGTGCAGCTCGATCTCTGGGGCTCGCGCGAGGTGACCGATTTCGACGGCACCGTTCTGCCCGAGAAAAAGCTCGCCGAGCGTTGGGGGATTCTGTTCACGCCGACGGTGATCTTCTTCAAGGACGAGCTTCCAGACGACGCCAAGTGGGGCACACCGCTCGAGGTTGCACGTATGCATCTCGGCATGGAACCCGACACCTTCTACGACATGTTCGTGTGGGTCCGAACGAAGACCTACCAGACGGACCCGAACTTTCAGCGGTTCCACATCCAGCGCTACGAGCAACGCGGATAGGCCGGCCGGTGCCTCACGTCCGAGCGCGTTCAGCTATTTCAGCAGCCTACGCCGTGCGCAGCCGATCACAAATCGATCATTTGTCGAACCAATTGGGCGATTTGTGAGTTTTCGGTTAAGCCGATGGCCAAACGGGTGACGGCGGAGTTGCCGCTCCGCCGTCGGTCGGCACCCATCAGGACGGAGAGACCCACATGAGTGCCAACTTCAAATCCTGCGACTGGTTGAAGTGGTGGGTGATAGTTCTTGAAATCACAGCGATATTTCTCCACCTCTTCAGCGTCAAGCACAAATAGAAACGCGGGGGACCCGAGCGGGTTCCCCTTTATTGCGCCCCTTGCGGCACCGCACCATCCTCCACAAGGAGTAAGGGCCAATTCATCAGTTCACTCGCTTGTGAATGATTTTCTTTCATCTATGTTGGCGATACCGCCTCTGAATTGTCCATTGCTGTCGAGAAGACGAAAGTTGCATCCGCAAAGGGGCCATGTTCTTTCGTAAACCGAAATAATTCTGACATCGAGCATTCACCCAGGGCGGCAATCCTGGAGACAGGCCCACGGGTGGATCAGTGTTTTTCTATGGAACGTCTCGAGGAACCGGCGCGCAAAGTCATGGAGGAGTACCGGCGGCGATTCGGCCATCTTCCCGATCTGCCCGGGCTCGAATTCGATTCAGAGAAGCGTGGCCGTTTCGTGGCGGCCCTCGAGCGGGCGCTGCAGCGGAATATGCCGTTGATCGACTACGAGGTGCAGGAGTTCGAGATCGCGCGCCTGCGCCGGCTGCGCCTGAGGCTCAAGCACTACATCGCGCGGCTGGCGCGTCGCCGAACGCACATGCTATGAACCGGATCCGCATTCAAGGAAAGGTTGCATGCTTCGGTTTCACACCCGCGGCCACACTACCTCGGCAGTCCGAGTCCTGGCCATCCTGGTGATCCTGCTTGCGTCCGTCAGCGCCCTTCGCGCCCAGGAGACAAAGCCCTACGACGACAAGCTCATGCGGCTTTCCGAGATACTCGGCGCCGTCCACTATCTCCGGGAGCTCTGCGGCGCCGACGAGGGCCAGCTCTGGCGCGACCGGATGCGGGAGCTGATGGACGCGGAAGGCACGACCGCCCTGCGCCGGGCGAAGCTGACCCGCAGCTTCAACAAGGGCTACATGGGCTACAGCCGCACTTACCGCACGTGCACGCCCTCTGCCGAGACGGCAGTCAAGCGCTTCCTCGCCGAGGCGACCCAGCTCGCGACCGAGCTGATGCGCAATGTGCCCTGAGGGCATCAATCCGCATTTTCCGAGATTTACTGTTAATTGTTGTGGTTGCTACTCGCGGGCGCGCCCTGTGCTACGGCTTGCGTTTGTGGGGACGTGCACAGCCACGTGCAGAGGACGAGAGCAATCATGCAGACGTTCTGCGGAGAGAACAAGAGCGACAGCTTCAAGGCGCTGAGCATCATACTGGAGGCCTGGGACGAGGGAGCCGACCAGGGTATCGCGCCTGAGCTCATGGCCTACGCAGCGCTATTTACGGCTCTCACCGACCTGGTTTCGACATTTGGGGAGGATGCCGTCGCCAATCTGGCGCGGGGGCTCGATGCCCGCGTGCGCCAGGGCGAATTCACGATTTGCGGGACTAGGCAGTAGCGATGAGGCTGTAGGCCGTCTCTGCCAGCATGCCGGCTGCCTGCAGCACGAGCTCACCGACCAGGACCGCGCCGAAGCCGAACAGCAGCGCGCCAGCAATTCGGTTGATCTGCACGATGCGGGCATACGCAAACTTGTGCCGTATGCGCCCGATCAGCGAAGACAGCAGGATCCACCAGCCAAGGCTGCCTGCGATGATGGCGGCCACCATCGTGATGGCATCGATGGTCGACTTGACCTCGACGAAGCTGGAGACGCCGCCGAAGATGGCAAAGAGGCCGAGCACTGCGCCGGGATTGGTGATGGTCAGGAAGAACGTCTTTGGTGTGTCCCGCAGGAATTCGGAGAGCGAATGCGGCTCATCCGAGTCGCTGCCGGTGATGACGCGCGGGCGGGTAATATAGAGCTTCACCCCGAACCCGATAAGCGCCAGCCCGCCGACGAACTGAATGGCGTTCCGGTAATCGGTGATGGCGCCCGAGATCGCTCCGACGCCGAGCGCCGCGCAGAAGGCGATCAGCCCGTCTCCCAGCACCGCGCCTGTCCCCGCCGCGACACCGCCCCAGAAGCCCCTTTCGATCGCACGCTGGATGCAGAGCACGTTCACCGGCCCGACGGGCGCAGACACAAGGACACCTATGAGGAGGCCGATGGGGATGATGAGCGGATTTGGTATGAACTGCATCAGTCGGTCGGCACGCCCGCTCCGGCGTTGGTGGCGACGGAAACGACTCTTGCCCTGCTCGGCACAAGCCGGCGCGCGGCATTGACGGAAAACGTCAAGCCCATTTGAACTTCGCGCATGCCAGTGCGCAGCAACGGAGCTCTCCTTATGGGTTGGTTACGCGCCCAAATCACTTTTCGCGATTACTTATTGGTAGTTTCGCTGACCTGTATTGTCCAATGGTTAGCGCCGTTAGGCGTCCTCATGGCGCAAGCTGAAACCGCGCCCTCCGAGGCTGTCGGTTGTGCCGCCGGGACCGAAGCACCCCCTCCCCTGCCTCGACCCGTCCAGGAGATGCGCGAGGCGATCCTCGCCGCGGTTCATAGTGGCGACATCGAGGAGCTGCGGGTGGCCCTCGAGTGGAACGAGCTTCCCCCTCACGTTGCCGACGAGCCAGTCGAGGACCCGATCGCCTACTGGAAGAAGATCTCCGGGGACGGCGAGGGCCGCGAGATCCTCGCCGCGTTGGGCGAGATCCTCGAATGCTCCCCCACGGCCCTGCCGATCGGCGACGATATCGAGAACAATCTCGTCTACGTCTGGCCCGGACTGGCCGAAGCCGATCTGTCGAAGCTGACACCCCAGCAGGAGGTCGCGCTCTACCGTCTCGTCAGCCCGGCCGAAGCGAAGGCCATGCGCGAAGCCAACCGCTGGCAGTGGTGGCGCCTCGCCATCGGCGCCGACGGGACCTGGCATACGTTCCACAAGGGGAAGTGAGGCAATCACTATTCGAGACCGGCGAACGGCGGTGGATAGCGAATGGCCCCCGGGCGCGCGGACCCGGGTCGCAGCTCGAGCATCATGAAGTTATCGCCCGCATAGATGCTGTCGTATCCGCGTGCCGCTTCCCGGCTGAACCCGAACCGCTCGTAATAGGCCGGATCGCCGAGAACGAAGACAGCCTCCCAGCCCTGCTCAGCCGCAGATCTCAAGCCATCGTAGACCAGCGCGCTGCCGATCCCGGACCCCTGCCGGTCGGGCAAGACTGCCAGCGGCGCAAGCGCAACGGCGCGCATGGATGCCTCGAGTCGGCTGAACAGCACGTGCCCAAGGGCTTCCTTCAGGCCCTTCGCCACGAGCGAGATTTCAGCCCAGCCGCCCTGCCGCAGAGCATCGACCAGATCGGCCTCGGCAGGCTGCCCGAAGGCGGCGGTATGGATGGCGCGGATCGCTGCGATGTCGGCCGCCTGCTCCGGCGCAATTATGACGTGACCTGTCACCGGCCCTCGATGGCATAGACGCGGGCTGGCGCGCCGTCGGCGCCCGGGATCTTGATCGGGGCGGCCGAAAGCAGCACGCGCTCGGCAGTGATCGCGCTGGTGTTGACCACGTATTCGATCATGTTCACGCCGGCACGCAGCAGGATGTCGTGCGTCACATGCTCCTCGATCGGGCGAACCTCGCCGTGCAGCAGCAGACGGATGACGTAATCCTGCGGGAAATCGTAGGCGATGGTGCGGATACCCTTCTCTTTCAGATAGAGCGCAGCTTCTCGCGTGAGATAGGGCGCATCCAACCAGAATTCCTTGGTCCTGAACGACCTCTTCTGATCCCAGCCCGACTTCAACAGGACCATGTCGCCGGGACGGACATGGCCGAATCGCCGGTCCAGCTTCTCCGGCCCGACCGCCTCGTTGGGCTCGATGTCCATCAGATCGATCACGGCGGCATCGCCGACGACGTCCTCCAGCGGCGTTGCCTCGATGGTTGCGCCATCGCCGAAATAGTGCCGCCGTGCATCGACGTGGGTGAAGGAATGGCAGGAGACCTTGAGGGTGGTCACCTGGAAGAGATCGCCTTTGGTCGTATCCCCCGCCACCGTCCGCTCGGCTTTCCAGCGGACGTGATCGGTGATGATGGGCATGGTCAAGTCGATGATGCGCATGTGCTGTTTCAATCCGTCAGGCGAGCGTCGGTATCGAGAGCCGAAAGACGCGGATGGCATTGTCGTGAAAGAGCTTGAGCCGGTCCGCGCGGGGGAGGTCCGCCGTGGCCTGCTTGTAGCCTGAATAGATGGTATCGAAGCTGCCGCACAAGCCGTCGACCGGGAAATTGGAGGCGAAGAGACACCGATCGGGGCCGAAGATCTCGATCGTCTCGCGGATGATTGCGCGGTTGTCCTCCAGCGTCCAGGGCCGGTTCTTGAGGCCGATCCCGGAGATCTTGATCGCTACCTGTGGGGCCGATGCCGCCCGCTTGAGCGCCGCCCGCCATCCGCCGATTCCCTCGGGGCTGCGATCCGCCGGCAGGAAGGTGTGGTTGATGACCACCGGCGTCTCAGGATAAGCGGCAATGAGGTCGAGCAGCTCGTCGACGTGCCACCAGGGCGCCTGCAGCTCGTAATGGAAGCCGTGGCGGGCGAGCATTCCATAGCCGCGCCGCCAGGCAGGATCGGACATGGAGCCTGCCGCCCCCTTCTCGATCCTGTCCGGCGAAGGCGCCGCGGCCGGTTTGTGGCGGATGCCGCGCACGAGCGGG